>JBKPFQ010000035.1:0-20030 GCA_046728915.1 Actinomycetota bacterium | reverse complement strand
GCCGAGGGGGACCGTGTGCTCGGGACCTACTGCACGGCCTGCGGCGCGTGCTTTCACTGCCGCCGCGGCGAGTACCACAAGTGCGACAGCGGCCGTGTTTTCGGGCACGGCGCCACCCTCGGATCGCTCCCGGGCGCTCAGGCGGATCTGGTGCTCGTTCCGAACGCGAACCTCACCCTTCGACGCGTCCCCGAGGGCCTCTCGAACGAGGTCGCGCTGTTCGCCGGCGATGTCGCCGGGACGGCCTATCACGCGATCTGCGGCGACGCGGTCCTGCCGGAGCCGCTCGAGCCGGGCGCGACCGTGGCCGTGCTGGGCCTCGGTCCGGTGGGCCTGTGCACGGTCCAGGTCGCGGAGGCCTCGGGCGCCTCGGCGATCATCGCGGTGGACACGGTCGAGGAGCGTCTGCGGATGGCCGAGTCGTTCGGCGCCACCCCGGTGCACCTCACCGAGGACGACCCGAGGGGCCGGACCAAGCAGCTGACCGAGGGTCGCGGCGTCGACCTGTCGGTGGACGCGGTCGGCCACCCGGACGCTCTGGACCTGGCCTGCCGCCTGGCCCGCAAGGCGGGCACCGTGTCGGTGATCGGTGTCTACGCGGAGCGAGCGGAGGTCCACATGGGAGTCGTCTGGATCAAGGCCCTGCGCTGGCGCACCGGCCACGCGAACGTGATCGGCCACCTCGACCGCGTGCTCGCGATGCTCTCGGCGGGCGTCATCGACCCGGGACCGCTTGTCACCCACCACATGAGCCTCGACGAGGCCCCCGAGGCGTACGAGATCTACGACCGGCGCGAGGCGCTGAAGATCGTCTTGACGCCGTAGGGGCCGGTCCGTTCTAGCGAGGCCCCGGGGGGCGCCGAGGGAACGGTTGAAGGGTTAACCGTTCTGGGGACGGTCAAGTCTTCAATCGTCATCGCAGATGGGAGCCGTTGAAGGGTTATCCCGCGTCTCGCGACGAACCGCTGGCGCCGGCGTGACCGCCTCCCTCATCGCCCTTGCACTCCGGCGTCGCCACTCGGCGCGGGCTCTCGGTGGGCGCCTGGGGCTCAGCCCCCTAGCGCGAAAGCTCCTCGAACTCCTCGCGCTCGAGGCGCAGGCCGGCCGCCGCGACGTTCTCCTCGAGGTGCTCCACGGAGGCGGTGCCGGGAATCGGGAGCATGACGGGGGAGCGGGCGAGCAGCCATGCGATCGCGACCTGGAACGGGGTCGCCTCGTGGGCCTGGGCGATGCGGCTGATCGCTCCCTCGGTGGCGAGCCCGCCCGACGCGAGCGGGAACCACGGGATGAAGGCGAGGCCGTCGCGCTCGCACGCGTCGAGCACCGGCTCCGACTCGCGATCGCCGATGCTGTAGCGGTTCTGCACCGAGACGATGGGGACGATCTCGCGAGTTCGGGCGACCTGCTCGACGTTCACGTTGGAGAGACCGATATGCGCGATCTTCCCCTCGTCGCGCAGCTCCGCGAGCGCACCCACCGACTCCTCGAGGGGAACGTTCGGGTCCACGGTGTGAAGCTGATAGAGGTCGATCCGCTCCAGGCGAAGCCGCCTCAGACTTCCCTCGCACGCCTCGCGGAGGTGCTCCGGCCGGCAATCGGGCTCCCACTCGCCTGGACCGGGCCGCGTGAGCCCGCCCTTGGTCGCGATCACGAGCCCGCCGGGGTATGGATGAAGGGACTCGGCGATCAGGTCCTCGCTCACCTCGGGCCCGTAGGAGTCGGCGGTATCGATGAGGTTCACTCCCAGATCGAGGGCGCGACGCAGGACCGACTTCGCCGCCTCGGGGTCCGCCGGGGGTCCCCAGATCCCGTCGCCCGTGATCCGCATCGCGCCGAATCCCAGGCAGCGGACCTGAAGGTCGCCGCCCAATGACACGGTGCCGGCAACCGCCGCGTCCGTCGCCTCGATCGCCATGGCCCCGAGGTTACCCCGGCCGCCGCGCGACGAAACCCGGCGAGGTCCGTGCTAGCTGCCGGGCTCGTAGGGGAACGCGAGCTGGACGTGCGTCCGGGCGACGGCGACGAACGTCCGCGTCTCCGGCGGGCCGCCGTTCAGCGGCGAGAGCTCGGCGTTGACCATGGGGATGAAGTCGAGATCGCCGCGATTCAGATAGTCGGAGAGCCGGCTGCGGTAGCCCTCACGCGGGAGCGGTGACATCCCCGACGATGCGATGGCGGTCGGTCTCGAGCACGATCCGTTCCGTACGGGTCTCCATACGCTCAACCTACTGGCCGGCCCGCGACGAGCCTGAGAACGGGATGCCCGGGCTCAGTGGGTGAGCACGTACGGCCCGCACGGGGTGCTGCCGTCGACGTCCAGGACGGGTGAGCCGTCGTCATTCTTGTACTCGACCGTGAGGCTTCCGCGGGTGACCGTCACCTCGGCGTAGCTGTTCTGGCCGCCCTGGGCGCACGCCATCCCGACACCCTGCTGGGGCTGGGGCTTGAAGAAGACCTGGGAGAGGAGCTCGCCACTGCCCTCTTGGCCCGTCGTGTCGTCGATCTCTCCCCAGAACGGGTTGGTCGCGACCGGGCCGATGATGAAGTCGCTGTACGGCGTGTCGGATGGTGCCGTGGCCGGGGCGTTGGAGGGGGCGACGTCGCCGTCCAGGGTACGGAGCCGCACGATGTTCGCGAACGCGGCGTGGGTGTCGGTGGTCAGGAAAACCAGGTTCTGGACATCGGCGTTCTCCAGCGCCTTCAGGAGCTGGACCCGTTCGTACGCGTATCCCTCCCAGCGGTCGTACGGCAGCCCGTAGAACTGCTGGATCGGGGTCTCGTTCATGACGACCTTCCACCGGGCATCCGAGCTCTCGACGTCATCGAGGAAGCGCCGGAACTGCGCCTTGCCGAGCAGCGTGCGCTGCGGGTCGTTGATCTCGTCCTTGCACTGCTGGGAGACCGGCTGCCTGAGCGACGGGATCAGTGCCCCGAAGAGATTCCGCTTGTCCTGGGGCGCGGTCGGCGCGAGGTCGGGCTCGTCCGTGTCCGGGTTGTCGCAGGTTCCGCCGGCGGATGCCTTGGCACTGCGGAACGAGCGCTCGTCAAGGAAGAAGAGCTCGAGGTTCTTCCCCCACCGGAACGTCCGGTAGATGCCCTTGCTCTTCGAGTAGTGGACGGGCATGAAGTCCCGGAACGCGGTAACCCCGTTGTCGTAGGTCTCGCGGCCGAACTCGGGGATCGAGAAGTCGTTGCGGAACTCGTGATCGTCCCAGTGGTTGTACATCCCCGTCGCGCCGCGGACCTTGCGCATGTTTCTGAGCGCCAGCTTCTTCCGGTACATCGCCCACTTCTCCGGCACCGTCAGCGCGGTCCGGTTGGCCCACCCCGGGACCTCCGGGTCGGAGTAGATCGTGTCGCCGAAGTCGATGTTGAAGTCGTTGTCCTCGGCGGTGATCGACTTGAAGGTGCGCATGTACCCCCAGAACGGACGGTCCTCCCCCGGCGCGGAGACGCCGGTCTCGTCGCCCGTGTAGGCGAACCTGATTGTCTTGGTGTCGTTGGGCGCCGGCGCGGTCTCGAAGTGCGACTTCGCGCTGCACGTATGTTTGTGCACCACGCAGAATCGGTAGCTGTAGGTGTGATCGGGCTTCAGTCCGTGGATCTCGGTCTGGACCGTGCGGTTGTTGTCGTTCCGCGCCTCGAGCCGCCGGTGGGCGACCACGCGGCGGAAGGAGTCGTTGGTCGCAACCACGGCCCGCACGCCGACCTCCCGGGAGGTGCGAGCCCACACGATGGCGGAGTGATCCGTGATCTCACCCGCCGTCCGCCCGCTCCTGAAGTACTTGGACCCGAGCGCCGTCGCGGGTACCGCTGCGACGAGAACCGCTGCCAGGCCCACCGCCGCTAGGTACCACCTGCCCCTTCCCACGGCTTCAGATCCTAACCGCATCGGACGGCATCGTGCCTGATGACATGATGCCGCGGTCGGTCAGGGCAGAGTCCGAAGCGAAGGAGATCGGGAATGGCGACCCAGAGCATGCCGGCAGCACGCATGGAAGGGCAGACCGAGGCGGACGCCGCGCCGCCTGCGGACGTCCTCGTCATCTTCGGGATCACCGGCGACCTCGCGAAGGTGATGACCTTCCGCTCGCTCTACCGGCTCGAGGCCCGTGGCCTGCTCGAGTGCCCGATCGTCGGCGTGGCGGTGGACGATTGGACGGTCGACGACCTCCGCAAGCGCGCCCGCGAGTCGATCGAGGCGAAAGGGGATGCGATCGACGAGGAGGTCTTCGAGCGCTTCGCCAACCGGCTCTCGTACCTCTCCGGGGACTTCACCGACGACGCGACCTACGAGCAGGTCGGGGAGGCGATCGGGGACGCGAAGACCCCGGTTTTCTACCTCGAGATCCCGCCGTCGCTGTTCGGCACGGTGATCAAGGGCCTCGCCGAGGCAGGGCTAACGAAGTCGGCCCGCGTCGTCGTCGAGAAGCCCTTCGGGCACGACTTGCCGTCGGCGCGCGCCCTCAACGACGAGATCCACGCCTACCTCGACGAGTCGCAGCTCTACCGGATCGACCACTTCCTGGGGAAGATGGGCCTGATGGAGATCCTGTACCTGCGGTTCGCGAACGCGATCCTCGAGCCGGTTTGGAACCGCAACTACGTCTCCTCGGTGCAGATCTCGATGGCGGAGAGCTTCGGCGTCGAGGACCGCGGCCATTTCTACGACCCCGTCGGGGCGCTGCGGGACGTGGTCGTCAACCACCTGATGCAGATGGTCGCCGCGGCGGCGATGGAACCGCCGAGCGGCGGCGACCCGGAGATCCTGAAGAACACGATGGCCGCCGTGTTCCGGGCGATGCCGGACGTTGATCCTGCCCACTACGCGCGCGGCCAGTACGAGGGCTACCGTGAGATCGACGGGGTCGCGGACGACTCGACCACCGAGACGTTCGCCGCGCTCCGCCTGGAGATCGAGAACTGGCGCTGGTCGGGCGTGCCGTTCTTCATCCGGGCCGGAAAGGAGCTGCCGGTCACGCAGACCGAGCTCCGGCTCGTGTTCCATCACCCGCCCCGGCTGGGCTTCTTCCCGAAGGGAACGCGGCGGCCGGAGCCGGACCAGATCGTCGTCAAGCTGGACCCGGGCACGGGCATCCGGGTCGAGCTCGATGCCCAGCGAGCCGACTCGGCGAAGCCCGAGGCGATCGATCTCGACATGGAGTTCGCCCAGGAGGGGGGAGAGGCGCCGACTCCATACGAGGTCCTGCTGCACGCCGCGATGATCGGCCAGAGCGCACGGTTCACCCGCCAGGACAGCGTGGAGGAGACGTGGCGCATCCTTCAGCCGCTCCTCGAATCGCCGCCCCCGGTTCATACGTACGCCAAGGGCTCGTGGGGCCCGGAACAGGCGGAGGAGCTGGTGGCGGGCCACGGCGCGTGGCATGAGCCGTGGCTGCCGAAGTGAGCGGCGGCACCGCCGAAGCTCCCAGCGCGGCGGCACCGACGCCGTTTACGCCGATCGCCGACTACGCCTTCATCTCGAACTGCCACACGGGCGCCCTGATCGCGCCGGATGGGGCCATCGACTGGCTGTGCGTGCCGCGGTTCGACTCACCGAGCATCTTCGGCACACTGCTCGACCGCCAGGCCGGGTACTTCAGGCTGGGCCCGTTCGGGATCAACGTCCCCGTGGCGCGGATCTACGAGCCGGGGACGAACATCCTCAGCACCACCTGGTCCACCCCGACCGGCTGGATCCTCGTCAGAGACGCGTTGACGATGGGCCCCGCCCGCGGCGAGGACGAGGTCACCCCTCACACTCGCCCTCCCGTCGACGACGACGGCGAGCACATGCTGGTGCGCACCGTGCGCTGTCTGTGGGGTGTGGTCGAGGTCGAGCTGATCTGCGAGCCCGTGTTCGACTACGGCCGCACCACTGCCGAGTGGTCGATGACCGACCGCCACACTGCCGACGCCAGCGTGGCCGGGACGAGGGTCCGGCTGACCACCGACATGGCGCTCGGCGTGGAGGGCGACTGGGTCCGGGCACGGCACGATCTGTCCGAGGGCGAGCAGGTGTTCTGCGCGCTGTCGTGGGCCGAGGAGCTCGCCTCACCGGCGGACGTCGACGACGCGAACTCCCGCCTCGAGGCCACGTCGCGCTACTGGCGCCGCTGGCTCGGCCGCGCGCGGATCCCCGATCACCGGTTTCGCGAGACGATCCTGCGCTCGGCGCTCACGATCAAGGGGCTTACGTACATGCCCACCGGCTCGACGGTGGCCGCGCTGACGACCTCCCTGCCCGAGACGCCCGGCGGGGAGCGGAACTGGGACTACCGCTACACGTGGATGCGCGACGCCACCTTCACGCTCCAGGCGCTCCACATCCTCGGGCTCGACTGGGAGGCCGAGGAGTTCATGCAGTTCGTGGCCGACCTCGAGCACGACGAGGACAGCGCGCTCCAGATCATGTACGGGATCGACGGCCTGCGCGACCTCACGGAGTCGACCCGCGACGACCTGTCCGGATACGGCGACGCGCGTCCGGTGAGGATCGGTAACGGCGCCTTCAACCAGCACCAGAACGACGTCTTCGGCGCGGTGCTGGACTCGATCTACCAGCACACCGAGCGCTCGGAGAGGTTGCCGCGCCGCCTGTGGCCGATCGTCCAGTCGCAGGCCGAATGCGCCTCCGCGGTCTGGAAGCAGCGCGACCAGGGCATCTGGGAGGCGCGCGGCGAGCCGCAGCACTACGTCTCCTCGAAGCTGATGTGCTGGGTCGCCCTGGACCGAGCGTCGAAGCTCGCCGACATCCGCGACGACCCGAAGCTTTCGGCCAAGTGGCGCAAGACGGCCGACGAGATCCGCGCCGACATCCTCGAGCACGGAGTCAAGGACGGGGTGCTGCGCCAGCACTACGACACGGACGCGCTCGACGCGTCGACGCTCCTCGCGGCCATCTTCGGTTTCCTCCCGGCGGACGACGAACGGCTCCGCAAGTCGGTCGAGGCGATCGCGGACGACCTCACCGAGCACGGCTTCGTCCTGCGCTACAGGACCGACGAGACCGACGACGGCCTCTCGGGCAAGGATGGGCACCTTCCTGATCTGCTCGTTCTGGATGGTCTCCGCGCTCGCGATCATCGGGGAGGAGCAGCGCGCCACGGACCTGATGGAGCGCCTGCTGCGGGTCGCGTCGCCGCTCGGCCTCTACGCGGAGGAGTTCGACGCCGACACCGGCCGCCACCTCGGGAACTTCCCCCAGGCCTTCTCGCACCTGGCACTCATCGAGGCCGCCGAGCGGCTGATCATGGTCGAGCGGATGGAGGAGAGGTCGGCCTAGCGGCTCCTAGCGAGCCTGCTGCGTGCGCTCAGGCTCCCCGGATTCCTCCCCCGTGATTCGCATGAGGAACGGCTGGCCGCCGGCCTCCGCGATCGCGACCCTCGCGACGGCCTGCTGCAGCGTGAGGGTGCGCTCGTTGCGACCCCGGCCGAGGAAGGCGAGCCACCACTGGACCACAGTGATGAAGCGGTTCTTGAAGCCCGTCAGGAACGCGAGGTGGATGCAGAGCCACATGATCCAGCCCAGGAATCCCACGACGCGAACCCCCTTGAAGCTGACCACTGCGCGGAAGCGGGAGATGGTGGCCATGCTCCCCAGGTCGTGGTAGCGGAACGGCTTCGCGTAGACGTCGCCGCGGAGGCGCCTCTTGATCGTCGCCGAGGCGTGGATGCCCTGCTGCATCGCCACCTCCGCCACACCCGGCAGTTGGTCGAGGGTCATCATGTCCCCGATCGCGAACACCTCGGGGTGTCCGGGGAGCGTGCAGTCGGGGAGCACCGCAATGCGCCCCGCGCGGTCGCATTCGACGCCACAGGCGTCGCCGAGCAGCTTGGCGAGCGGAGAGGCCTGGACGCCGGCGGCCCAGACCTTGGTCGCCGCGGTGACGCGCGTGACCTCCCCGTCGGCTCCCTTGACTTCTACGCCGTGGCGGTCGACTTCCGTGACGATGCTCCGGGTGTGGATCTCAACGCCCTGGCGCTCGAGTTCCCTTGCCCCCTTGGCGGAGAGCCGATCCCCGAACCCGGCGAGGATCTCGTTGCCGCCGTCGAAGAGCATCACCCGCGCGCTGGTGGGGTCGATCTTCTTGAAGTCCATCGGAAGCACGCGACGAGAGAGCTCGGCGATCTGTCCGGCGATCTCCACTCCGGTCGGCCCGCCGCCCACGACCACGAACGTGAGCCACGCCTGCCGCTTCTCGGGGTCCTCATCGAGCGCGGCCATCTCGAAGGCGCCCAGAATCCTCGCGCGCAACTCGAGCGCGTCGTCGATCGTCTTCATGCCAGGTGCCCACCGCGAGAACTCGTCGTGTCCGAAGTACGACTGGCCGGCGCCGGCGGCAACGATCAGGCTGTCGTAGGGAATCTCGAACCGGACGCCGTCCGCGCGGAGGGCCGTGACCGTGCACGTCTCCAGGTCGAAGCCGGTGACGCTCGCGAGCTCCACCCTGATGTTCCGCTGCCGGCGCAGGACGTTGCGGATCGGCGGGGCGATCTGCCCCTCGGACAGAATCCCGGTTGCCACCTGGTAGAGCAGCGGCTGGAAGAGGTGGTGGTTGACCCGGTCGACGAGGGTTACGTCCACCGGCGCGCGCTTCAGCACGCGCGCGGCGAACAGCCCGCCGAACCCGCCGCCGACGATGACGACGCGGTGCTTCGCTTGGGACGTACCCGCCATCGCGCGTACCCTATTTAGCCCCCGGCCATTGACGCCTTGTTGCCGGTATGCGGCGATAGGCGTCAAACACGGCGTTCAATACGATGCGGCCGTGATCGGTGAGCACTGGGGGCCCGCATCTCCCTAGGCGCGCATCTCCCCGACCTCCTCGCCGTCTCCTCGCAACTGACGCCGGCGCGGAGCCAGATGGCGTTCACGCTGGGCTTCCACATCATCCTCGCGTCGCTTGGCGTGGCGTTCCCGGCGATGATGCTGATCGCCAACTACCGGGGCCTCCGCCGCAACGACCCCGACGCCCTCCGGCTCGCGGAACGGTGGTCGAAGGTGGCCGCCGTGACCTTCGCGGTCGGCGCGGTCACGGGGACCGTGCTCTCGTTCGAGTTCGGGCTGCTCTGGCCCGAGTTCTCGGGTCGGTTTGGCGAGGTCTACGGCGTGCTGTTCGCGATCGAGGGGATCTTCTTCTTCACCGAGGCGATCTTCATCGCGATCTACATCTACGGCTGGAGGCGCATGTCGGGATGGGCGCACTTCTGGACCGGCGTCCCCGTGGTGATCTCCGGCATCGGCGGCGCGTACTCGGTGGTTGCCGTCAACTCGTGGATGAACCAGCCGGGCGGCTTCACGCTCGGCGCCGACGGCTCCGTGACCTCGGTCGACCTGTGGAAGGTGATCTTCAACGGCGCCGTGCCGTACGAGGTCCCGCACATGATCCTCGCGGCATACATCGTCACCGGGTTCCTCGTCGCCTCCGTGTACGCGGTCGGGATGCTTCGCGGACGGCGCGACCGCCACCATCGCCTCGGCCTCTTGATCCCCTTCACGGTCGCGGCGATCGCGACGCCCATCCAGTTCGCGGTCGGCGACACGGCCGCCCGCGCCATCGCCGACGACCAGCCGGTCAAGTTCGCGGCCATGGAGTGCGTCCAGACGACGCACCGGAACGTGACCGAGTACGTGTTCGGCGTCTGCACGGACGACGGCGTGAAGGGCGGCATCCCCATCCCCGGCCTCGACTCGTTCCTGGTGGGCTTCAGCACCGACACCAAGGTGACAGGGCTCGACTCCGTCCCGGCGGACGAGCGGCCGCCATTCAACACGCTCCTCCATTGGTGCTTCGACATCATGGTCGGCATCTGCACGGCGCTCATCGCGCTGGGTGCGTGGTTGGCCTGGGTGTGGTGGCGCCGGCGCGACATTCCGCGCACGCCGTGGTTCCTGCGGGCCGTGGCGGTCTCGGGAGTCGCCGCCGTCGTGGCGCTGGAATGCGGCTGGATCGTCACCGAGGTCGGGCGACAACCCTGGGTCGTGTACGGGGTGATGCGGACGGAGGACGCCGTCACCGGCGCCAGCGGAATATGGGTGACGTTCGCGGCGGCCCTCGTCATCTACGCCGCGCTGGGCGTGGCGACCGTCCTGATCCTGCGTACGATGAGCCGGCGCTGGCGCAGCGCCGACGAGGCGGAGGTCGAGGTGCCGTACGGCCCGAGCGAGCCGGCACCCCCGCTGACGGGGGAGGGGTCATGAGCACCGCCGACGCCGTCGCGGGCGTGCTCTGGATCGGCGCGACGCTTTACGCGGTTTTCGGCGGGGCCGACTTCGGCGCCGGGTTATGGGCGCTGATCTCCGGCCCCAGCGAGCGCGGCCAGCGTGCGCGGGCGCTCATCGATTGGGCGATCGGCCCCGTCTGGGAGGCCAACCACGTCTGGCTGATCTTCGCGCTGGTCGTGCTGTGGACGGCGTTCTCGACCACCTTCCAGTCGGTCATGTCCACGCTGTTCATCCCGCTCAGCCTCGCGGCGCTGGGAATCGTGCTGCGGGGCTCCGGGTTCGCCTTTCACAAGCTCGCGCGCCGCGGCCACTACCGCCGCCTCGCCGAGCGCCTGTTCGGCCTGTTCTCGCTCTTGACGCCGTTCTTCATGGGCACCGCGGTCGGCGCGATCGCGTCCGGCCGGGTCCCGGTCGGCAATGCGGAGGGGGACGCCGTGACGAGTTGGTTGAACGCGGCATCGCTCCTCACCGGCGCCCTGTTCGTGGCCACCTGCGCCTACTTGGCGGCGGTGTTCCTGGTCAGCGATGCCCGTCGCGCGAACGACGAGGACCTGGAGCGCTACTTCGCCGACCGGGCGCTCATCGCCGCGATCGCGGCCGGGGCACTGGCGATCGCCGGTCTCTTCGTCTACCGGGAGGAGGCCCGCTACATCTACGACGGGCTCACGGGCGACGCCCTGCCCCTGGTGATCGTCTCGGCGGTTTGCGGCCTCGGGGTCCTGCTGCTCCTCTGGCGGGGTCGCCGCCGGGGCGCGCGGCCGCTGGCGGTGGGCGCCGTGGTGGCGGTGATCTGGGGTTGGGGGGTCGCGCAGTTCCCCTACCTGCTGCCGCAGTCGCTGACCATCTCCGAGGGCGCCGCCGACAACGAGACGCAGATCGCGGTCCTGATCGTGTTCGGCGTGGCCGTGGTGGTCGTGCTTCCGGCGCTGGGGTTCCTCTACACCCTGGCGCAGCGCAGCGTGCTCGAGGGCGAGGCGTCGCCGCCGACGACCCGGCCCTCGGGCCCTGAGCCGTGATCGGTGCGCGCACAGTCGACGGCTTCGAGGGCGTCGCGCTGGCCTCCCCCGAGCATGGGATCGAGGCGACCTTCGTTCCGGGAGCTGGGATGGTCGGCTGCTCGCTGACCCATCGTGGCGAGGAGCTCCTGGGACAGCGGGGCGGGTTGGCCACGTACGTCGCCAAGCGCTCGACGATGGGCATCCCGCTGCTTCACCCGTGGGCGAACCGGGTACGCGAGCGGCGCTTCCGGGTGGCCGGACGCGAGGTCGACCTCGACGCCGCGGATCCGCCGCCCAGCACCGATCCCAACGGCATGCCGATCCACGGCCTGCTCGCCGCGGCGCCCAGATGGGACCTCGCCGCCCGCGAGGCGACCGACGACGGCGGCACGATCGCGGCGCGGTTCGACTTCGCCGCGGCCACCGGGCTGATCGGCGCGTTTCCGTTTCAGCACGAGCTCGCGATCGAGGTGACTCTGTCCCGAGCCACGCTCACGATCACGACCACCGTGCAAGTGACCGGCGACGTCTCGGTCCCGATCTCCTTCGGCTATCACCCCTACTTCCGGCTGCCGGGCACAGAGCGGACGGCCTGGGAGGTCGAGATCCCGGTTCGCGAGCGCCTGCTGCTGGACGAGCGGATGATCCCCACCGGGGAGCGCGAGGAGGCCGCCGTCCCGGAGGGGCCGCTTGGGTCGCGAACCTTCGACGACGCGTACGTCGCGCCGTCCGACTCCGCGCCGTTCGCCCTCGCCGGCGGTGGGAGGCGGATCGAGGTCCGCTTTACGTCCGGCTATCCGTACGCGCAGGTCTACGCGCCGGCCGCCGACGACGTGATCGCCCTGGAGCCGATGACCGCGCCCACGAACGCGCTCGTAGCCGGCGGCCCCGAGCTGCCGCTCGTCGCGCCCGGCGAGACTTTCGCGGCCTCGTTCTCGGTTGCCGTGAGCGAGTCGGAGGTCTGACCGGCGCCATGCGAGTCGCGGTCGTCGGGCACGTCGAGTGGATCGAGCTGGCACTGGTCGAGCGGGTTCCGAGGCCGGGCGACATCGTGCACGTCCTCGAGGCCTGGGAGCTGCCGGCCGGGGGCGGAGCGGTGGCGGCCGTTCAGCTCGCGCGGCTCGCGGGGGAATGCGTGTTCATCACGGCGCTGGGCGACGACGACCTCGGACACCGGGCGAAGCGCGAGCTCGAGGCCCTCGGCGTGCGGGTCGAGGCCGCGTGGCGCGACGAACCGCAGCGCCGCGCGTTCGTCCACGTGGACTCTGCGGCCGAGCGCACGATCACCGTCATCGGCGATCGGATGGGACCGCGGGCGGACGATCCCCTGCCGTGGGGTGAGCTCGAGGGAGCCGATGCCGTGTACTTCACGGCCGGTGATTCGGCGGCGGTGAGAAGGTCGCGCGGCGCCCACGCGCTCGTCGCGACGGTTCGCGCGATCGGCGCCCTGGCGGCGGCGCGAGTGGAGATCGACGTCCTGGTGTCGAGCACGAACGACCCGGGGGAGCGCTACCGGGCCGGGGACCTCGAGCCGCCGCCGCGGCTCGTCGCCCGGACCGACGGCGCCGCCGGCGGCAAGCTCGAGATGGCCGCCGGCGTCACCACCCATTGGGAGGCGGCGCCCCTGCCGGGGCCCGCCGTGGACACCTACGGTGCCGGCGACTGCTTCGCCGCCGGGCTCACCTACGGGCTGGCGGAGGGCAGGCGCCCGGCGGACGCCCTGGCGCTCGGCGCTCGATGCGGAGCCGCATCGATCACGGGGCGTGGCCCGTACGCCGCCCAACTCTCTCGGACTCGTTGACTTAGCCGTCACCGGCGTGTGAGATGGTTTCGCCGCGCGGGACATCGTCGAGCGAAAGGGAGAGAGATGGACCCGATGCGTGCGCGACAGGGCCGGCTCGTCGCCGGGGTCGGCGGTCTGATGCTTTTCGGCTTCTTGTTTTTGCCGTGGTTCGGGGACGGAGTCAGCGAGACCGGGTGGGAGGGCCAGTCCTCCACCGACATCTACCTCTTGATCACAGCGATGGTCGCCGTGGCCGCGGCCCTCCCGGCGAGCCGCGCGATGCTGCTTCCCGGAGTGACGATGTCGGGCGCCGCGGCGCTCCTCGGAGCGGTGGGATCGGTCCTGCTGCTCTGGCTCGCCTTCATCGATTTCCCATCGGGGGCCGACCGCAAGCTCGGGGTCTACCTCGCGCTCGTTGCCGCGCTCCTGATCACCGTCGGCGGCTTCATGTCGACCCAGGTGGGGCCGGCAACGGCTAGGGCGAGGCGTTGAGGGCGGCGGTCGCCTTGTCGGCCGCTTCCTGACAGGCCTTCAACGCCGCGTCTCGCGCTGCCCCCTCGGGCGCGTTCGAGGCCTGGGTGGTGCACTGCTCGAACGCGTCGCGAGCATTAGCGCAGGCCGTTTGGCCGGCGGACTCGGCCGCGGTTCCACTCACGGCGTCGAGGCAGGCCTGGTAGACGTCGTCGGGGGTGGCCCCGCTCACCGCCTCGGTCGAGGTGGTGGAGGTCTCCCCTGAGCCGGAGGTGATCGTCGCGGTCGCACCGTTGTCGCCGCCGCCGCACCCGGCGATCATCCCGGCAACGACCAGCGCTAGGCAGCCGACGAGCCACTTGTGGTCCTTCATGGGTCCCCCGATCGATTGCGAGTGCAGGATGACGGCGATCCTATCCGCGGCCCACGCACGCGCCAGAAATTCCTTTAGCCCAGGAGCGACTCGCCGACGTAGCCACCTGGGCGCGCGCCCGGCGGCACCGCGAAGAGGGCGCTGCCGACGTGCCGGATGTACTCGCCGAGCGCATCGGCGCGCCCCAGCCGGCGCTGGATCGCGACGAACTGGCGCCGGGGATCGCGCTGGAAGCAGATGAAGAACAGCCCCGCGTCGAGCTCCCCGAGGCGCTCGACGACGCCGTCGGTGACCGAGTACCCGCGGCGAAGGATGCGCTCGCCGCCGTTGAACTCGGGGCTCGCCAGTCGCACGTGGGCATCGGTTGGGATGACCGGGTGGCCGTTCCGCTCGGTGCCCAGGTCGAGCGGCTCGAACTCGTCGTTGCCGCCGAGCGGGGCGCCGGAATACTTGCGCCGTCCGATGGTCCCCTCCTGATCGCCGAGCGAGCTGCGATCCCAGATCTCCAGCAGCATGCGGATGCGGCGCGTGACCATGTAGGTGCCGCCCCGCATCCAGGCCGGCCGGTCTCGCGCACCGAGCCAGACGAAGCGCTCCATGTCCTCGCCGTCCTCGGCGTGGATGTTGCGCGTCCCGTCCTTGAACCCCATCAGGTTCCGCGGCGTCTCCTGGTCGCGGGTGGTGCTCGACGTGCGACCAAACCCGAGCTGCGACCACCGCATCACGGCAACCCCCCTCGCGATCCGCGCCAGATTGCGGATCGCGTGGAAGACGATCTGGGGATGGTTGGCGCACGCCTGGACGCAGAGATCGCCGCCGCAAAGGCTCCGGTCCAGCTCGTCGCCGGGCAGCGGGGGCAGCTCCTCGAGCGCGGTCGGCCGTCGGGCGCGCAGGCCGAAGCGATCGTTGCCACCGCGCTCGAACAGGGTTGGCCCCAGGCCGAACGTGATCGTGAGCTGCGATGGATCAAGCCCCACGGTCTCGCCGGTGTCGTCGGGCGGAGCGAGCCGCTCCCGGTTGGCATCGCTGATCAGCTCGCCACGAGTCGCGCTCGCGGCGGCCTCGCTCCACGCCCGCACCAGATCTCTCAGGTCGGCCCGCCGATCGGTCGTCACGTCGAACGAGGCGAGGTGCAGCCGGTCCTGCGCAGCGGTTGCGATGCCGGCCTGGTGGGTGCCGAAGAACGAAACGGATCCGGTGGCCGCGGATGCCTCGTCGAAGCTCTCGCGCCCCGCCAGGTAGCCGCCGGCGCCCAGAGCGAGCCCTGCCGCCCCGGCCCCCGCGACGGCCGCCCGCCGGTTGAAGCGCGGCCCCGAGCCCTGGCTCACTGGTTGATCTTCGCCGCGACCTGCGAGAGGGGCTCCGCGAGGGCGTCCACCGCGCGGGCGAGATCCCGGGTGTCCGCGGAGCTCAGCTGCGTCTAGGTCACGTACCCTGATCCGCGCCGGTGGGGCTCGAGCGCCGCGTCGGTGGCGCGGAAGCGGGTCTCGATCTCGCCGGCCAGCGCGGAATCCTCCTCCTGCAGCGCGGGTCCCAATGCGGTGAACGCCGCCCTGGAGCCGTCCAGGTTCGCCTGGATGTCCACCAGGTCCGTGTGCGAGTAGCGCTCCTCCTCGCCGGTGATCTTCGACGAGGAGACCTCGTCGAGCAGCTCGGTAGCGCCGTTGGCCAGCTGAGCCGGCTGCAGCTCGACCGACCTCACCTTGCGCTGCAGGCTCTCTACGTCGCGGACGAGTTGCTGCGCCAACGGCTTCATCTCGGCGGTCGAGCCGTCGGCCCAGAGCGCCTTCTCGATCCGGTGGAAGCCCCCGAACTGCTTGTCGGGAACGTCGCCCTCACGCGCGTCGATCCTCGGGTCCAGATCGCCGAACGATTCGGCGACCGGCTCGATCCGCTCGTACGGCGTGCGGCTCCAGGCGTAGAGACGCTTCGCGCGAGCCACGTCGCCGGCCTCGACGGCGTTCGCGAATTCCTCGGTGCGGGTCACCAGCTCGTCGGTATTGCGCTCGACGTAGCCGCGGTAGCTGGCCACCGCTTGCTTCAGCTCCGGACTGGACGCGGCCGGACCGGATTCGCCGGTCACGGTCAGCGTTCCCCGCTCGTTCTCGGTGCCGTTGGGGCAGTAGAGCGTGTAGGTCCCCTTCTCCAGGTTCAGGGAAAAGGATCCGCTGAGTCCCTCCGTCAGGTTCTCCTTCTCGCCGAGCACCTGGTCGCCATCGAGGACCTCGAGCTCGGTGACCGAGGCGCTGCCGTCGTTCGTGACCTCGAACTCGATCGGACCGGCCGGGGCGGTTGCCTCGGCGGGCTCGCAGCCGGCGTCGGTGAGCTTGAACGAGAGCGTGCGCCCGCCTCCGCTCCCGCCCTCGCTCTCCGAGCCACAAGCCGATACCCCGGCGGCGATCGCTCCCATGGCGATCACCGTGATCAGAGGCTGGCGGATCACTACGCCGTGGATTCGGCGGGAGCGGGAGAGCCGACTTCGGCGGGCTCGCGGCGAGGGCGCCTGCGGTCCGGCCACAGCACGTACAGCGCCATCGGCACGGCGTAGATGAGGTATGCCGCCGCCTCGATTACCGTGGGCTCCGGCTGCAGGCCGAGCATGCCGGTCAGCAGCGAACCGGTGACCGTCCCCGGCTTCACGAGCCAGGAGAGGTCGACGGCCTGAGCCTGCAGTCCGTTGACCCACCCGGCCTCGTGCGCGGTGTGGAGCGACGTTGCCAGGAGCCCGGCGGCGACCAGGACCAGCACGAAGCCGGTCACACGGAAGAAGCGGCTCAGGTTGATGCGCACGCCGCCGCGGTAGATCGCGACGCCCAGGATGATCGCCGCGACGAGGCCGATCACCGCTCCGGCCCCGGCGGCGGCCGGATCGGCGGCGTCCTGGAAGGCGGCGAGCATGAAGACGGCGGTCTCGAAGCCCTCGCGGAGGACCGCGAGGAACGCCATTCCCACGAGCGCGGCGGTGGAGCCGATCGCGAGCGCGCTTCTCGCGTGGCCCTCGAGCGCGGCCTTGAGCCCCCGAGCGTGGCGTCGCATCCAGACGATCATGTAGGTGACGGCGCCGACCGCGATCAGGCCGATCACCGTCTCGAGCGCCTCCTGCTCTCGCTGCGGAAGCTCCTGGCCGACCACCCGCAGACCGACGGCGACCCCGACGCACAGGGCCAACGCGAGGCCGATCCCGAGCCACATGGGCCGCAGCGCGTCACGACGCTCTTCCTTGACCAGAAAGGCCGCTACGATGCCGACGATCAGGGAGGCCTCAAGCCCCTCCCGGAGGGCGATCACGAGCGTCGGGACCATTTGCCTCTGTTCCTTCTCCTGGGGGTTTGGGATCAACTCCCGCCCGGTCGGCGGGGTCGAGTTAGGGCACCCTAACTCGACGGGCTCGAAAACCTAGCAGAAGAATTGGGATGAGGTCGAACTGGCCGCGGGGCCCCCGCAGGGTGCCCCGACCCGGTCGCGCTACGGCTGGCGCAGGACCGACAGGATGTTGCCGGCGGGATCCTTGAACCAGGCGATTACCGGGCCCGGTCCCCGCGCAATGCCCTTCTCGTCCTGGTCGAACTCCGGGTAGCGCTCGAACTCGACGCCCCGCGCCGCGAGCCCGTCCACGGCGGCCTCCACGTCGTCGACGTCGAAGTTCAGGATCGTGTATGTGGCCGGTGTGAAGTCCGGCTTCTGGTAGACGAACGTGTCGCGCCCGCCCGCCAGGTGGAGCACCAGCAAGCCCTGCTCCTCGTCGACGACGGAGAGTTCGATCCCGAGAGTGTCACCGTAGAACTCCCGGGCTCGCTTGGCGTCGTCAACCGCGAAGCCGCTGTAGGCCTTGGTGTTCTGGAACATCGTTGCCTCCTCTCGTCGGTCGTGCCTCGAGCGGCGCCCGCGGGGCCTAGCAGGCCTCGGAGTAGGCCGGCTCGCGCTTCGCCGAGTCGCCCTCGGCGGCGCTCTCGGCCGCCTCGGCGGCCTTCTCCTCGCCCTGGAGCACGGTGACTCCGACCACGAAGGCGGCCACGATCAGGGCGGCGCCGATCAGGAAGGCGAGGTGATAGCCGCTGGTGAGCGCCGCCACCGTGGGCTGCCCGCTGGCGATCAGGTCGTCGCTGCGCGTCGCTGAGAGGGTCGCGAGCACCGCGAGCCCCAGGGCGCCGCCGACCTGGGCGGTGGTGTTCACGAGGCCCGACGCCAGGCCGGCGTCCTCCTTGGTCGCCCCGGACATGGCGAGCGTCATGAGGGACGGGAACGACACCCCTATTCCGAAGCCCAGCAGGATCATCGGCGGCAGGACGTTCGCGAGGTAGCTGCCGTCCACCGGGGCCTGGGCGAAGACGACCAGGCCCGCTGCGATCAGGACCAGTCCCGTCAGGAGCGCGCGACGCGCGCCGAAGCGGGTGATCAGCGGCTCCGTATAGCGGAAGGACAGCACGCCCATGATCAGCGTCGCCGGCAGGAACGACAGCCCGATCTCTAGCGCGTCGTAGCCGAGCACCCGCTCCAGGTACAGCGATCCTAGGAAGAAGAGCCCGAACATCCCAGCGACGGTCAGGGCCTGGATCAGGTTGGCGCCCGAGACGTTGCGCGAGCGGAAGATCCGCAGTGGGATCAGCGGGTTCCGCGTCATCGACTCCCACGCGATGAAGGCCGCGAGGAGCGCCAGCGATGCGGCCCCGAGGCCCAGGGCCGTCGTCGAGCCCCAACCCTGCTCGGCGGCAGGCTTGACGATCGTGTAGACGCCGAGCATCAGCGAGGTGGTGATGAGCACGGCGCCGAGGACGTCGGTTCCGCCGCCGAAGCCGATGCCTTTGTCGCGGTCCACCAGGCGCATCGCGCCGAACGCCGTGAGGATCGCGATCGGGATGTTCACGAAGAAGATCCAGTGCCAGTTGATCGACTGGGTGAGGACGCCGCCGGCCAGCAGACCGACCGACCCGCCCGCCGACGCTACGAATCCGTAGACGCCGATGGCCTTCGCCCGCTCCCTGGGCTCCGGGAACATCACGACGATCATCCCCAGGATCACCGCGGAGGTCATCGCTCCACCGATCCCCTGTACGAACCTCGCGATCACCAGCATCTCCTGGCTCTGTGCGGCCCCGCAGACGAACGATGCGACGGTGAAGAGCGCGAGCCCCGCCATGAAGATGTTCTTCCGTCCAAGGATGTCGCCGAACCGCCCGGCGAGCAGGAGCAGGCCGCCGAAGGCGATCAGGTACGCGTTCACCACCCAGGCGAGGCTCGACTGCGAGAAGCCGAGGTCGCTCTGGATGGATGGCAGGGCGACATTCACGACGGTGACGTCGAGGACGATCATGAGCATCCCCACGCACAGCACGTAGAGCGCCATCCAGCGCCGCCGATCGGTTGTCGCGGCCGTGGGGCTCAACTGAGTGCTCTGCGCGTAGTACGTCATGCCTTTCGCCTCCTTCATCCTTCATGCTCGCTTTTTGGGTTTGAGACCGTCGCGGGCCTCGAAACTCATCGCCATCGGCTCGATCGCTCATGGTTCTCCCGCAGGTGACGCTCGAGGGCGTCGAGACGGTTCGACCAGAACTCCCGGTAGGGCTCGAGCCACTCGTCCACTTCCTCCAGCGGCTCGGGGCGTAGCCCGTACCAGCGCCGCCGGCCGTCGGCGCGGACGTCCACGAGGCCCGCCTCACGCAGGACTCGCAGGTGCTTCGAGACTCCGGGCTGGCTGAGTTTGAGCCTAGCGACCAGCTCGCTGACCGAGCGTTCGCCGGCGCGCAGCAGGTCGAGGATCTGACGGCGATGAGGTTCGGCCAGGGCCGCGTAGGCGGTCATGGCAATATATTACCAATTGGTTATGCGATTACTTCGACTGCCAGAAGGCGATCTCGCCGCCGGCCGGCGCGACGACCACGCTCCGCCACCCCGCCGGCCCCTCGCGAGGTTCCAGCAGCACTGCGGCCCCGAGCTCGCGGGCGCGCTCCGTCGCGTCGGCGATCTCGGGCACCTCGACGTAGGGCAGCCACAGGGGTCGTCGTGTCTCGCATTCGACCACCCCGCCGCCGAGCCCGCTTCCCATCTCCAGGGAGAGGTACGTGCCGCCGGCCGCGGTGATCCGCTCCGAGCGCCAGCCGCAGACGCGCGAGTAGAACTCGCAGGCACCGCCCTGATCGCCGGTGTGCAGCTCCAGGTGGACGATCGGGTTGGAAGGTT
>JBKPFQ010000034.1:0-10476 GCA_046728915.1 Actinomycetota bacterium | reverse complement strand
GAGATCAGCGCCCGCGACATGGCCGGGCTCATGGACGGGCTCGACCGCGTGCTGGTCGGGCCCCACGCTGATTTCGCCGCCCGACTGCTCGCGGCGATTGTGCCCGCCCAGCGGTGGGGGATCCCTGCCGTGGCGCCGGAGGGATGGCGCGTGCGCTTTAAGGGAGGCTGGCGCGGTACCGAGCGGGGGCAGCTCGTGCACCAGGTCGCGCGGCTCGAGTGCGGCCGCCGCGAGATCGCGCTGGCCGTGCTCACCGACGGCCAGCCGACGATGACTTACGGGATCGAGACCGTGCGCGAGATCGCCGAGCGGCTGCTCAGCCGTGCGCATCCCGTGTGCCGAGGCACGGGGCCTGCGATCGGGGGCTCTTCGCCCCGTTCCCTCGCCTCGGTCGCTGACCGGGATCCTGATCCGAGTTCGCCAACGAGGACCGAACGGCATGTCGGGGTTCGCGCGAAGGGAGGCGTCCCAGTTCAGGCTCGCGAGACGCCCGGATCGGACGAGAAGCGACAGCCCGGCGGGAAGCGACGCTTGTCTTCCGCTGCCGCGTGGGTTTGTGCGACACCCTTACGCGGAAGCGAGAGCGCGGAAACCAACGGCCCTACCTGCTTGTCCGAATAAGGCGCGGGTATATCGCCCTCCCGTCGGCAGGGATCGGCACCCCGGGGTCGCGGTCTCGAGGTCTTCGCGGCGCAAAAACGTCAAACTTGATCGCCATTAACATGTTTGTGGGAACCGATTCGAAGGGGGGTCGACATGAGCGCCATCGACGAGTTTCTGAAGAACAACGAAGCCTTTGCCGAAGGCTTCGATAAGGGCGACCTGCCCCTGCCCCCGGCAAAGAAGGTCGCGATCATTGCCTGTATGGACGCGCGCCTTAATCCGTATCCGATCCTCGGGCTCTCGATCGGGGACGCGCACGTAATCCGCAATGCGGGGGGCGTAATCACGGATGACGAGATCCGCTCCCTAGCGATCTCCCAGCACCTACTCGGTACGGAGGAGATCATGCTGATCCATCACACGGACTGCGGGATGCTCACCTTCAGCGACGTGGAGTTCGAGCAGATGCTCGAGCAGGAGGCCGGCCAGCGGCCCGAGTGGCGCCCGCGATCCTTTCCCGACCTGGAAGAGGATGTCCGCGACTCGGTCCAGCGGATAAGGGAAAGCCCGTTCATCCCCAGGAAGGATGAGGTGCGGGGCTTCATCTACGACGTGAAGACTGGCCGGCTCGACGAGGTCAGCTGAGTGCCCAGGACCCTTCGTCCCACCGGCGCCCTCGCCGCCGGGATGGACAGAATTGGCCAGTCCCAACAGGCGACCGGGTCGGGGTTGGGTCGGGCTCGAGGATGCTGGCATCGCCGCGAGACATCAGCGGCCAGTCGGAAGCCAGGCTATTCCCGAGCTTGCGTGCCCGCGGTCTCCTGGCGTGCAGAAGGCGCCGTCCGGAGCGCGACGTGGCGCGGCGGGAGGACCTCGTCCGGCAGGGGAAGGGCGAACTCGCGGACCTCGGCCTCGAGGTCGGCGAGCGAAACGAGCCGCACGCGGTAGCGGCGGGCCGCCTCGCGGAGTCGCGCTGGCGGGCCGGTGGAGCGCGAAGGCTGGACGAGGGCGATGACCGCGGCGTACTCGGCTCTGAAGCCAGCAGCGTAGACCTCGATCTCGCCCCACGCCGCGATCGCCCCCACCGCGGGATGCCCGAGCTTGAGCCTCTCATCATCGGGGTCGTGAAGCGCATGCAGCCCACAAATGCAGCGAGGCCCAGGCGCCCCATGAGCATCGTCTCGGCCGGCGAAGCAGCGGGCGCGGTTGACCACGGGCTCCCATGGCGGCGCGGCCGGGAGCGCCAGGGGAAAGAGAACACCGCCCGGACCCAACTGCCAAGCCCGGTAGCCGGCCACGGCGCAGGCGAAGTCTGGGACGCCACTCACGCCGGAGTACGTTCGCGCTCGGGCTTTTGCGGCTGGGGGATCCGCCGCGGCCGCCTGGTGGGCCGGCGGGGATCCTCGCTCGGGCGTCGCGCCGGCTCGGGCAGACGAACAGGCTCAACCCGGATCCGCCGGGACGGCCCGGGGAGGTCGAGCGAGCGAGGTTCCCGTAACAGGCGCCGACCCTCGTCTCGGGTCCCCGGGCGCCTGCTCGTACCAGCCATCACCCGCAGGGTAAGCGCGGCGTCAAGCAGGCCACGGGCAGCCTCCTACCCCTCTGGACTCCTCGGCGGCTGGTCGGCCTTGACGGGTTCCACGTGGGAAGTAGTGCGACCGCGAGAAGGGAAAAGGGGCCCATGCCGCGGTCAGCGAAAGCATCGACATCGAGCGGTCGCCCGAGGAGATGTGGCTGGCCATCTCCATCCCTGAGCGCTGCTCGAGGGCTACCCGGAGACCGCTCACGCTCGGCGCTCAAAGCATTCTTTGTCCGCAATCCCCACCTTGCTGGCTGGCGCGACCGGGTGCGCATCATCGCCCTTGCGCACGCCGGCGACAAGTATTACGTGCGTGGTTGTCGGAGCATCTAGGGTCTCGACATCATCATGTGCTTCGCCGAGGACCCGCGGCTTCCGCGCCTCGACCGCCGCTAGGTCATCTTTGGGACTGGGCCCTGCAGGCTCGGGCGCTGCTCGGGCGCTGCCCTACGACACCCGAAATACAGCTGCGGCCTTCACCTGCCCGAGCAGGTGGGCTGGGGCTGGCGCTGCGGGGCTGGGAGTGAGAGCGCGTCGCCCGGTCGCCCGAGCTCGTGGCGCCTAGGCGCCGGCTGGCGGCGGTGGTCCGGGTCGCCCGGCCGAGCCCCCAGGCGATACCCAGCTCGCCGCGATCTTCACTCACCACCGGGTGCTGACCGTGCCGATCGCGACCCCGGGCGCGTGCACGCGCTCGTGACCCCGCAACGACGCCTCCGGGCGCTGGTCGAGCGCGTCGCTCGCCTCGTAGGGACTCAGGCGCATGACACTTCCCGGGGAGGGTCTAGCTTGTGGAGGTGACCGCGGCCCCCGATCTAGCTGACTCGCCGCGAGCGTCGACGCCTTCTTGAACGCTGCCCAGGCCTTCCCCGCGCACGTCACCGACATCGCCTGGGGATACCTCGCAGCGGCGCTGCTCTTGACGTTGGGGATGCAGCTCGTTCGGGCACACGGGTGGGCGAACGCGATCCGCGCGGCCTATCCGACGACCCCGGTCAGCGAGACCCGGATCGCCGGCTCGTTCCTCGTCGGGGCGGGCTTGAACGGCGTCCTTCCCGCCCACGGCGGCGATGCGGTGAAGATCGTCCTCGCAAAGCGCGGCATCGAGCGCTCCTCCTATCCGACGATCATCTCCTCGCTCGCGGTGCTGGCCCCATTCGACGCGGTGATGGGCGCGCTGGTCTTGCTCTACGCGATCACCCAGGGGCTGCTGCCGCGACCTCCGCGACTACCCGACCTGCACGCCTTCGAGATCAGCTATTGGGCCGCTCACCCCGAGGCGCTGCTGATCCTGCTCGCCGTGCTCGGAATCGGGGCGTTGGTGCTGTTCGCGATCCTCGCACGCCGTGTCGAGTCCTTGTGGCGGAGGTTCAAGCGCGGCCTTGTGATCCTCGCCGAGCCCGCCCGCTACGTGCGCAGGATCGTGGCCTGGCAGCTCACCGGCTGGCTGCTTCGCTCCGCCTCGTTCTGGCTCTTCCTCGATGCCTTCCACGTCGGCGGGTCGTTCGAAAACGTATTGCTCGTGATGAGCGTGCAGTCGATCACGACCTCGCTCCCGCTCACGCCAGGGGGTGTCGGCGCGCAACAGGCCCTCCTCGTGGTGACGCTCGGCGCCGGCTCGCGCGCCGCCGTCGTCGCCTACTCCGTTGGTCAGCAACTCACGGTCACGGCCTGGTCGCTGGCGCTCGCCTTCCTCTCCCTTCTTCTCATCTTCCGGACCCGCGACTGGCGGGGGCTGGTTCGCGAGGGGGAGGCCGCCCGCGCCGAGGCACGCGCTCGCTAACGGACGAGGCCGCCGCCGCGGCCGGGTGCAATCGATCCCGGCGGTCGGCAATCGATAGGCACGAGGCTTGGGCTCGAGATGCCTGCCTTGGACGAAGCATGGATTCGAGCGGCCACATGCGGGCCAAGGACTGCACCTCATCCATCCGCCCCGCCCAGTTGATGTCGTGGGCAATGATGTAGTCGGCGATGTTTCGCCGGGTGACGGGAATGATTGTCTGGGGAGGTTGGAACACGCTGACCTTTGTCTAGCGCAAGGGCAGGCGCGATTCAGCCCCGCCCCGGCATTAGCCTCGGCTCATGTCTGGCTCGATGTTCGACCTGGAGTCCTCCGGCTGCGGCAAGGTCCACTGCATCCACACCGGCGCCGACTGGTGCCACGAGCACCGAACGCCTTGGAGAACTCGCTCGACGTCGAAGCTGCAACCAGCCGCGCCCGCTCCCGACGGGCGCCTGGGCTGGTTTCGCCTTATCGCCGGTGGTGATGAGTGATTGGCGCGGCGACTCGCCGGTTGCTTTCGATCGAGGCCCGGGATGCTGCGGTGATGGCCCTCTTTACCAGGTCCCTCTGGCCGCACAGGGAGAAGCCCGTCTCGGCGGCAGAGACCAATCCTCCGGGATGGCCACCAATTCATGGAGCGCGGCGAGCGCACCGCCAAAGTCGCACTTGCGCGAGCTCACGAGATCAGGCAGAGATCCTTGCCGCGCTCCGGCACAGTCCGAGGCCGGCCCCTTAGAAATTTCTTAGAAAATCCTCTAAGCCGCTGACCAGCCGTTGTCTGAGAAACGTGAGAACCGCGTATTGCATGCGGTTTCCCGAGAGCACCGCTACCGGGATTCGAACCCGGGTTTCCGGACTGAGAATCCGGCGTCCTAGTCCCCTAGACGATAGCGGCGGGTAGGCGGGCGAGGATAGCAACGGCACCCCGATTCGCCGCTTGGAATCGGGGTTTCGGAGGTGCGGCTGGAGGGAGTCGAACCCCCACGGGCTTTCGCCCACGTGCGCCTGAGGCACGCGTGTCTACCGTTCCACCACAGCCGCCTGCGGAGTTCAAAATGTAGCGGCTGGGCACTCCTTGAGCCCGACGTGTTCGAGCAGGAGCGCGACGCTGGAGCGCCGGTTTATCCGGACGGTCCAGAGCCCCCTAGCGTTCTGGTTGACGCGCGTGAAGACACCCACCCGCTCACACGTGGCAAGAAAGAGATCGACGATGCCCGCCGACATGTTCGAGAACTGGTAGCTCAGGCCCTCATAAGGGTGAGTCCGGTGCACGTCGGTGCGGTTGACGAAGACGCACCGGTCCGAGCGGATGCAACCCCTGAGGAACTCGAAGGGAGCCGCCTCAACGATCTTCAGTTGCCACGCTCGAACTCAATCACGCGCCGGTGCTTCGGCCCTGGACCATGCTGTGGAAACAGACATGGCAGATGGGACGAGTAGACCGAGACAAAGAACATCGTCCCTCCATGAGCCTTCACGCGTCGGACAGAGTTGTGCGGTAAGCCGGCGCAGCAGCTTTTCAGCCTCCTCAATGATCCGCGGATACTTGGCGTCTAACGCGATCCTGAGACGCGATGCTCGCGGATGCACTGAGATACATCCATCGCCTAGGTACAGACCGAGTAGTTCCGCGTAGTCAGGCGCCGTGAATTTCATTGGCTTTGGCGGCAGCCAGCACCGGGGCACGTCTCGGTGATCGTCGTTTGCACGTAGCGCTTTGGCGGCGACTTACGCCAGTCGAGGATCGTGCGTCGCGGGATTCCAAGCCGGCGGGAGATCTCGCAGTCGTTCAGGCCCCGCTTGACCAGGGCCAGGGCTTCGGCTCGGACCTCTGGAGGGTGCATTCCCAGAATTTGCAGGTGAAAGCCGTGCGTGCGGGTAACGTTTGTAGAGGAATTGGAACGGGGGTGTGACTAATGAGAGTCGGGCTCGTTCTCGGTGCCGGGGGGATCCAGGGGGGCGCCTGGTTGACCGGCGCGCTCGATGCACTGGCCGAGCAGACCGGCTGGGACCCGGCCTCGGCGGACTACGTCGTCGGCACCTCCGCGGGCGCGATGATCGGCGCCCTGTGCGCGTCCGGCATCCCGCCCTGGTTCATGGTCGCCCACTCGCGGGGTGAGGTCTTCGACGACGTCCGGGACGCTCGCGGCCGCCCCGCCGCGGAGTCCGACCGCGCCGCCGGCGCCGGCGTCCGCCTCGAGCGCACCTGGCCACCCATCGGTCCCGGCTCCTGGCGCCTGGCGCTCAGGACCATGGCGAACCCCCGCCGCTACAGCCCGGCGACCGTCGCCACGGGCTGGCTGCCGCGGGGCATCTTCTCCGTGGACGGCCTGAAGGACACGATCCGAAGCGTCGTCCCGAGTGGCTGGAGCCCCCACCAGAACCTGTGGATCGTCGCGTGCGACTACCAAACCGGCCGCCGCACGCCTTTCGGCCGCTCCGGCGCCCCGCGCGCCGACCTCGTCGACGCCGTCGCTGCATCGTGCGCCATCCCCGGCCTCTACCACCCGGTGACCATCGGCGGCCGCCGCTACGTCGACGGCGGGATCTACTCGACCTCCAACGCCGACATCCTGCGCCACGAGGACCTCGACCTCGTCATCTGCCTGAACCCCACCTCCACCCTCCACCCCATCCGCGCCATCAACCCTCGCGACGCCTTCAACCTGGTCTTCCAGCGCGCCTCCGGGCGCCGCCTCGGCAGCGAGGCCAAGAAGCTCCGCGCCGCCGGCGCCGACGTGGTCCTGATCCAGCCGGTCGAGGAGGACCTGCAGGCGATCGGTCCGAACCTGATGCGAACCGGCAATCGCAACAAGGTGATCGAGGTCGCCCGCCGAACCGTCGCTCGCCAGCTCGCCGAGCCCGCCAACCGCAAGCTCCTCTCCTCCCTACCGCCTGGCCGGCCAGAGAAGGTCAGTCGTCCCACCGCACCGCCATCGGAGTGGCCGTCCCTCGCCGAGCTCCAGCAGCGCGCGGCGTAGCCGGCCTACACGTCGAACCGCTCCCCGACCAGCTCCTCGCTCAACTCCCACAATCGCCGCCGCGCCTCGGCGCCGTAGGCCTGCGGCTGCGCCGTGCCCTCCTCCAGCTGGTCGAAGTACCGCCCGCTGACCCCGTCGAGCTCCGGATCGGCCACGAGGCGCGACAGCGATTCCACCCCCTCCGCCACCTCGCCCACCGAGCGCTCGAAGCTCCCCCGCACCATCTGCGTGTCCATGAGCGTCGCCGGATGAAGCGCGTTCACCGTCACCGAGCTCTCCCCCGCGGCCCGCAGCCGCTCGGCGAGCTCGAACGTGAACATGATCTGCGCCAGCTTGCTCTGGGCGTATGCGCGGAATCCCTCGTAGTCCCTCTCGCCCATCGGATCGTCGAGATCCACCGGCGCCTGCCCGATCGAAGCGACGTTGACGATCCGCGCCGGCGCCGACCGCCGAAGCAGCGGCAGCAGCTCGGCCGTGAGCAGGAAGTGCGACAGATAGTTGACCGCGAAGGTCAACTCGAATCCATCCTGGCTCTCCCGCCGCCCCTCCATGATCGCCACCCCCGCGTTGTTGACAAGGGCGTCGAGATGTTCGACATCGTGCTCGACACACCGCCCCAGCCAGCGGACCTGCTCCAGCGAACCCAGATCCGCCAGCAGTCCCCTCACCGGAGCGCCCTGATCGGCCCCGAGCTTCGCCAGCGCCCGCTCGAGCTTCTGCTCGGAGCGGCCGTGGACGAGCACCGTCGCGCCTCGCCGCACCAGCTGCTCCGCAGTGGCCTCGCCCAGGCCGCCCGTCGAGCCCGTGATCAGGATCGTCTGCTCATCGAGCGGTCGCACGGCCACGCAAGCTATTACGCGCCGCCATGAAGGTTCACCAAGTCGCTGCCGCGGAAGGGTCTGGATCCGAGGGCGGCCCGCCAGTCGGCGCGGCTGCCCTCCTATTCGTCTGCCTCTCAGCACCCGAGCGCCGCGATCGCGCGGGCCTTATGCACTGCTCCTGCCGAGGACACCGGCTCGCCGCCTGCGATTGGCGGCGATCCAGGCCGTCGACGCGAGCATCATGAGGCCGACCCCCACAGCCGCCCCAATGGCCGCATCGCCCCAGTGGAAACCGTCCGCGGCCGCAGCCGCACTGTCCGGCTCGACGTCAGCCACGAAGGGCACCGCCTTCGAGCCGTCACGGCGCAGCGCCGTGGCGCTCGACGACGCGTCGGCCTGCTGGCCCACGTGGGCGACGAAGGCCGCCGCCTTCGAGCCGTCGCGGCGCAGCGTCTGACCCGAGGCCGGCGCCGCGAGGGCCGCCACCGTGCACGCCGCGAGACAGACGATGGTCAGGCGTGTCCAGATCGAGGTGCTCATATGCGTCTCCTTTCGCTTCAGCGGGTCGGTACCTCACGCTCGGCGTCGATGTGACCCGATCTCGGGCGAAGCCTCCCCGGAGGCGCTGAAATCTCGCTGAAATCGCACTCTTCACCCGTCCCTCCGGAGTGCTTGGAAGCCGCCTCGACCGGTGGTACCGTGGGCGCAGGAGAGGGAATGGAGTTCCAGATCCTCGGCCCGCTGGACGTGCGTCGTGACGGCGCGTCCGTGGCCCTCGGTGCGGCCAAGCAGAGGGCGCTGCTTGCGATCCTGCTGGTCCATGCCAATGAGGTCGTCGCCACCGACCGCCTCATCGAGGAGCTGTGGCCGCAGCCCCCGAGGACGGCGGCCAATGCCCTCCAGGTCAACATCGGGAAGCTGCGGAAGGCGCTCGAGCCCGGCCGCACGCCGGGATCTCCCGGCGCGCTGCTGATCACCCGGCCCCCGGGTTACATCCTGCGCGTCGAGCGGGACGAGCTGGACGCGGATCGGTTCGAGCGCCTGCTGAGCGAGGGCAGGAGCGCGCGCGAGGCGAACGATCCCGACGCCGCGGCGGCGACGCTGCGCCGGGCGCTGGAGCTGTGGCGTGGCCCGGCCCTCGTGGACTTCGGCTACGACCCGTTCGCTCAGGCCGAGATCTCGCGCTTGGAGGAGCTCCGCCTGGACGCCATGGAGGAGCGCATCGACGCGGAGCTTGCCCTAGGCCGTGCGGGCGAGCTGGTGGGGGAGCTCGAGTCGCTGATCAGGGACAACCCGCTGCGCGAGCGCCTGCGCGGACAGCTCATGCTCGCCCTCTACCGCTCCGACCGGCAGGCGGATGCCCTGGAGGTCTACCGGCAAACCAGCGAGACGCTCCGTGACGAGCTGGGGCTCTCTCCCAGCCGAGGACTGCAGAGCCTGCAGACCGCCATCCTCCGCCAGGAGCCGACCCTCGACGTATCCATCGAGGCGCCAGCACGGACGCGGCGGCCGTTGCCCGGCCCGGATGAGGCCTCGGCGGCGACCGAGCTCCGAAAGACGGTGACCGTCCTGGTAACGCGCAGGCCGAGCCTCCGCGGCATGGATCCGGAGGCGCTGAGCCATGAGGACAAGCGCTTCGGCGCACAAATGGGGCGGATCGTTGCCCGCTACGGCGGAGTGATCGCCAGCACCCTCGGCGACGAGGTGATGGCCGTCTTCGGGGTTCCGCGGGCCCATGAGGACGACGCGTTCCGGGCCGCGTGTGCGGCGGTGGAGATCCGTGATCCATCGGTTCGCGATGAGGCCGCCCAGGTGTCGACTCCGCGCGTCGGAATCGCGACGGGCGAAATTCTGGCGAGCGGCGCTGACGCCGGCCCGCTTTCGGTCGTCGGAGAGCCGGTCACCGCGGCGGAGGAGCTCCAGAGCGCCGCCGCAGCCGGGGAGATCCTCGTCGGCGAAGAGACGGAGCGGCTGATCCGCGAGCAGGCCAGCGTCGAACTCGTTGCGACGGAGGCAGGTCCGGCATGGCGACTGGAGGACGTGAAGCGAGGACGCCCGGCCGTCGGGTCGTTGAAGTCGGCGCTCGTCGGTCGCGAAACCGAGCTCGGCCGGCTCCGAGATGCATTCGAGCAGATCATCCGCGAAAGTACGGTCGGCCTGTTCACGGTCCTCGGCGTGGCGGGAATCGGGAAGTCGAGGCTGGCGCAGGAGTTCGCCGTTGAGGCCACCGAGGAGGCGATCGTGGCCGTTGGCCGGTGCGTCCCGTACGGCGAGGGCATCACGTTCTGGGCCCTGCGGAAGATAGTCAGCCAGCTCACGGCCGAAGTCCTGGCGGGCGAGTCGCTCGCCGAAGGACACGACGCTCGGTCGATCGCAGAGCGACTTCAGGAGGCGATTGGCGGGGGATCGGTTGAGCGCGAGGAGATCTTCTGGGAGACACGCCGGCTCTTGGCGACACTCGCCCGCGACCGGCCCCTCGTCGTCTTCTTCGAGGACGTTCACACTGGGCCGAGCCCACCTTCCTCGACCTGGTCGAGTACCTGGCCGAGAGGACCCCGGACGGTCCGATCCTGCTGGTTTGCATCGCTCGGCCCGAGCTGCTGGAGCAGCGACCCGACTGGATCTCGGAACGGCGGAACGCTGGGTCCCTGGAATTGGAGCGCCTCCTGGAACGTGAGTGCGAAATGCTGATCGCCAACCTCGCTCAGGACC
>JBKPFQ010000033.1:0-28870 GCA_046728915.1 Actinomycetota bacterium | reverse complement strand
CGATGGATCGAGGAGCTCGCCGCCCTCCGCCCCGAGTTGGAGCTCAACCCCGAAGGAGCACTGCTCTCGACCTGGCACGACGATCCCTGGGTCCGCGGCTCCTACTCGGCCCGGAGCGTCTCGTCTCCCCTACGCGACGGGGAGCTCTCGACGCCGATCGGACCGCTCTACTTCGCAGGTGAGCACACGGCGGGCGATTGGCATGGCCTCATGGAGGGGGCGCTTCGAAGCGGGCAGCGCGCCGGTCGGCAGCTGCTTCGAGCCACCCCGCCCTAAGGCGAGTGTAGGTGAGCGCGGTGTAATCAGGCAGACATAGAGGGCTTGCCTCGTGTGGTGGGGACGGAGAGAATCGCTCCGACCGTGCTCGTCGAAATCGTGGAGGTGCTCGCTGATGCGTTATCGACCGATAGACCGCGATCCTGACGACCCGCGCCTCGGCCGCTTGATCCCGGACGACTGGACACACGTCGAGACGTACCCTCTGACGGCCCTTCCCGATGACGAGCATCCGAAGCGAGGGCCCGTGGTCATCGGAATCAACTGGTATCGCGAGTTCGACCATCCCGAGGTCGACGATGAAACGGGCGAGTACTTCATCGCGCGTGGCGGACCAGGCTCGCTGACCCAAATCCGCGGAGGGCACTGCGTTTGCCTAGAGCCCGGCGGTGAGCCGGATCCGGACGAGTGGTGGGACTTCTACGATCAGGGCGCGGAGGGAGCTTGCGTCGGCTTCGGCTGGTCGCGCTGCATGTCGATCCTCAACCAGGAGCTCTACGCCGCGCGCTGGCTGTGGGACCGCGCCAAGGAGAGGGACGAATGGCCGGACACCAATCCCGGCGACGACAACGGGACCTCGGTCCGTGCGGCTGGAGGCGTTCTCCGGCGGTCCGGACACGTCGACTGGCGCGACGAGTACGCCGACGACGACTCAAACGAGCGTGCCGGCTACCAAGCCGACTCCGAGAATGGCGTCCGGAGGTTCCGCTGGGCGCGGTCGGTCAACCATGTACACAGGGTGCTCGACAACGACAGGGCCGATGAGCTCGGCGCGGTCCCGATTCTCAACTCGTGGGGACGCGGGTATCCGCACCGCACCTGGCTACCCGACGAGGTCCTCGACCGGCTGATGGACGAGGATGGGGAGGTTGCGATCCCGACGGATCGCTGACGCAGCGCCCGAGAACACGAAATGAGGGCCGACCGGGGGGCGAGCCAAAGGTTGCGCGTGACAAGCCAGAAGCTGCGCGTCGAACCGGATCAGACCTTCGACGTGGTTCTCGACGAACCTGCGGCCACCGGCCACCGCTGGCAATTGGCGGATGCCGGGGAGGGGATTGCCGTCGTCGACGATCAATACGAGCCTCCCAGTCGCACGTTGGGTTTGGGCGCCTCCGGTCGAAGGGTGGTGACGCTTCGCGCCGCCGGGGCCGGGCGCCACATCCTTCGGTTCTCGCTCGTTCGTCCTTGGGAGACTCGCGCCGCCGCTGAGCATCGGGTTGAGGTCGATGCCGTCAAGCCACAGTGACCAACTCGCACCGGACCGCTCGAGGGCCTGGTTAGCCTTTAGCGGCGCCGCGGGTGCCGGTGCTCTTCCGCCAAATGCCCTGGCCAACGCGTCCAGTGTGGACTTCCTGACCTTGACGTTCCGGATAGCGGGCACTATGGTCCGTTCACTACGAGCATCAGGGTGGCGAAGGTGCGGCCAGACGGCGCAAATTCGCCTCGGAAAGCGTCTGATTAGGGCAATGCCGACGCAAGGGGAGCTGGGGTGGTCCCTGGCGGACCGGGAGCGACGGTGCAATAGCGATCGACCAGCCCGCGGATATCCTCGAGCACCTTTCCCGCGGCATCGTCCAGTCACGATGTGAGGCGCGTGAGCCGTGATCTGCACCTTCATCGTCGCGGAGATTCGGCTCTACCGAGAGGGACTCGCGCGGCTGCTCGACGCAGAGGCCGACATGCGGGTGGTCGGGAAGAGCGCCCACTGGGTTGATGCGGTAAACCCCGTCCGCCGCGCGCAACCGGACGTCGTGCTCCTGGATGCAGTGGCCGAAGCACGCGCCGCGGTGTGCGCCCTGCGCGGCGCAATTCCGCGGTCGCGGATCGTGGCCCTGTCGATCGGCGACGCCGAAGTGGACATCCTCCCTTGGGCGGAGGCCGGGGTCGCCGGATTCGTCACACGCGAGGACTCCATCCAGCGCCTGTTCGAGGTGGTGCGCGGGGTCGTTCGCGACGAGCTGCCGTGCTCGCCCCAGGTCGCCTCCACCCTCCTGCGGCGGGTTGGCGTCCTCGCGTCGAACGGGCCCCCGGTTGGGCCGCGTGCGCGCCTCACCGCCCGCGAGCTCGAGATCGTCCGGCTGATCGAGCGCGGCCTCTCGAACAAGGAGATCGGACGCGAGCTCTGCATTGAGCTCGCCACGGTCAAGAACCACGTTCACAACATCCTCGAGAAGCTCCAGGTCCGCCGCAGGACCGAGGCGGTGGCGCGGCTTCGAGGGACCCCGGTGCGTTCGGTTTCGCCGGAGGCGGTAGCCCCATGAGCGCGGATCGAAACGGCGCTCCCACGGAGCTCCTCGAGGCCCTCGGGCGGCTCGACGGCCTGCTCGAGCGAGCCGTCGCTGGGGCCGAGGCCGCCTACGGCGCCCACGGCGACCGGTTCCGCGGCCTACACGTCGACCTCAACGAGGTCGAGCAACTCCTGCGGCGCGAACCCGCCGAGCCGGTCCTTGGCGCCCCCGCCCGCGAGCCGCGGGAACGGGCCGAGACGCCCGCCTGGCTCGGGGAGGAGTTCGGGCTCTCGCGGTTCGAACTCGACGTCGTGCTGGTGGCGCTCGCGCCGGAGCTGGACCTGCGCTACGAGCGGCTCTATGCCTACCTGCAGGACGATGTCACCCGCAAGCGCCCGACCGTTGATCTCGCGCTTCACCTCCTCTGCTCGAGCGCGGCCGACGCCCTGGCCCGCCGCGCGGCATTCCAGGCCGACGCCCCGCTGCTGCGCGAGCGCGTCGTCCAGCTTGTTCCCGACCCCAGCCAGCCGGAGGCCCCGCTGCCGCGGAAGGCGATCAAGGCCGACGAGCAGATCGTCCGTCTCCTGCTCGGCACCGCCGGGCTCGATTCGCGGCTCGAGGCCTTCTGCGAGCTGCGGCGCCCGGCGAGCGCGGGCGCGCTGGTCGTTGCCGAGGAGACGGAGGCCGAGCTGGCGCGCCTTGCTGGCGCGAGGCGCCTACGGCTCTACCTCCAGGGACCACCCGGATCGGGGCGACGTGCGGCAGCGGAGTCGCTCGCCGCCGAGCGCGGGCTGCCTCTCCTCGCTGCCGACCTGGCGCGTATGCGGGCCGGGACGGCGCCGGTGCTGGCTCGCGAGGGTCGGGTAAGCGGCGGGCTCCTCTATGCGGCCAACGCGGACGTGCTCCGCGAGCGAAACGTGGACGAGTTCGAGGTCCTGGTGGCGGAGCTTCGCCGCCACGGGGAATCGTTCGTGCTCGCGGGGACGGCGCCGTGGCGCCGGAGCGCACCTTCCTCCGGCGAGGAAGCGCTCGGCATCCGCGTCATCTCGTTTCCGGCCCCCGAGCCCAGGCATCGCCGACGGATCTGGGAGCGAGAGGTCAAGCGGCTGAAGCTCCGTGTGCGTTCCGAGGAGCTCGACGCCCTCGCCGGCCGGTTCACCCTCACGTCCGGCCAGATACGGGAGGCGGCGGCCGAGGCGGAGGGTGCGCGAGCCCGACGCGGCAGGGCCACGCGCGAGGCGCTCTTCGCCGCGGCGCGCGCCCAGGGTGGCGACGAGCTGGCGACGCTCGCCGTCAAGCTCCAACCGTCCTTCGGCTGGGACGACATCGTGCTGCCCGATAACTCGGTCGCGCAGCTCCGTGAGCTCTGCGTGCGAGTGGTCCAGCGAGAGCGCGTGCTCGCCGACTGGGGCTTCGGCGACCGGCTGTCGCTGGGACGGGGCGTCTCAGCGCTCTTCGCCGGGCCGCCCGGAACCGGCAAGACCATGGCGGCCGACATCGTCGCCCGCGAGCTGGGCCTCGACCTCTACCGGGTCGACCTCGCGGGCGTCGTCAGCAAATGGATCGGCGAGACGGAGAAGAACCTCGACCGGATCTTTCGGGCTGCGGAGAACGCGAATGTCGTCCTCCTCATCGACGAGGCCGAGGCGCTCTTCGGAAAGCGAACCGAGGTCCGCGACTCGCACGACCGCTACGCGAACGTCGAGATCTCCTATCTGCTCCAGAAGATGGAGGAGTACGAGGGTGTGGCGATTCTCGCCACCAACCGGATCACCGACCTCGACGAGGCGTTCACTCGCAGGATCTCCCACGTCGTCCGCTTCCCGCTCCCGGAGGCGGCCGAGCGCGCCAGGATCTGGGAATCCGTGTGGCCGGCGGAGACGCCGCGGGCTGCCGACCTCGATCTCGGCCTCCTGGCCCGGGAGGTCGCCTTCAGCGGCGCCGAGATCAAGAACGTCGCCCTCGCCGCCGCGTTCATCGCTGCGGAGACCGGAACCCCGGTGACGATGGAGCACCTGCTCCACGCCGTGCGCCGCGAGTACGAGAAGACCGGCAAGTCGTTTCCCGAGATCCGGGTCGCGGAACTGCTGGAGGCTGCGGCATGAAGGGCCGCGAGCACAAGCCCGACGCGGAGACCGGCCAGCGGAGGCCTTCGCCCGAAGCTGCCCGCCGCGGCGTCGAGGAGGCGGTGCTCGAGCTGCAGCGCGCCGCGGGCAATCACGCCACGGGGGCGGCCCTTGGCTCTGCCCTTCCGCACCAGCTGCGCACCGAGTTCGAAGAGAGACTTGGCGCCGACCTGGTCGACGTCCGCATCCACGCGGACGCGGACGCGGATCGCCGCGCCCGAGCGGAGGGCGCGGCCGCGTTCACCCGAGGCGCGGACGTCTATTTCCGGCGCGGCCTTTACCGACCGGAAACCAAGCCAGGAAAGCGGGTGATTGCCCACGAGCTCGCCCATGTCGTCCAGCAGACTCCCAGCCGAAGGCCGGCCGCTCGACCCGCCGCCTTGGAGGCCGAGGCCGACGCAGTTGCGCAGAGCGATGCGGCTGGACCAGTCGTCGCTGGCGCCCCCGCCGGGAGCGTGCAACGGATCGAGAGCCAAGGCCAGGAGGCGCTGAACCCCTACGAGTTGAAGCTCTGGGACGAGCGTCTGGAGCCCGAGCTGATGGCGAACCCAAAAGCATGGAAGCGTTACGCGGATGATCCGCTCTACGCCAGGATCCTCCAGCGACACACGATGGCACGCTGGATCTGCCGAAAGGATGCCGAGTTCAAACATTGGGTCGGCGAGCGCTCTGATCGACCCTTGCCCACATCCTCGAAGAAACTCGCTCCCCTCGACGTGGAGCGTGAAGCGGCGGAGCGCAAGGTTGCCGAAATTCGCGAGCGGCTCGCTCAGGTCACGCCCGAGCAGCGGAAAGAGGACGAACGCCGGGTTGACGAGATCCGCGCCCGCCAGGCGGAGCGGGAAGGGCGCCCATATGAGCGCAAGTTCAAGGAGCCGTCCACGTTCGAGGAGATCTACGCCGAGGGACGACGACAGGCCGCGGAGGTTGAGGCAAAGCGCGCGGCGCAACGCGCCCAGCAGGCGAGGACCGTCCCTGAGGGTACGGACCTCCCGGAGGGGAGCGCCCGCGAGAGCGCCGCGGCAGGCGGCCGGAGTGTCGAATCGCATGGGGAGTTCACCGACGACCAGGGGCGGCCGATCTATGGACCCGTCACGCTGCGCCCCTCGGAGGTCCGGATCGACGTCGCTCCGCAGGAATCGCCCAAGGAGCCGCCTGCCGCCAAGCGGCCCGAGCCGGTCCAACAGGAAGACTGGGCGAAACGCTGGAACCGGATGACGCCTGAGGAACGCGCCCGGGAGATGTGGAAGGCCCGCACGCCTCTATCCGAGCAGGGAGCGCCCGCACCGCTGCTTCCCGAGTTCTACAGCGAGTACCAGCGTAAGCTCGACGAGCCACCGGAGTACATCAACTGGTTGCCCAATGCCCGCTACGGCTGGCTCGGCGGCGAGCTGGTCATGGGCGAGAGCGTCAGCGGCCGGGAAATCGATCGCTGGGAGAAGGCCAAGCAGATCGCGATCGAGGGGGCCATCGACATCGCCACTGGCGAGGTAGTCGGGCGCTTGGGAGGTGCGCTCAAGCAGGAGTTCAAGGGCTTCCGCGAGGTTCTCCGCGAGAGCCCTGGCTTCACGCCGCCGAGCCTCGGTCCAAAGCTGCCGCCAAGGGGACCGTCGCTCAAGCCGCCGCCGATCGCCGAGCAGGCGGCGGAGCAGGAGGCCAAGAAGCTGCTCAGCTCGGGGGAGAAACAGGCCGCGAAGGAGGTCGCGAAGGAGGTGCCGACGCAGGTCGCCGGCGAGCAGCAGGCCGCGAAGGATGCCGCGAAGGAGGTGCCGCCGCAGGTCACCGGCGAGCGGCAGGCGGCCAAGGAGGTAACGAAGGAGGCGCCGGCTGTCGTACCGGAACAGCAGGCGGTGAAGGAGGCCCCTAAGAAAACCGCGGAGGCCCCGCCGCTCGAGAAAAAGCCGGCGAAGACCGGTGCCGGCAAGGGCGGCGGCAAGCGCGGCGGCGGGGGCGGCAAGCGCGGCGGCGGGGGCGGGAAGAAGGGGGGTGGTGGCAAGGGCAAGCTGCCCGAGGAGAGGCTCACCAGGACCGAGGAGCGGGGTCGGGAGATCCTCCGCTCATTCGAGCAGCAGCAGGAAAGGGCATGGGGGGACGTCGCCGAGGACGTGCTCGAGCAGCCGAGGATGAAGGGAAAACCGCTACCAAGGCGGGCGAAGCTGCCCGGTACGCCTCCTGAGCAGTTCGAAGTGGGCAACTTCTCGCATGAGCACGCCGAGGAGTTAGTCCCCCGCTCCAAGTTGCCCCGGGGGCTTGACGCCGAAGTGGTGATCGACCGGGGGCCCGAGGTTTCGCCGCTTCGAGCCGATCGGGTCGACTGGAAAAATCGCGTCATATATGAGGTCAAGCCCGATACGCCGTACTGGCGGGCCAAGGGCGAGGAGCAACTGAAGATCTACAAGGGCTATCTCGACAAGCAGTTCCCGGGCAAGCCCTTCAAGACCAAGGTCGTTACCTACGACTACAAGGCGGCACTGAAGACGCTCAAGAAGTGGGGATATCTGCCGTAAACGAGGCGGTTGACCACTGCTCGTGCGAGCGAGCTGGACGCCGCCCTTCGGCGCCCACGATCTAGATCCACCCGCCACTGATCGGTGCGCGGACCGGATCCTCACTCTGGACCGAAGATGAACCCGTTGATCCATTCACACGGGTCGTTCGCGAGAGGAGACTCGCGGTGAGCTCATGGAGAGCGTTCGCGTCGTCCTCATGGACATGTCACCGATGCTCCGGCAAATCCTCCGGGGTCTCGTTCACGGGCGGTCGGGGATCGATGTCGTGGCCGAGTACACCGAGATGGCACCGCTTGTCCGGGTCGTCGAGGAGCACGAGGCCAACGTGGTGCTGTTCGGGCACGACTCGTCCCGCCTGTCCAGCGAATGCCGCGAGCTGCTCGAAGCGCGGCCGTACACGCGCCTGTTGGCCGTGGGCAACGAGGGCCGAAGGAGCACGCTGTATGAGCTGAGGCCCCATCGTGAACCGCTCGGCGAGGTCTCGCCCGACGAGCTGCTGGAGGCGCTTCGGCGCGAGCCGGGCGCGCGCGCCGAGGCCTGGTGACGTTGATTCCCGAGGTTGACACGGCGCTTCGGGATCTCTTCAAGGCCGAGATGTCGGAGCTCGGCGCCGGGACAGCGGCCGGGGTGGCGAATGCGCAGATCGGCTTCATGCCGCCGGACGCTGATTGGGACTCGGTGGTCACCGGCCTGGCGCCGAAGAAGGCGCTCAGCATCTACCTGGCCGACCTCCGCGAGAACCGCAAGCTGCGCTCGAACGAGTGGCTCGAGCGCGGCGATCACGGTGTCGCCTACCGGGAGCCTGCGCCGATGCGAGTCGACTGCCATTACCTGATCTCCGCCTGGAGCGGCGCGACCGACAAGGTGGCGAAGACCCTGGAGGAGCACGCGATCCTCTCCGAGGCGCTCGCTGTGCTGGTGAAGGCCGGTGCTGTGAACGTGCGCGGCGAGGACCTCCCGACGGTCGTTGTCCCGCCCGAGGGCTTCCCCAAGCTGGCCGAGTTCTGGGGAACGATGGGACAGAGGCACCGCTGGAAGCCGACGATCGTCGTGGTGGTGACGATCCCGGTGGAGGTTGCCACCGAGATCGCGGGCGTCGAAGTGACGACCCAGCTCACCGAGTACCGCCAGAACGGCGACGCCGAGAGTGCGGAACTTCAGGTTCAGATCGCCGGCGTCGTCATCGACAAGACCTACCCATCGCCGGTGCCGGTGTCCCGCGCCTGGGTTCGGCTCGAGGACAGCGCCGGGCAGCCGCTCGACGCGACGCGGACGAACGCCAGCGGCGAGTTCACCTTCCTGGGCCTCGCTCCCGGCAGCTATCAGCTGCGGCTTCGGGCGGAGGGGCGAGCGGAGCCACCGCCCACGCCGATCACCGTCCCCTCCCCGAGCGGGAGATACGACCTCGAGTTCACCTAGACCGAAGGCACGAAAGGAGAGTCATGGCCGTCCAAGTCTCGTATCCCGGCATTTACATCGAGGAGTTCACCCCCGGGCCCCCGATCGAGGGCGTGGGTACGAGCACGGTTGGGTTCGTGGGCACGGCCGAGAAGGGACCGATCCGGCGCGCCACCCGCCTGCACAACTGGGAGGCGTTCCAGGGCACGTTTGGGGATTTCCTCGCCGAGCAGCCGGCGAGCTGGCTCGCGCCGGCGGTCTACGGCTTCTTCCTCAATGGGGGTACCGACTGCTTCGTCGTCCGGGAGGGCACCGCGGAGCACTCGGCCGCGGACCTTCTATCCCGCAAGACGAACAGCACCGAGCCGGTACTCGTCGCTCGCGCGATCAAGGAGGGCGTTCAGGGCGATTCGATCGCGGTCGAGGTGATCGACAGGAGCATCCTGGACGACGATTTGGGCGCAACCGCCTCGACGCTGAGCGTCCACTTCGCCACGTCGAACCTCGACGCCGCGCTTCCGACCGGGGCCGCCGCTGACCGGACCAAGGCAACGGTCAAGGACAACTCGCCTTTCGTGATCGGTGAGCCGGTCCAGGTGGAGGCGCCCAACAAGACCCCGCGTCAGGCGGTGATCAAGGAGAAGCAGGGGACAAAGATCCTCGTGTTCGAGTCCCCTGTGGGCGGCACCGACAGCTTCTCGGGCGGCTCCGTTCGCTCGATCGACCTCGTGCCCGGCCAGCGGGACATCAGGGTCGATATCCCCTCCGGCCTGCCCGCCGGGTTCCGGCTTGACCGCGCCCTGCCTCGCGGCGCGACGGTGCGCATCAAGGCCGGCAACAAGGTCGACGTCCGCTCGGTCGAGACGGCGAAGGCCACCGCGGACGCGGCGCTCATCACCCTCGGCGAGGGGATCAAGAACACCTACACGCTGAAGACGGCGGTCCCCACCGTCGAATCGCTGGAATTCGATCTCGTCGTGACCCTGCCTCCGAATGAGGAGCGGTTCGAGCTCCTCTCCATGCATCCAGACCACCCACGCTACTGGGGGGCGATCGTGGACTCGAAGTGGATCACGCTCAGCGAGCCTGCACAACCTCCGGCGGCTCCGGATCCCGACCCGCGCCCCAAGGCCGAGAAGAAGAACCTCAAGAACGGGGCCGACGACGATCGTGCGGCGGCCTGGTCCGGCCTGCTGAACGACCCGGGACCGGCCCTCGACGAGCTCGGCCGGTTGCAGGAGATCGACATCGTCACGATTCCCGGCGCCACGACGACCAACGCTCAGTCGAAGCTGATCGCGGACTGCGAGAACAGGGGCGATCGCTTCGCGGTCATCGACTCGGCCTTCGACGCCACCCCCGACGAGAGCGGGATCGAGGCCCAAGCGAACGCCGTTCGCGGGTCGCAGCTCGGCTTCGCCGCCCTGTACTACCCGTGGATCAGCGCAGCCAATCCGCGCACGGGCCGCACGGAGTACTGGCCGCCCTCGGGTCACGTCGCTGGGATCTATGCGCGCAGCGACGCGCGGGCCGGAGTCCACGCCGCGCCCGCCAACATGAACGTCCGCGGGGCGCTCGGGTTGGAGCGGCGCTTGGGCGACCTCGATCAGGGGCCCCTGAACCTGAACGGCATCAACGTCCTACGGACCTTTCCGGGCCAGGCGGAGCCGGTGGTCTGGGGGGCGCGTACGACGACGCTCCAGAACAAGTACTGGCAGTACGTGAACATCCGGCGGCTGTTCCTGTTCCTCGAGAACTCGATCAAGCTGGGCATCCGCTGGGCCGTCTTCCAGCCGAACAACCTCGCCCTCTGGCAGCAGCTCAGACGGGTGATCTCGGACTTCCTGACCAAGGCCTGGCAGGACGGGGCGCTGTTCGGGGCGACCGCCAAGGAGGCGTTCTACGTGCGGATCGACGAGGCGCTCAACCCGGAGTCCGAGCGGGCGCTCGGCCGCCTCCACATCGAGATCGGTGTCGCCCCCACCTACCCGGCCGAGTTCATCGTCGTCCGGATTGGAATCTGGGAGGGCGGATCCGAGGTCTCGGAGGCCTAGGAAAGGAGAGCAGCAGTGGCGCAGACAGGCGAGCGGCTCGATCCGCTCACGAACTTCAACTTCCTGGTTCAGATCGACGGGGTAACGCGCGCCGCATTCCACGAGTGCAGCGGCTTCAACTCGGCGATCGATCTGATCGAGCACCGCGAGGGGGGCGCGACGCATCCGCTCAAGCTCCCGGGGATGACCAAATACGGAAACCTGACCCTGAAGCGGGGAGTGACGGACGACCGCGAGCTCTACGAGTGGCACCTGGCGGCAGTCAACGGCGAGGTCGAGCGCCGCAGCGGCTCGATCGTGGTCCAGGACCGCAAGGGCGAGGAGAAGGCGCGCTGGAACTTCTTCGACGCCTGGCCGCAGCGCTGGGAGGGTCCGGCCCTCACTTCGGAGGGGACCGACATCGCCATCGAAACTCTGGAACTCGCCGTCGAGCGGCTGGAGCGTGCGTGATGGTGCTGCAGACAGAGCGCGAGTTCACGCTGCCGAAGGGCTACCTCGACGAAGAGGGCAACCTCCATCGCGAGGGCGTGATGCGGCTCGCCACCGCGGCCGACGAGATCGTGCCCCTCAAGGAGCCGGCGGTCCAGAAGAACCCCGCCTATCTGACCGTGATCCTGCTCTCCCGCGTCGTCACGCGCCTGGGCAGCGTAAGCCTGGTCACGCCCGGCACGATCGAGAAGCTCTTCGCGACCGACGTCGCTTACCTGCAGGACGTCTATAACGAGATGAACCACGGCGAGGCGGCGCCCGTGTCGGTGGCGTGCCCCCAGTGTCACCACGAGTTCGAGGCGGGCGCGATGCCCTCGGGACGATCCTAGGCTACCCCCTCGACGCGCTATACGAGGAGGTGGCCTTCATCGCCTACCACTTCCACTGGGACCTGGAGCGCGTCCTTGGCCTCGAGCACGCCGATCGAGCGCGGTGGGTTGCCGAGATCTCGAGAATCAACCAGCGCGCCAACGAGGAGCCGGCGCGTGCCTGACGCCCTCCTCTTGCGCCTGCGGCCTGCCGCGCTCAAGCGCCGAGCGGGCAACTGGGTTCCGCGCATCCGCGGCCGCTTGGCCCTATGGCTCGGCGGACCGGGGCGTTGGCTGACCAGTCGCCTCGCCCGCTGGCGCCCGCGTGCGGGCGGACGGCGCGAGGGTACGCGGGCATTCGGCCCTCTCACCCTGCTGAGCCGTCAGCCTGCCCCCCGCATGCGAACCGTGATCCGGAGCGAGAGGCTGTCCTCGCGTCTCCACGCCTTGGCCCTGCGTCGGACCGAGACTCTCACCCGGTCCGTCGTGGTGCCTCCCCGCGTCGCCCCGAACGGGACGCCGCCCGGGCGGCGGCTGTCCCGATCGGGCGCGGCGGTTCGCCCCGACCCTCGAACGGTTAGCGTCCCGAGCGCCGGCTACGCCCGGCACACGACCCGGCGCGAGACGTGGCTGTTGCCGCTCGCGCTTCGGGAGAGGATCGAGCGCACGTCGCTGGGATCGACCACGCGATCCGAGCGAATCCTCGCTCGGCCCGGTCCGGCCGGGGCAGGCCCGCTGCCGGCACCGCGTCGCACCGCACCCGCTCCGACGCTCGTCCACGCTCCCCGGCCCCGTCGGGAGGTGGCCCGTCCGGGGCGCGCCCCGGAACCGGCACACGTAACAACCCCGCGGGAGGGGAGGGCGGCGACCCCCGCGCCGCCCCCCGAGCAGCCCGGGCCGCCCTTGGACGAGCTCGTCGATCGGGTGCTCAGGCGAATCGAGCGGCGCGCGATCGCTCAGCGCGAGCGCCTCGGGAGGGCGTAGCCAATGGCGCTCGAGCACGCGACGCTGACCAACCTCGACACGAACGAGCGGTTCGAGGTCCTCTTCAACCCCGCTGAGTACAGCCTCAGCAAGGACAACCTCTTCGCGCAGGCGGGCGTGCCCGGGCTCGGGTCACCGCTGCTGCAGTTCGTGCACGGGAACCTCCGGACGCTCGACATGGAGCTCTTCTTCGACACCTACGAGCAGCATGAGCACGCCGGCACCCTCATCAACCCCGCGCTCAGCGACGTCCGTCGGCTCACCGTCCCGGTGATCGAGTTGATGTCGATCAACGCGGAGACGCACGCGCCGCCGGTGCTGCTGTTCGCCTGGGGGGAGCTGACCTTCCGCGGCGTCCTGGCTCGCGCCACTCAGCGGTTCACGATGTTCCTCGAATCCGGTGTACCGGTGCGCGCGCTGCTGCAGGTGACCTTTAACGAGTTGGTCAGCGGCGCCGACGAGGCAAAGGAGGTCAAGCGCCAAACGGCGGACTTCAGCCGCGTCCACTCCGTCGGCGAGCGCGAGACCCTGAGCGGAATCGCGGCGGGGGCGTACGGCGACCCGAGGAAGTGGCGCCCGATCGCGATTGCCAACGCCCTGGAGTCTCCGCGCCGCCTGCCGGCCGGGCGAGCTCTCACCATCCCCGCCCTCCCATACCGCGACCCGCAGAGCGGCGAGGTGTACGAGTAGATGCCGGTCCTGGCGCCAGTCTACGTCCCGGACTTCAAGCTGGAGGTCGACGGCCGCCCGCTCCCCGCGGAGCTGCGGGGAAGCGTCACCGGCGTGCGGTTCGAGGAGGCATTGGAGGGCGCAAGCCGGGTTGAGATCGAGCTCGCCAACCAGGGGCTGAAGCTGCTCGACGAGCCGCTTCTCGATCTCGACCATCGGCTCGAGCTCTCGCTCGGATATCGGCCGGCGAGGATCAGGCGCGTATTCGTGGGGGAGATCACCGGCGTGGAGCCATCCTTCCCGGCCTCGGGGATGCCCACGCTCACGGTCACGGCGCTCGATGCGACGAAGCGCCTGAGCGCGAGCCGGAAGAACCGCGCGTTTCAGGCCCGGATGACCGACAAGGTGATCGCCACGATCGTCGCCGCCGAGAATCAACTGATCGCGTTGCCCGACGTGGCGGCCTCCCTCGCGGGCGGGCTTGGCGCGTTCAGCGAGAAGCCCCGCGTCCAATACAAGAAGAGCGACTACGACTTCCTGCGGGGGATCGCCAGCGAGTACGGCTTCGACATGTGGGTCGATGGCGATTTCCTCAACCTGCGGCTGAACCTCCCCCACCTGCCAGCGCCGGAGCTCGAGCTGCGCTGGGGTGAATCGCTCATCGAGTTCTCCCCGCGGGCGACGAGCATCGGCCAGATCGCGAGCGTGGGTGTGCGCATCTGGGTCGAGGCGCTGAAAACGCAGCTCCTCGTCGAGGTCTCCTGGGATGGCGATCGGATCCGGGTTCGCGTTCAGCCGGCGGTCTTCGGCGAGCAGTTCAGCACCGTCGAGGCCAGGCTGACGCTGCCGGACATGCCCGTGGACAGCCCGGTGGACGCGATCAAGTTCGCGCTCGGCGAGCTTCGTCGCCGCCTGAACAACCGAGTTACCGCGCGCGGCAGCGCAATCGGAGACCCTCGCTTCCGAGCAGGGCGTGTGATCTCGGTAGCGGAGGTCGGCCCAAGCTTCAGCGGCGATGACTACCGGCTGACGAGCGTCGCCCACACGATCGGAGCGGGCGGCTACCAGGTTGGTTTCGAGGCCCGCAAGGAGGTGATCTGATGCCGGACATCGATCTTCTCGCGCTTCTGCGTGGTCAGGTGGACGTGATGGAGAGCGATCTCGATACGGAGCGCACCGCCGCGCCCGTGTATGGGGTCACGCTCGGCATCGTCACGGACATCGACGACACGAAGAATCTAGGGCGAGTCAAGCTGCGCTTTCCCTGGCTGTCGAATCGCGTCGAGTCGGCCTGGGCTCGAATCGCTGTCCCGTGGGGAGGCCAGCGTCGCGGCAGCTACCTCCTGCCCGAGGTGGACGACGAGGTCTTGGTGGCGTTTCGACACGGCGACCTCGGCTATCCGTACGTGCTCGGGTTCGTATGGAGCGAGAAGGACCCACCGCCGGAGGAGACGCCGCGCCTCAACCGTCGGGAGCTCCGCAGCAAGCGCGACTCCCGGCTCGTGTTCGACGACACGGAGGGCAAGGAGTCGGTGACGATGCGGACCCGGAACGGCTTTCAGGTGACCGTGGACGAGGGAGCCAAGCAGGTTCGGATCTCCGAGTCGACAAGCCAGCTCGAGATCACGGTCACCTCGGGGCCAGCGGGGCAGCCAGGCGCGATCTCGATCAAGGCGGACAGCGGCGACATCCGGCTGAGCGCATCGACCGGCAAGATCAGCATCGAGGGGTCGTCCGTGGACGTCAAGGCCACTGGCCAGCTTCTGCTCAAGGGCAGTACCGTGCAGATCAACCCGCCCGGCGGCGGTGTGGACGCCGGCGCACCCGGGATGCTGTGATGCCCGCCGCCGCCCGGATCTTCGACCAGACGGACCATGGCGGGATGCTCGTGCCCATGCCGGGCCTCGCGCCGAGCGTCTTCATCGAGGGGCTCAACGCCGCGGTGGCCGGCGATCAGCACCAGTGCTCAGTGCCGCCGACGCCGCCCCACGCCACGCTGTCGCCGGTCACGGGAGGAAGCCAGAGCGTGAAGATCTGCGGCTTTGCGGCCGCGCGGGCGCTCGTGGACCGGGCCGGGTGCGGCGCGGCCGTCGTCGCCGGGGCAACCTCGGTCCAGATCGGGGATTGAGACGATGGGGGCGGACTTCCTGGGTCGCGGATGGGCCTTCCCCTTGGAGAGCGGGGCAGACGGAGACGTGGCGCTCGCGGTGGACGAGGAGGACGTCCGGCAGGCGGTGAGGCTGATCCTCGAGACCGAGCCGGGCGAGCGCGTAATGCGTCCGGACTTCGGCGCCGGCCTGCGAGGGCTCGTCTTCGATCCCATCAGCACCACCACCGTCGCCCTCGTTCGACACCGCGTCGAGGAGGCGCTCACGACCTGGGAACCCCGGATCGACGTGGATCGCGTGGACGTCTCCACCGAGGAGGCCGCGAGCGGAAGGCTGCTGGTGCGAGTGGACTACCGAGTCCGCGTCACGAACATCTTCTACAACCTCGTCTACCCCTTCTACCTCCGGGAGCCAGGCGCGTGAGCACTCTGGATTATGCGTCGGCGGAGCTCGAGCGGGTGCGCCCCGGATACCTGCCGAGGAGCTGGCAAAGCGAGCAGGGGCCGGGGGACGCCTTCATGCGCATCCTCGCCCACTTCGCCGGGCTCGTCGACGAGGGGCTCGAGCACGCCCCGGACCACCAGTTCCTTGCCTTCCTCGATGCGATGGGGGCGACGCTCCTGCCGCCGAGCCCCGCTCGCGCGCCGCTCGTCTTCCGCGTGGCCGCCGACGCGCCGATCGACGTATCGCTGCCGGAGGACAGCGAGGTGGCCGCCGTCAAAGCGCCCCCGCTTCCCTCGTCGCTCGGCGGCGCGCCGGCAGGACCGGCACCTCCCCCCGAGCCGGTGATCTTCGCGACGGACCATGGCATCTCGCTCGCGAGAGCCAGCCTCGTGTCGGTCCACAGCCTCCTGCCCGAGACCGACGAGATGACCGACCACACCGGGGGGCTCGAGGAGGGCTTCACGCTCTTCGACCATGCGGAGCTGGTGCCCCATCACCTCTACCTCGGGCACGAGACGCTCTTCGACCTCCGGGACTCAGCCGACATCAGCCTCCAGGTCGGGGTCGCCCGACCGCCCGGCCCGGGGCTGCGCACGACGGCGGTGGAGCTCGCCTGGGAGTACCTGACCGCGGACGGCTGGTTCCCGTTCGACCCAGTCAGCGACCAGACCCACGGCCTGACGAACGACGGCGAGGTGCTGCTCTCGAAGATCTCCCGCGGGCCGCTGGTCAAGGGGAAGGTGAACGGGGTGGAGAGCTTCTGGATCCGCGCTCGCATCATCCACGGACTGCCCCTGCCCGGGACCGAGGCCGAGGCACCGCTTCCTCGCATCGACACCCTCCGGGCGCGGGTAGTCGTCCGAAGGGCTGGCCTGCGGCTCGACGCCGCGTTCAACGACGCCCTCCAGCTCGATACGAGCAAGGACTTCCTTCCGTTCGGCCTCCGGGCGGACCTCGGCACTTCGTTCGTCTTCGCCTGCGACGAAGCATTCAAGCGCGACGCTCGCATCGAGCTCACGATCGAGCCGGCCGACAGCGACGCTACCCACAGTGACCTCCGGCACTTGACCTGGGAGTACAGCCTCGGCGACGGCGCCTGGAAGAGCTTCTCGCCCGACATCGACGAGGTGCTGCGAAAGCAGGGGCACGAGGAGCAGTTCCAAAAGCCCCAGCAAGGCGAGCCAGCCAAGCGCACTGTGAGCTTCGCTCGCCCCGGCCCGTGGCAGAAGGCCACTGTGGCCGGGCAAAGCCATTTCTGGCTTCGGGTCAGGGTGTCGAAGGGCCGTTACGGCACCACGCCTGTGCTCAGCGGGGGTCAGATAACCGGCGGCCCGACGCCCCCCATCCTGAGGTCCCTGTCGGTGGGCTACGCGCTGGTCACCGGTCCGCGCGAGCTCGACCACTGCCTGACCCGAAACCGCTTCGACTATGAGGACCGCACCGAGGCAGTCCGCTGGGGCCGCGATGGATTCCAGCCGTTCCAGGCGGTACCAGACCGCCAGCCCGCGGTCTACCTGGGCTTCGACCGGTCGCTGCCGATCGGGCTCGTCAGCCTGTTCGCACAGGGAGGCCAGGTGGACGCACCGGCCGAGGCCCCTCGCCCCTCGCCGTTCACGTGGGAGTACCGGTGCAGCGAGGGCTGGTCCGAGCTGCCGGTCTTGGACGAGACGGCCGGATTCCGGCGCTCCGGCATGGTCCAGTTCATCGGCCAGCCTGACCACGTTCCCGACACGGGGCCGGACGGCCAGCTGTACTGGGTGCGCGCCCGCCTCAAGGCGGCGACGGGATCGCCCCAGCGACTGCCGCTCGCGGCCCTTTACCTCAACGCGGTCTGGGCGACGAATCGCACCGCCGTTCGCGGGGAGATCGTCGGGCGAAGCGACGGCTCGCCGGGTCAGGCGCTCGCACTCCACCACGGGCGCGTCCTTCAGGGCGAGAAGGTCGAGGTCCAGGAGTGGCGAGGGTCCGGACGGGACTGGGAGAGCCTCTTCCGGGACGTCCCGGAGGACGATCTACGTTTCGATCGCGACCCCCGCGACAACGTGGTCGGCGTCTGGGTGCGGTGGCAGGAGCGCCCGCACCTATACCGGTCCGGCCCGCGCGACCGTCACTACGCGGTCGAGCGCACCCGCGGGCTGCTGCGGTTCGGGGACGGCGAAGCCGGGATGCTGCCGCCGCCAGGCGCACCGATTGTCGCGAGCTATGAGTTCGGCGGCGGTGCCGAGGGCAACGTCGGGGCCGGGGCGATCACCCAGCTGCACACCGCTCCCCCTTACGTCGAATCGGTGACGAACCCGATCGACGCCGCGGGCGGCGCGCCAGCGGAACTGTCCGAGGAGGTCCCGGCCGTGCTGCGCTACCCGCTGGCCGGGGGCGGCAGGCGTCAGGCCTCCGGAGGGATCTGGGCCAGGGGCCCGATGAGGATCCGGCATCGGGGGCGCGCAGTCAGCATGGCCGATGTCGAGTGGCTTGCCCACGAGGCATCCTCGGAGATCGCCCTCGCACGTTGTCTTGCCGCAACAGGGCCGGACGGGGAGGGAATGCCGGGCTGGATCACTGTGGTTGTCGCGCCACGGGGCGAGGGGCCCCAGCCGCAGCCGAGCGGCGAGCTGATGCGTCGCGTCCGCGAGCACCTGGCGCGCCGCGCGCCCGCGGCGATCGCCGCGCAGGTCAGGGTCGTGGGGCCCCGCTACCAACCCGTTGCGGTCGCGGCGGAGGTCGTGGTCACCGAGCCCGATCGGGCCGCAGAGATCGAGGAGGACCTGCGCGATCGCATCGCCGGTTTTCTACATCCGCTTCGCGGCGGACTCGGTGGGATGGGGTGGGAATTCGGCGAGTCGGTACGGCTATCGAACGCTGCCGCGTTGATCGAGGCGACTCCGGGGGTCGCATATGCCGCTGAACTCCAGCTGTCGGTCGAGGGCGGGGTCTTCGGGGAGTCCGTCCCGATCCCCGTCGATCGCCTGCCTGCCAGCGGTCGCCATCTGCTGAAGCTACGAGTGGAGGTCTAGCCATGCCGCTGCCTCTGCCGAGCCTGGACACCCGCAACTGGGATGAGCTGGTCGACGAGTCGCGGGCCCTCATCCCCCGGCACGGGCCGGCGTGGACGGACCACAACCTCCACGACCCCGGGATCACCTTGATTGAGCTGCTGGCATGGCTGACTGAGCTCCAGCTCTTCCAACTCGATCGGATCTCGCCGCCGCGGATGCGCTCCTTCCTGCGGCTCGTGGGCGTCGAGGTACGGCAGGCCGCCGTAGCGGAGACGGTCGTCGCCCTCCGGCAGGGCCCGGGATCGCCGAACCCGGTTCACCTGTCCACCGGCTTTCAGGTCGCGGACGAGCGGCGCGAGGTGCTATTCGAGAGCGCGCACGCGTTGACCGTTTCCCCGGCGTGGCTCGAGCTCACTTCCAATGAGGGGACCCAGCGTGGCCGCGTGGTGGTTGAGGCAGGAGGAGCGCGAGGCGACCAGACGGATTCGCTTCTGGATCCCGAGCGAACCCTTGCCCCCTTCGGATCGGCCCCCGAGGCGGGCGACGCGCTCTGGCTCGGGTTCAGCGAGCGTCCCGCGGAGAAAGGCGACCAGCTGAGCCTCTACTTCTGGACCCCGACCTGGCGCCGGGACGCCGACGTCCGGCATCGGATCGGGGCAGAGCTCGCGGCCCGCACACAGGACTGCGGTGCCCCTGCGGACGACCGGGCTGACCGCCACTACGCGGCGCGCACCGTCTGGGAATACCGCTCGGGCTCCGGAGACTGGGAGCCGCTGAACGTCATCGCCGACCAGACGCGCGCGCTCACCCTGACCGGCCGCGTGGTGCTCCGCGGGCCCGATCAGCACCAGCCCGACCCGGAGACCGGCCGTCACTGGATCCGTTGTCGACTCGCCGCTGGACGCTTCGACTGCCCACCCCGCCTCGAGCGCGCGGCCGTGAACGCCGCGCGCGTCCGGCACGCTGCGACCACGGGCGCCGCGGAGGAGCTCGGCGTGAGCCGCGGAACGGCCCGTCAGCTCTTCACCCTCTCCTCCCGACCGGCGGTGGCGCGGAGCACCCGTATCGAGGTCGATGGAGATTCCGGGTGGCGCGAGGTCCTCAATTGGGACCACTCGAGCCCGGCCGACGAGCACTACCGGCTTGACCCGGAGGCGGCAACGATCGAGTTCGGCGACGGTCTTCGCGGGCGAGTGCCGGCAGCCGGAGCGAAGATCGTGGCCGAGTCCTATGCGGTGGGCGGCGGCGTCGCCGGGAACATTCCGGCTCTGCGACTGAACCGGTTGGTGGGAGCGGGCGCGCTGATTGCGGTCGTCCAGCCAACTCCTGCCACCGGTGGCGCACCGGCGGAATCGCTCTCACACGCGCACGGACGCGCCCTCCACCGGCTGGAGCGGGCCGACCGAGGGGTGACCGCCGAGGATGTGGAGGCGATCGCCCGAGAGACGCCGGGCGTGCCGATCGGCCGGGTCCGCGCCCTGCCCGGCCATCACCCTGACTTCGGCTGCATCCGCGCGGCCGGCGTCGTCACGGTGGTCGTCCTCCCGCGCTGCGGGGATCCGCCGCTGCCCTCGCCGGAGCTTCTTCGGGACGTGCGGCGGTACCTCGAGCGCCGGCGCTTGGTCTGCACGGAGCTCCACGTTGTCGGTCCCACCTACGTGCCGGTGACCGTCTCCGCCACGCTCCACGCGGGCCCGGGCGCTCCAGCCAATCTGGCCGACGGGGGCGATCGGGCGCTCGAGGCGCTGTTCGACCCGCTGACCGGAGGCTCGGACGGAGACGGCTGGCCCTTTGGCCGCGCTGTGCTGGAGAGCGAGGTGATGGCGGCACTGAACGAGCTGCCGGGGGTCCGCTTTGTCGATGGGCTCGGCATCTCGGGGCCCGAGGATGCGGTGCCGCGCTGCGGCAACTTGCCGCTCTGCCCAACGGAGCTCGTCGACTCACAACCCCATCGCATTCACGTGAAGGAGAGCTGATGAACGAGGTTGAGCGTCTCTACTACTACAACGGCCGGCGACTGGAGGCGCCGGACTTCCTCCTCGAGCAGCGCTACCACCTCGAGATGCGCCGCCTACTCAACCGCGAGCTTTTCACTCCAGGCGTCGTCAGCGGCCTGGAGGTGACCCAGAAGAGCAAGACGCGCGTAGCGGTGGCCGATGGCCTCGCGCTCGACCCGCGGGGACGCGAGATCGTCTACCCGGGCGGCGAGCTCGACGTGCCGGCCCAGCCGCCGACCGCTCTCGCCGGCTACCTCTTGGTCGTCCGCTACACGGAAAGTCAAGTCCCGGCGGACGAGGATCCGTGCCTTGAGCCCGGGATCCCCAGATTCGCGTTGATCCGCGAGGCCCCCGAGCTCAGCTGGACCGAGCAGCCGCCGAACCACGATTACTGCCGCCGCGAGGTCGGCACTCCGCTCGACTGTGCTGTGGCGATCGCGTTCGTGCGGATCAGCAACGCATGCGAGATCGAGGAGAAGGGGATCGACCCGAGCATCCGCGAATTCGCCCACCCGACCCATACGAGCCAGGTCTCCGCGATCGCCTTGGAGGGCGAGAAGGACATCGACGAGAAGAACCCCAAGGAGCTGCACTTTGTCGTCCGCGGTGGAACGCCCAGCTCAGTCGTGCTCTTCTTGTGGGGGGGAAGGTTCTCGTCCCTCTACTACACGGAGATGGGCCAGCACGCCCACGCCCTCTCCAAGATTCAGGTCGGCGCAGTCACCACTTCGCTGCCACCGCACACACATAGCCTCTCGAACCACACTCACGGACTGCCGCAGGTGAGTGGCAGTACTGACAATGACGGTGACCATCGGCACCATCTCAAGGTGGTCTCGGCAATACCCGGCGTCGCCGGCGCAACAGGCTGGAGCGATGTTGTGGTGCGCAACCGCGTGCCGAATGAGAACTCGACCATCGCCTACAGCGTTGCGCCGTTCAGCGACTGGATTCCACAAGATGGCAGCGCCAACCACGCGCACAAGTTCTCGATCGCAGCTGGTACCAGCACGGGTCCAAGCCTTGCTCAGACGGGCAGTCCCGAAAACGTGCAGTCCGTTCAGTCGTCGGCTCCGAGCTTCTCGGCGACGATCGATCCGGCCGGCTCGCCGACCTACAACGTTCGCGGTGGCGCAGCTTACGAGTACCTCGACGACATGCACGTGGTGCTCGATGGCACCGACATCACCAAACAGATCCTCGATCGCCTTGCGCCCAAGACCGATTGGCAGAAGCTTGGGCAGGCTGGCAACCCGAACCACAAGCTCAACACCGAGGGCACCGGGGCGATCGATCTCCTGGAGATCGCGAACGCAATCGGCGAGCCGATCGGACTGGGAGCCCACAAGCTGGTATTCAAGCTGGCGCCGGAGCAGGGAAAGCCCGCCAAGGGCGGCAAGGTCCTCTACAACCTCTACGTCGAATGACGGCGGGCGGGGCAAGCGAGACGCTCCACGCGCTGCTGTCCGCCGATGGGTGGCGGCAGGTCCACCTGGACGGGCTGGAGATTCGGCCCGACGGCCGGCTCGAGCTGCAGCGGGTGCCGGCGCTCGGTGAACCCGCGCTCTCGCCGCCGGGCGCTGCGGCGCCGTCCGGCTTGGCGCTCGACGCTGCCTGCGGCCTTTACCTGGGCGACGCGCGAGATCGCCGGCTGATCCGCGTCGCGCTCGACTGCCCCGAGCGGATCGTCGTCTCCGCCTCCGGAAGGCCCGCTGGGCTCTGCGTTGGGCCCCATGGATGGGTCTTCGTTGCGGACCGCGGCCGCCGCTCGATTCGCGTGTTCACGGCCGACCTCGAGTGGCGCGACGAGTGGGGGGCGTTCGTCGAGCCGGTGGCCGTCGCGCCAGACGGAGACGAGGCGGTGTACGTGCTCGACCTTGGCGCCCATCGAGTGCTCCGCTTCGATCCCTGGGGCGGCCCGGATCCCGCCGCCAACCAACGCCTGACGTCCTCCCAAGGCCCGGAGAAGCCCGTCGCGATCGCGACCGACGAGGAGGGCACCCTCTACGTCGCGGACCGATCCTCCCGGGCGGTGCTTCGCTTCGGACCCTCGGGCGAACGCGCCGGACCGTCACTTGCCGCGTCCATCACCGCGCAGGCGATCGCGGTCGCCGGCGGCCGGCTCTACGTGGCCGACGGGTCCTCCGGGGAGGTCCTCATCTTCAGGATCGAGGACGGCGGCTCTCTCGGGTCGGCCAGGGGATTCGCGGGGCCGGTCTCGGCGATCGCCGCGGACAGGTCCGGAACCGTCTACATCAAGACCGGGACCGGCGCGGACTATCTCACCGCCGAGGCGGGAGCGGCGCGCGTCGCCAACGCGACGCTCACGACCGTGGGGACGCTCGACGCCGGCGTCGACAGCGGTTGGGCGCGTGCCGAGGTGGAGGCGGAGGTTCCAGCCGGGACCAGGATCACCCTCGAGACGGCCGAGGCGGCCAGCGAAGGCGAGGCCGCCGATTTCCTAATCGCCGCGGCCGCCGACACAATGTTGCGCGGCGAGCGCTATCTGCGTATGCGGGTGAGCGTCGAGCGGGACGAGCGCGCCGCGGCGGACGCGTCGCCGATGATCGCCGAGGTGCGGGCGTATGCAGGCGGCGAGACTTACCTCGACTACCTGCCCACGGTCTACGCCCGCAGCGCGAGCGGCGGCGGGTTGCTGACTCGATTGCTCGCGCTGTGCCAGGCGACGCTCGGCGATCGGGAGCTCGAGATCGAGAGTCTTCACCGCCGCTTCGATCCGACAACCGCGCCGGTGGAGGACCTGCCGCGCCTGGCCGGGTGGCAGGCGTTCGACGTTCCTCGCGGCGTCTCCGATGCCAATCGGTCCAGAGCGCTTCGGGAGCTGATCGCCGAGCTCCCCGAGCTGTATGCGCGCCGGGGGACGCCCTGGGGGGTGACCCGCTTCGCGGAGATCTACGCGGGCGTACGGCCCGCCCTGATCGAGCACTTCCGCGAGCGCAGGCTCTGGATGCTCGACGGTCGCTCGGCGCTGGGGTTCCAGACGGCGCTGGCGGGGACGGCGGCCGGCGGTATGGTCGTCGACATAAGCCAGATCGGCACGAGCGGGCCCGAGGACGCCGATTCCTGGGGAAGCATGCTCTTCGAGGAGACGGCGCACCGCTTCACCGCGATGGTGATGGCGGCCGAGGTCGATGAGGACCGCGTTCGCCGCCTCGAGCGGGTCCTCGAAGCGGAGAAGCCCGCCCACACCGCATACCACCTCTGTGTCGCTGAGCCGCGCCTCCGTGTTGGGCTCCAGGCGCGTGTAGGCCTTGACTCGGTCGTCGCCGGTGGCCCGGAGAGGTTGGCGCTCGACGAGCGCGGCCGCTTGGACATTGACGCGCGACCGATCGACGAGTCGGAGGGCGCCCCCGGGGCCGTGGGCCGGCGCGGCCGGCTGGGCGTGGAGACCGTGCTGAGCTGAGAAGGAGGAGTGAATCCGATGACACCAATTGGAACGGACGAGAAGCAGGACAGCGAGCTCAGCCCGCCGCGCCGCAACCGGTACTTCTACGGCAAGCTCCTCGACGCGCTCCACCTGACGATGGAGCAGCAGTACGGTATCGCCGAGCAGCGCCAGCTCAATCGACTCGTGCTGGGCCACGGGGTGATCTGCGGGCTCGGAGTGACCGCGGTGGAGGACGGAAAGTCACGGGGCCTGCGGATCTCCGCCGGCCTTGCGATCGATGGCTGGGGGCGGCGCATCGTCGTTCCGGACGATCACGACCTGATTCCCCTCGAGCTGACCGACGAATGCGGCGCGCCCGCACCCGCAACGGACAACGGCCTGCCCTCGAACCTCGTGGTGAGCCTGTGTTATCGCGAGTGCGAGACCGACTTCGGCCCGGCCCTCGTCCCGGAGCCGGTATGTAACGGCGCCGAGCGCTGCGAGGCGGGTACCTGGGTCGAGACGTATTCGATTCGCGTCGGCGAGGGAACGGCAAAGGACGTCAGGCTCGCTTGCAACCGCGCGGTCGGCAGACGGTTGAAGAAGGGCGACATCCACGCCGCACTTTGCGGGCTCGCCGACGAAGCGTGCCCCTCCCCGGCAAGCGACCCGTGCGTGGTGCTGGCGAACGTCACAGTCGAGGAGAACGGCGCCCTGACCGTTCATGACTGCGCTCCCCGCTCGATCGTGCCCACGAACCAGCTCCTGCTGGAGCTGGTCGTCTGCCTCGCCGAGCGGATCGAGGAATGCTGCGGGAATGGGGCGCCGACCCCGACTCCCACGCCGACGCCAACGCCCACTCCGACGCCGACGCCCACGCCCACTCCGACGCCCACTCCAACGCCGACGCCGACGCCCACCCCGACCCCGGCGCCGCCGCCGGAGTTCCGGGTCGGGGGCGTGAAGTTCCTGTTCCGAAATGCGCCGGGCCAGGGAATGCAGTCCCCGCAGAGCGCCCCCCACCTCGACGTCGCGAAAGACCCCTATGGGCTCGAGATCAAGTTCGCAGGTCTTCCTGACCCCGCGAGCGTGGTGCTCCACACGAGCGTGCTCGTTCGATTCCAGGGGCAGGACGTTCCTGGCAGCCTCTCCTGGCCGTCCGCGAGGGTGCTTCGGTTCGAGATCGAACAGCCGCCGTTCGCCAGCGGAGAGTACGAGGTGACGGTCACCGACCAGGTGGTCTCGCTCGTCCCCGGTGGGGCGCCCGGCCAGCGGCTGGACGGCGAGGCCGGGACGAAGTGGCCCACCGGCGACGGCGCCCCGGGCGGGACGTTCCGGTTCGACTTCACGGTCTCGTGAGAATGGACGCGGTCGTCGTCAGTCACAACGAGGGCGCCAACCTCCTTCGCACGGTCCACTGGCTGCTCGCAACCACGCCACGGAGCGGAGAGGTGATCGTCGTTGATGACGGCTCCAGCGACGGCAGCCCGGACGTTGTGGCCCAGCACTATCCCAAGGTGCGGGTGGTTCGGCCCCCAAGGCGGATGGGGGCCCCGGCGGCCCGGAACTTCGGAGCCTCTCATGCGGCCGGCGACGTCGTCCTCTTCGCGGACGCTCACGTCGAGCCACCGTTCGGCTGGCACGAGGCCTTCTCGGAGGTGCTCGAGGATCCCGAAGTCGGCGCCGTCGGCCCAGCCGTCGTGACGATCGGGGAGGGGGCGACGCGCGGCTACGGGATGACCTGGAAGGACGCGGGGATGAACGTCGCCTGGCTGCCGAGCCGGGGAACCGATCCCTACCCGGTCCCGATTCTCGGCGGATTCTTCGTTGCCATGCGGCGTGACGTGCTCGAGACCTGCGCGGGCTTCGACGATGGACTGATCGCATGGGGAGGCGCCGACGCGGAGCTCTCGTTACGCCTGTGGAGCCTGGGTTACGAATGCCTCCTCATCCCAGAGGTCCCGGTCGGGCACCTGTTCCGAAGCCGCTTCCCCTACTCGCTTCCGCGCCACGCGTATCCACACAACCTTCTCCGGATCGCAAGCGTCCATTTCAACGAGCACAGGCTGGCTCGCGTCATCGAGCATCTCCAGGCCCGGCCGGGGTTCCCTGCGGCTTTCGCCCGCTTCGTGCAGAGCGACGCGTGGCGGCGGCGCGATGAGCTGCGATCCCGCCGCCGCCACGACGACGAGTGGTTCTGCGAGCGCTTCGGCATAGACGTCTTCGACCGCACGCCAAAGGAGGCATTGTGAGCACGACGATGGAGCACGCTCAAAACGGCACCCTGGAGCGTCTGCGTTTCTTCCCTCGACAGCTGATCAGCGCCGACGATCTGAACCAGGAGCAGGCGTACCACCGCGCCAAGCTGCGCGAGCACAACCGGTTCCTGCACGGCTGGGGCGTCGTCTGCGGCTGCGACGTCCAGGACGCGCCCGAGAAGGACAAGCCCTGGCAGGTTCGGATCTGCCCCGGTTACCTGTTGACGCCGCAGGGGGACTCGGTCTGGATCCGGAACGAGGCGCTCTTCGATCTCGCTACGTGCTTCCTTCGCAGCAAGGATCCGTGCGCCTTCGCGCAGCCCTGCCCGCCGATCACGCGCCGGACCCTGAAGAACAACGTCGTCTACCTGGCGGTTCGCTATTCGGAGTGCAGCACGCGTCCCGTCCGCGTTGCACCCGCCGGCTGCTCGTGCGACGAGGCCGAATGCGAGTACTCACGAGTGGTTGATGCGTACGAGTTCTGCTGCTTGAGTGAGCTGCCCGCTACGCATCGTGCCGCCGAGGATGGATGCGAGAAGCTGTTTGAGGTCGGGACGCTCATTCCATGCCCAGACTGTCCCGACGACCCATGGGTAGTAATCGCAACGATCACGCTCCCAGCATCCTCAACCGCTCAGATCGCCGACACGGACATCGACCCCTTCGTCGATCGGCGCGTGCTCTACAGCACGGCAATGCTCCGGGAGGTGAGCCTCTGCTTGGGACGCGGTCTCGCCGCCGCCTGGCACTCGGTGGAGGGCGACGTCTACCACAACAACCGGAACTGCACTGCTGGAAACAACATCGAAACCGAGAACTACCGATCCGGCACCGGGGGCAAGCCGCTGTGCAAGGAATGCGCGAGGCTCAACGCGCTCTAGCGGACGCCATCGAGCTGTGCTCGCAGTTCCCGACCCCTGAGGCTCTCGGGCGTGGCGGCTCTCGATGACACCGCGCGAGAGAGCTCACGCTGGAGATCGATGACAGAGGATTCGAACAAGCGGCTGGAGGTGCTGAAGCTGGTCCTGGCCGACGTCGAGAGGGAACGTGACCGGATGCGCGATGCGCGAGCGTCGTTCACGGTCCGATTGGGTCCCCTGCCAGCCTCGGTAGGCGTCGTCACGGGAATCATCGCAGCGGCTGCCGGCAAGGTCGCATGGCAGTACGTGGCTGGAGCTGGCGTCATCCTCGCGATCATCGTGGCGGTGAGCGTGCGCTTCATGGGTCTGAAGCCCTACCGGGTGCTTCGGAGCGAGGCGCAGCCTGAGTTCGACCCTGAGTGGGATCAGCAGTCGATGCGCTTCCGCGAGGGCGAAGAGAACGTCGGAGAGTGGCTGGAGCAAAAGATCCGACTCGAAGCCGAGGTCTACGGCCTGCCTGGCGAGCGAAACCGGTGGTGGCCGAAGTGGGAGCCGAAGACACTCGTTGAGGGGCTCAACAGCGAGCGGTGGGCAGCCAACGTCGTGCACGCGCTGGTGGTCGGCGTCTTCATCGTGCTGATCGCCGGCATCGCGATCCGCGCCTAAGCGCGCCATCAGGGGCCTGTATAGGCGGGTAGAGATTCGTCGTTCCACGCGACGCCGCCGTTCGCCGCGGCGTGAGCGCTAAGCCCGGCAGGCGTATTCGCTCGACTATTCGTGCGTCGTAGCGAGGAACGAATCGGGCCGGGCTACTGAGTAGGCGTCGTACTCCTGTCGTCAGTCCGACCTAGGGCTCGATGACCAGGCGTCCGTTCCGTTTCTCGGCGTGGGTGCCGAGGTCCGCACAGGCTTTGAGGAACCGAGCTTCGATCCATTCGCGGTCCCGCCCCTGCGCCACACGGGTGTGGCAGTAGTCAAGTTTCAGGGGCAGTGCCTCGATGCGGACGAGGTCGCCCGCACGCAGGTCGACGAACCAGAGGAGGCCAAGGTCGTTCCGCAGACGCGGATCGACTCGGTAGTCGTCGACGAAGTCGCCCAGGTCGAAGAGCACGCGGCCGGCGACGCCGTGAAAGACATGGGCTGAATGACCGGCGATCAACGCGGCGCCTGCCCCCGTGAGTGCCTGGGCGGCGCGACGGACCTCGGGAACTGGCACGGCCGTCATGTTCGGCCCCCAGTGCGGGCACACGAGGACGGGTTCGCCGTCGTTTGGATGGATCGACTCCAATAGCCAGTCGGGCAGCTTCCGTCGCGACAGATCGGCGTGTGCAATGCCGGCACGATCCGGTTGAGCGGCGTACTCGGCGGGATGGTCCGAGAAGGCGACCGCTCGCAGCCGCTCCCCGTTCGCCTCGAGCGGCAGCGAGCTGCGGGCGTCGTCCTCGTCGGCACCCGCGCCGACCGCGCGGATCCCGGCGTCGTGGAGGTGCTCGAGCGTGTCGGCGAGGGCCTCGGGTCCGTAGTCGAGCGCGTGGTTGTTGGCGAGCGTTACGCAGTCGACCCCCAGATACGCAAGGGCCTGGGCCGCGACGGGTGGGGCACGGAAGTGAAAGATGCGGTGCGGCGCCGGCGCGCCCCGCTCGGAAATGCAGCACTCGAGGTTGACGATCATGAGGTCGGCGTCATGCGCCGCGTCGACGACCTCAGGTGCAAAGAGGGATTCGGGGCCGGCCTCGGCGAGCCGCCGAGCGACCTCCCGCCCCAGCACCGTGTCACC
>JBKPFQ010000032.1:0-7169 GCA_046728915.1 Actinomycetota bacterium | reverse complement strand
GCCCAGCTTGCGGTGGTCCCACGTGGCGACGCGCTTCGGCTCGAAGCGAACCGCCACCCGCTTTCGCGCCTGAGCCCTGAGGGCCTCGGCGGCCGCCTCGTCGACTTGCGCTCCCCCGGCGTAGCGCGAGGTCAGGTCCTTCGCCAGCTCGAAGACCGTCTTTGAGTCGCGGTGGATCTCCGCCTCGGCCTCGATCTCGACGCCGCGAAGCTCGCCGTACTCGTGCCCGGTCTCGAGCAAGAGCGTTGCCCTCGGGTCGCGATCGAGGTTGCGGACCTTCTGCGACTTCGCGTACGTGTAGATCCAGATCTCGCCGTCGCGGGGCACGTACCACAGCGGCATGGAGTGCGGCCATCCGCGGGGCCCGAGGGTGGAGACCACGACGATCCGCTCCGACTCGATCAGCCCGCACTGCTCGTCCTCCGAGAGCTGAATTTCGCTGCGGCGACTCACCCCGATGTGGACCCCGACGCCCCCGGACGCGAAGCGGAGGAGGCGGCGGGCATTAGTTTGAGCGTCCGCCATGGCCCCTCGCCCGCCATCGACTGGGTGCGACCCTGCTTCCAGTCCGGCTGCAGGTCGTCGTAGTGGGGGCTCGCCGGGTGACCCGACTGGCCGGTGAACGCCTGCCAGCGCGAGCGCTCCGGGTGGGCCGGGTCGGCGACCATCCGCCAGCACGGCGCCCAGATGGCCGTGAAGGGATCGTTGGGGTCCCAGCCCACCTGGGCGACGGTCTCCTGGCCGCCGCCGACCTCGAGCCGGCGGTTGAAGATGCGCGCGAACAGCGGGTTGGCCGCGCCCAGCGCATGGGGGAACACCAGCGGGTGGACCCGGCCCCAGCGCCAGGCCTCCTGATCGGGGCCGAACTCGGACTCAAGATCGTCCATCGCGGCGCGCAGCGAGTCCAGAACGAGGTCGTCCCAGGGCCGGCCCACCAGCTCCTCGTCCCCTTCGTCCCACAACGCGAGCAGGTGCGACTGCCACCGCCACGGCGAGGTCACGTGGGCCACGAACCCGTTGTCCGCCCGGTCCAGCCACCGTTCGGCGAGATCGCGGTCGCCCAAGGCCGCGCGCGCGACCTCCTTGCCGAGCCGGAGGGTGAACGCCTGGTAGATCGTGGCCGCGACCGAGTCGGGGCCCATCTCCCCGTCCCACGACCGCAGGCGCTCGATCGCCGACAGCTCGCGCTGATCGCGAGGGCGCAGCCGGACCAGGCGGTGGATCGTCTGGAGACCCGGGATGGAGAGCATGTCCGTCTGGATCGACTCGAAGCTCTCCAGATCGTGGTCGGGACGCGCCACGAGAAGCTCCTCGATGCGCCGGGCCCGGTAGCCGTCCAGGTAGTCGCTCGTGATGTGGTGCGCGTAGTCGTCGGGCGCGATCCGGTTGTTGGCGGTGACGACGAATCCGCGATCCGGATCGTCGAGGCGGGGCATCTCCTCGTAGGGCACCCAGTCCTCCCACTCGTACGCTCCGGACCACCCCGGCTTTGGGAGATCCGGGCACTCCCCTCGGCGAATGGGGATGCGACCGACCGTCTTGTAGCCGATGGATCCGTTGCGATCGGCCCAGACGAGGTTCGACACCGGGTGGGCGTGATCGGCCAGTCTGTCGAGGAGGTCGGGCCCGCTCGCGAAGTCGAGAACGGCGAAGTTCGCCGCCGTGATCCCGGGGAAGTCGAGCGCCGAGAAGCGCAGCGCCAGCGGCTCGGCGTCATCGGCCCGAAGCGCCTCGTTGACGATCGGCCCGTGCTCCGTCTTGCGAACGATTATCCGCTCCGGCTCCGGCTGGCCCTTGACCGGGATCTCCTCCTCGATCAGCTCCAGCGGGCGCCGCTCGCCGTCGAACTCGTACTCGTCGCCGTCGATCCGCTCGATGAACAGATCCATCACGTCGGCCATCACGTTTGTGAACGACCACGCGACGTCGTTGTTCTGACCCATGGTCACGCCGGGAAGCCCGGGCAGCGTGGCGCCCCTGCAGAAGCGATCCCCCAGGTAGAGCCCCGCTTGATAGGTGATGCCGGGCATGCTGGGAGGAAGGTGCGGGTCACCCGCCATCAGCGGCCCGCCGGTCGCCGAGCGCTCGCCGCTGACAGCCCAGTTGTTGGAGCCGGTCGCCTCGACTGCCAGACCGATCGTGTCGCGGACCTTGGCGATCTGCTCGGCCAGCTCGAGGCCGTCCCCGCCCCACTCGACGCCCGGTGTGAGCACGACCGGATTGCCGCGCGGATAGCGCGGATCCAGGCGAGCGGTGAGCTCGGGACCGAGCTCCCGCGTCATCTCCGCGCGCAGGAGCTCGCGCTCCCAGTTGGTGGAGAGCCCGTACGAGAGAAGCTTCGTCATGGTGAGAGCGTCGGTCGGGGTGAAGCGGTCGAAGCGCTGGCGCAGAGCCTGGAACTCGACGGGCAGCGGACGATCCCCGGCGGCCGCGTTCACCCCGGCGCAAAAGGCCTCCAGCGCGTCACGCACGGCAGCGTCCAAACCGGCGACCTCGGTCTGCGCGACGCGGCGCAGCCCGAGCGTCCGGATGAACCGATCGGTCGAAAGACCGGCTCGACCCGCGATCTCCGCCAGGCGGCCAGCCCCGATTCGTCGGTAGAGGTCGATCTGCCAGAGGCGATCCTGCCCGTGGCAGAAGCCCTGGCCGAACCACACGTCGTGGATCGTCTCGGCGCGGATGTGGGGAACACCCCAGCGATCCCGCGCGATCTCGATCGGTCGCTCGACCCCGTCGATCCGCAGACTGCCGCTCGTGCGCGGCAGCGGACGGCGAAAGAGCTGGTACCAGAGCCCCGCGGTGGCCGTTCCGGCGAGGCCCCAGAAGGCCGCGCCGGCGAGCGCGGTTCGCTTGACGACGGTGGAAAGGTCCACGGCCGGCAACTCTAAGTAACGGAGGTATCCGGCGGCGGTCAGTCGCGGAGGCCGTCCGGCAGCCGGCCCTCAGCCTCGAGCTTCTCCAGATGAGCCTGCATCACCGCGGCCGCCGCTGGCCGCAGCTCATCCGGCACGTCGTCCCAGGCGGCGTCGAGCAATCGCGCACGGGAACGCTCGCCCCGTTCCAGAGCCGCCACGAGCTTTCGCTCGCGGTCGAGCCGGTGGTCGATGTACTCCCGGACCTTCGCTGCTGGATCCGTGACGTACGGGCCGTGTCCGGGGCAGACGAGCCCCACGTCGAGGTCCGCGACGCGTTGAAGCGAATCGAGATAAGCGGCCAGGGATCCCCCATCGGCCGGTACGAAGGTCGAGCCCTCTCCCAGGATGAGGTCCCCCGTGAAGCAAACGCGATCGAGGACGAAGCACACGTGATCCGCCGAGTGGCCCGGGGTTGGAACGACCTGAAACGGGCCGGCCCCGATCACCGGCGCGTCCAGCATCGGTGCGGCGGCGGCGTGGTCCGCATGGGAGTGGGTCAGGAGGATCCCGCCGAGCCCTCCCCGCCGATCGGCCTCCGCGCTGAGCGTCGCGACGTGGCCCTCGGCGTCGGGGCCGGGGTCGATGACATAGGCCGGATCGGAGCCGACGACGTAGCTGTTGGTGCCGGTCAGGGTCATCGGGCCCGGGTTCGGCGCAACGACGCGCACGATCTCGGGATGACCGGGGGCGGCGTCGATCAGCTCACGCCTTGCTGCTGACTGCCTTGAGGACCGCGTCGCGGGCCTCGTCGGGCTCCAGGACGACCAGGTCGCCGACGCCCTTCAGGACCTCGCGCACCAGCCAGTCGGTCGAGCCATAAGGAAGCTCCACCACCACCGCCCCGTCGGAGAGCTCGTCGGTGACCGTGCGCTCCTCGCGCAGCCACCGCGCGCGCTCCGGCGAGACCCAGACACGCGCGACGCCGGCCGTTCCCACCTCCCCGTGGACCAGCCACTCCTGCTCCGCCAGCCGCTCCTCGACCCCCTCTCGCGGCTCGAAGGAGCGCTTGGTCACCCGGGCCTCCTTCATCCGATCGAGCCGGAAGTGTCGAGTGTCGTCGCGGCCGAGGTCGTAGCACCCGAGGTACCACCCCTCGGGACCGTTCACGAGCTGGTAGGGCTCGACCTCTCGCTTGATGAACTCGTCCTCGTTCTCCTTGTAGTAGTGGAGCTCGAGCACCTTGCGGCCCTCGATCGCATCGTTCACGGCTCGCACCACGTCGGAGTCGTCACGGCCCGGCGCGATCTCGAGGCCCTCGTGCGACGGATCGTGGCCAAGCGCCTCGACGATCTTCTCGCGCGCCGTCGAGAGGCCCGCCTGCGGCAGGTGATCGCCGAACAGGTCGATCGCCGCCACGAGGGCCTTGGCCTCCAGCGGGAGGAGGCGGGCGGGCCGGGCGAAGTTGTCGCCGTACGTGTCGGGGTCGACCTGGATCTCGTCGCCGTCGATCTCGGCGTAGAGCACGTAGGTGCCGCCGCCGAAGTTGACGACGTTGAGCACGTCGAGGTCCTCGTGCAGCTCCTCGCGGGTCACATTCAGCTCCTCGAGCACGCGACCGACCCGCAGGGGCGTCTCATCGCGCGCGGCGCCGATGAGCAGTCCGGCCAGGGTCACCAGACGGGCGAACCGCTCCGGGCGAATCACCGCCTCCGAGCGCCCGTTCGACGAGCGCGGCCTGCCGTTGCCCTCGGCGATCGGGCGCTTGACCGTGTTCGCCACGTCGAACCCGGTGCGGTGGCGCTTGCGCAGCAGGTCGAGTCGCTCGGCCGCCTCCTTCGCCAGATCCTCCGGCTCGAGGAGCTGCGCGTTCTCCCGCCACCCCAGGACCCACGAGACGAGCTGGCGATCCGAGGCGTACTCGGTCTCGTAGATCCAGCCGCGCGCGGGAGCGCCGTCCCTCTTGGTGGCCTTGCGGAGCGTCCCGTAGCCGCCGAAGTCGCGCTCCACGAGCCAGGCGATCCGCTCGCGCAGGAAGACCTTCGCCGAGCCTGCGATCTCGCCCATCTGCCAGTCGGCCCGGGATGCGTAGTCGCGCCGATCGAAGTCCTCGCGGGGCGCGAAGTCATGCTCGGCCTTGGTCGCGTACGACACCTTGCCCCGGATTCGCGACAGGCGGAACACCCGGACGTCGTCCCGCTCGTGCGAGTGGCCGATCAAATAGAACTGGCCGTTGCGAAAGACAAGGTGATAGGGATCGACCTTGCGATCGGAGACCTCGTCGCGCTGCATCGAGTAGTAGCTGAACTCGATCGTCTTGCGGCGTGAGATCGCCGTCTCGATCTTCGCCAGGCGCTGTGACATCTCCCGCCCTCCCCCGGACGGTGCGAGCTTGACGTCGATCGGCGCTGAATCGCCCTCGACCAGCGGGCTCGGGCGCCCCCAGGAGACCTGCTGCAGGGCCAGGCGAAGCGGTTCGGCGTAGGCGAACTCGCCGTCGAGGAGGACGAGCGCCGTCCGCAGCGCGGCAAGCTCGCCGTCCGTGAACTCGATCGGCGGCAGGTAGTAGTTCTCAGGCGGCAGCGCGTACAGCTCGGCCTCGAAGAAGCCCTCGGAGGGCTTGTCCACCTGCAGCGAGATCCCGAGGCTCTCGAGCTCGGCGCGATCGGCGTAGAACCGCCGCGCGAACGCGTCGTCGTTCATCGAGCTGTAGCCCTCGACCTCGCGCTTGATCTCGAGCGCCGAGACGGGGCGTCCCGTGGCCATCAGGAACGAGATCAGCGAGAGCTGGCGAATCAGCTTCTCGGTGTCCTTGGCCACAGGTGTTCTAGGCCGGCGCCGTACGGCGCCGGCAGCAGCAGGTGCGGTTCATTGGCGTGAGCATAGGGGCTCCCCGCCAGGCGTTCGGGCCCTGACGCCGTCAGCGATCGGCGGATTCCCGCATCCTGGGTGCGGAAAACCGCCGATCGCGGTCGCAAGCCGGGCGCCGAGCCGGCTGTCATCCCCCGATGACGCTTCAATGCTGGGGCTCAGGCCCACGATTGAAGAGTCAACCCCTCTCAGGGGGGATAACTCTTCAGGGCGCATCTGAGTACGGAGCGGTTGAAGGGCTATCGGGCGCGGCCGTCTCTTCGAGCCCCTGCCAGGTCAGCCCTACGTGCCCGGCCGCCTCGCGGAGCAGAGCGGCCCAGGTCCCCTTCCCGCGCGGCGGCACGTGGCTACCGCGGAGAATGCTTGTGCCTTGCTACGCCGCGCGGGAGCGGAAATACGCGGCCGAGTCGAGCCCGCGGTCGAATCGCGACCAGGTCTCGCCGTCGGCCAGTCCGCGCTCGATCCGGTCGAAGCTGCCGAGCTTGCCGCCCAGGTTGTCGATCGCGTGGACCAGGGTTGCCTCGCGGGTCGCCGGGAGAACCGGCGATCCATTCTCGAGCGTTCCGTGGTGCGACAGGACGATGTGGAAGAGAGCCTGGGCCAGCTCCGGGTCGAACCTGTCGATCCGCTCCACCTCGCGGCGCACGAGGTAGTACCCGAGCGGGATCTCGCCCTGAAGCCGGCCGGCGTCGGTCAGGTCGATCGCCAGGGGATCGTCGTTGTAGGCCATCGTCTTCCCGATGTCGTGAAGCAGGGCGCCGGCGATCGCGATGTCGCGGTCGATGCCCGGGAACGCCGACGCGGCGGCGCTGACGGCCTGGGCGACCGAGACGGTGTGATCCAGGAGTCCGTGGCGGTAGGCCTGGTGGTAGTACTTGGCCGCGGGGGCCTCCCGGAACCGGAGCCAGACCGGGGAGCCCGGCGCGAAGAACCGGTCGAGCAGCGCGGCCAGCTGCGGGTTTTGAATCGTGCCCAGCAGCTCGCGAAGCTGCGACTCGAGGCGCTCGACGGGAACGCTCGGACCCTCGGCCAGGTCGGCCGGCCGGAACTCGCCGTCCCGGGCGGCGCGGATCGCCTCGATCGTGATCTTCGGGCCGTACTGCGGATGGAGGGCGAAGCGGCCCGTGATGTGCACGGCGGCGCCGGGGACGGCGACATCAAAGCACTCCGCGACCTCCTCCCAGGCCACCGCCTCGACTGCGCCCGACCGGTCGCAGACGATCAGCCGCAGCCACTCGCCGCCGTTGCGACGCTGACGAAGCTCCCGCTCGCGCACGCCGAAGATCCCCTCAATCGACTGGCCGTCGGCGAGGTCTCGCACCCAGGCGCGCTCGCGCGCGGCGCCATTTTCCCTGCTCGCGCCGCTCTCGGCCGCGTCCGTGATCGGTGCCTGCTCAGTGAGTGAGACCTGTTCGCTCATCGCTCGCTCACAGTAGAGAGGGGGGC
>JBKPFQ010000031.1:0-23510 GCA_046728915.1 Actinomycetota bacterium | reverse complement strand
CGCGTCGAATCCGCCCTCGTCGCGCTCGGCCACGAACAGGCGGTTCACGGCGAGGATCGCGGCGAACAGCACGGTCGCGAGGAGCACCCCGGCCGCGAGGCCCCCGCTCAGCGACTCGCGGTCGAGCCCGTACCGAAAGAGGACGAACGTCGTGATCGCGAACAGCCCCATCGCCGGCACCGACTGAAGGGTGCGAAGCTCGACCCGCAGGTCCTTGGCGAGGATCGCCCGGAGCGCGACGATCGAGCTGGGCCGGCGCCCGTCGTGTGTGGGAGCGGCATGCATCACGGCGAACCCCCGTAGATCGCTCGAGCGTCCCCTGCGGACAGGCCGCTCGCGGGACCGGCGTAGGCCACGGATCCACCCGCCCTGAGCGCCACGACGAGGTCGGCCTCGGCCAGCCCGGCGTCGACGTCATGCGTCACGAGGACACGCGTGCGGCCGGGGGCCGGGCCCACCAGCGGCTCTGTGAGCGTCGCCGCCTCCGGATCGAGGTGCGAGGTGGGCTCGTCGAGGAGGAGAAGCTCCGGCTCGTGGAGGAGCGCCCTGCAGACCGCGAGCCGCTGCACCATGCCCGCCGAGAGGTTTCGCACGAGCTCGTCCGCGCGGCGGGACATCCGTACCCGGTCCAGGAGGGTGCTGATTCGATCCGCGCCATCGCCGGGCAGGCCGTAAAGGCGCGCCTGGAAGCGAAGGTTCTCGGCGCCGGTCAGGTCGCGGTAGAGCAGCGGTTCGTGCCCGAGAAAGCCGATCCGGCCCCGGGCGCGCCAGGCATCGCCGGGAAGCCGGCATCCGAGCACGCTGACCTGCCCACTGGTGGGCCGCAGCAGCGTCGCCAGGATGCGCAGGAGCGTCGTCTTGCCCGCGCCGTTGGGCCCGAGCACGGCCATCGTGCGACCCCCCGGAACGGAGATCGCGACATCGCGAAGAACGGCGCGCTCGCCGAACTCGCGCCACAGACCGCTGAGCTCGATCGCGGCATCGGGCCGGGTCGTCGTGACCGCATCGGCTCGGTGCTGGACAGATGTGGCATCCGCCATTAGGCTGCGATTGTCCCAGCCGGCCGCCCGGCCGCATGCAGGGAGCATTGAAGGGATTCACTAGGGAGTTGACGATGAGGCGGTATCTACTGGTAGGGGCTGCGGCCGCGCTGCTCGCCGTTCCGGCGCTCGCCTTCGGACGCGCGACGACGACGGTGACGGTCGAGGCGGGCGGGGCCAACGCGTTCGGGCCGCAGAACGTGACCGAGAGCGTCGGCGCCGGGTCGATCCACTGGCAATGGGACACGAACGGGAGTACGTTCGCCTCCCACAACGTCCGCCAGGACGACAAGCTCTTCTACTCGGGGAAGCTCACCACGTCCGAGCCCGCCGGCTTCGACGTCGACCCCTCAGCAGGGAAGTTCCACTACTACTGCGAGCTCCACGGAAGCCGCAACGGCGGCATGGAGGGCACGATCAAGATCAGGCCGGCGATCTTCGACCAGACCGCCAAGTCGTTCGGGGTGAGGTGGTCGACCGGCTCCGACGACACCGGCGACGCGTTCGACGTGCGCTACCGCGTTGATGGCCGCAAGTGGAAGATGTGGAAGAACGACGTCACCAGGGCCAAGGCCAAGTTCGGCGCCAAGCGCAAGCCCGTCCGCGTACGGGGAGGCCACACCTACGACATCCAGGCGAGGTCGGAGAAGAAGAAGAAGACGAAGAAGCGGAGCAAGTGGTCGCCGCGCGCCCGGGTGACGACCTGACCGCCTGAGACGGACCCGATGCCCGCGGGGGCTCGTATGCCTCTGCGAATGGCCCGCGCGCTCTGCATCGGCGCTCTCGTGGCGGTCGTCTTGGCCGGGGCGCTCCTGACGAGGGCGTCCTGGTCCGGCGAGGGGCGGGACCGCGTGGAGGTGAGCCCCCTCGGTACGTCGGCCACCGTCGCCGGGAGATCCCGGCCCTCCGCCCGTGTACGAGCGCGGGAGGCCTCACGGGAGCGTGCCGGCGAGACGGGCAAGACGACCTACGAGCGGATCCACTGGCGCCGGTCGGTTGCTGTCGGTCTTCCAGAGGCCGGGCGACTCGTCCGCGGCGTGAGGCTTCCCGCCGAGGGCGCCCACTTCTTCACCTGGGACCCGATCCGAACTCGCCAGCCGAACCGGGGCTGGCGGCGCTGGGGCACGGACGACCTGATTCGAACCACGCTGAGGGTGATCCGCGCCTATGCCCGGGCGCATCCGGGGGCACCTCGGGTGGGCATCGGCGATCTCAGCCGTCCCCATGGCGGCGACTTCGGTCCGCAGTTCGGCGGGATCGGGCATGCCACCCACCAGAACGGCCTCGACGTCGACGTCTACTACCCGCTGCGAAGCGAGGCCGAGCGGGCGCCGCTGTCGGTCGACGAGGTCAATCTCCGCCTCGCGCAGGACCTCGTCGACCGTTTCGTGCGCGCGGGGGCCGTGGTGGTCTACGTCGGTCCCAACACCAGGCTCACCGGGCCGCCCGACGTCGTGCAGGCGATCCCCAACCACGACAGCCACCTGCATGTGAGGTTCGAAACCAGGGGCGGCCGTTCCTGACGGCCGCCCGGGCTGGTTTCTTCACCCGCTCGCCCTCCAGGCTCACTCGCGGGTTGACGCGCTCCTCCTCACCGTCGTCGGTCAGGCGTCCTTGCGCAGGGTGCGCGCGGTGACCCGCAGCAGCGGGATGCCCCCCTCCCGCAGCGCCCGCATCCGCTGGCCGTTGCGCCCGTAGAGCAAGCCGGCGGTGGCGCGAACGGCCTGACCGAGCGTGCGGTCGTAGGGCTGCCACCAGAAGTCCCGCGTCCGGCCCGGCTCCCAGGCCACGAGCTTGATGTCGACGCACTCATAGAACCCGAACTTCGAGTGCGAGCGGCCCACCCCCGAGTCCTTGACGCCGCCCCAGGAGCACTGGCACGCGGCGTGCGTGTAGGAGTGGTCGTTGATCCACACCATGCCGGATTCGACTCGCTTCGCCATGCGCTCGCCCTTGGCGCGGTCCTTGGTCCAGATCGACGCGCCCAAGCCGAAGTTGGAGTCGTTGGCGCGGCGCATGGCCTCCTGCTCGGAGTCGACGACGATGATCGGCACGACGGGACCGAAGATCTCCTCCTTCATGATCCGCATCTCGTCCTCGACGCCGGCAAGCACGGTGGGGGCGATGAACTTGCCGGTGAAGCCCGGAACCTCGCGGGGGCCGCCCGCCGCCCGCTCGGCCCCGCTGGAGAGCGCGTCGTCGACCAGCTCCGACACGACGCCGAACTGGTCCTCCGAGACCATTGGTCCGATCTCGGTCTCCCACTCCATCGGATCTCCCACCGAGAGATCGCTCGCGCGGCGCACGACACCCTCGATGAAGCGATCGGCCACGTCCTTCACGACGTAGGTGCGCTCGATCCCCGAGCACGTCTGGCCGGCGTTCGCAAAGCCTCCCCAGACGCATCCCGAGATCGCGTTCGCCAGGTCGGCATCGCCGCACACGATCTGCGGGTCCTTGCCTCCGAGCTCGAGCACCGAGCCCTTCAGCCGCTGCGCGCAGAGCTCGCCGACCTTGCGGCCGACCTCGACGGAGCCGGTGAAGAAGATCTTCCGGGCCGACGACTCGCAGAGCGCCGAGCCGATCGCGCCGCCTCCGTGGACCACGCGAACGAGGCCCTCGGGAAGCCCCGCCTTCTCGAACGTCTCCCGGATGCGCTCGCCAAGGAGCGGCGTCAGGCTCGCCGGCTTGAGGACCACGCCGTTGCCGGCCATGAGCGCCATCGCGACCTCGTCGAACGGAATCGACCATGGGTAGTTCCACGGTGCGATGACGCCCACCACTCCCATCGGCTGATAGACGAACTTCGCCTGCTTGGTGAGGAAGAGGGCCTGGCCCATGCGGACCTGCTCGTCCGCGAGGATCCTCGGTCCGGCGCTGGCGCACCACCGCAGCACGTCGATTGTGGGCACCACCTCCATCGTGTAGCTCTCGGTGATCGGCTTGCCCTGCTCGCGCGTCAGGAGCTCGGCGACCTCGTCGACCTCCTCGACCAGGACATCGGCGGCCTTGCGCAGATAGCGGGCCCGGTCCGCCAGCGTCAGCTGGGCCCAGAAGGGCTGCACCTCGGCGACGTCATCGACGACGCCCTGGACGTCGGCGGGCTTGATGGTCTCGACGGTTCCGATCAGCTCGCCGGTGGCCGGGTTGAACGACTCGAGCTTGCCCATCGACCCGATTCTATGCCTCCCTCGCCGAAGCTTTTGGTGCGAAGCGCGCACCTTGACCACACTATGGTGGTGACCAATTTCCTTGACTTTCTCGGCGTCGAGCTCCCGGTGGTGCAGGCCGGAATGGGCGGCGGCCTGTCCGGGCCTGAGCTGGCCGCGGCCGTGTCCGAGGCCGGCGGCCTCGGCACCATCGGCATGCTCGGGCCGGCGCCGCTGGATGCCGAGGTCGCCGCCGCCCGCCGCCTGGCCGACAAGCCCATCGCCGTCAACCTGCTCCTCCCCTTCGCGCGGTCGAGCGATTGGGGGGCGTCGCAAGCCGCGGACGCCGTCGTCACGTTCTGGGGCGCGCCCAACCGCCGCGTGCAGGGAGTCTGGATCCACCAGTGCGGCTCGATCGAGGAGGCGCTCGCGGCGCGCGCCGCCAAGGTCGATGGGGTCATCGCCCAGGGACTCGAGGCCGGCGGTCACGTGCGAGGCACCGTGGGCGCTCAGGAGCTCCTCGAGCGGTTTCGCGCGGTGCTCGGGGACCTGCCGGTGCTGTCGGCGGGCGGCGTCGCGACCGCGGAGGACGCCAAGGCCCGCCTGGAAGCCGGCGCCGACGCCGTCGTCGCCGGCACGCGCTTTCTCATGAGCACCGAGAGCGGCGCCCATCCCGGCTACAAGCGGCGACTCCTCGATGCCCGCGCGACCCTGGTGACGGAGCTGTTCGGCGCGGGCTGGCCGGCGCCGCATCGCGTGGTCCCCAACGAGGCGACGCGCCGCTGGCTCAGGGACGATCCGCGCGGTCCGGCCTGGCTTCGCGCCGCCAACCGCATCAGCGCCCCCCTTCTCTCGCGCGCCCCGCCGAGCATCCAGTCCGGGCTCGCGGCGAGCCAGAGGCCCGCGGCGCCGCTGTTCGGCCCGGCCGCCGCCACGGCGGGTGCCGACAACCTGCTCGAGGCGGGCCCGCTGTACGCCGGTGAGTGCGTGGCTCGCATCGACGACATTCGCCCCGCCGGCGAGCTGGTTCGCGAGCTGGCCGGCTAACGCGAGCCGCGGAGCACGCGCCGCAGCTCCTCGAGCCGGCGGGCGAGCTCGGACTCGAAACCGCGATCGGTGGGCTCGTAGAAGCGCTCACCCTCCATCCCCTCCGGGATCACCTGCTGGCCCGCAACCCCTCCCGGCTCGTCGTGCGGATACACGTACCCGACGCCGCGTCCGAGCTTGCGCGCGCCGTAGTAGTGGGCGTCGCGAAGGTACGGAGGCGGCGGCTTCGCGCCGTGCTCCCGGACGTGGGCGACCGCCCGCTGAAGCCCCCGGTAGGAGGCGTTGGACTTCGGGGCGAGCGCGAGGTAGCTCGCCGCCTGCGCCAGGTTGAGCCGGCACTCCGGCAGGCCCACGCGGTCCACCGCCTCGGCGGCGGCGTTGGCCACCACCAGGGCCTGCGGGTCGGCGTTCCCGATGTCCTCCGAGGCGAGGACGACCATGCGGCGGGCGATGAAGCGCGGGTCCTCGCCGCCCTCGAGCATCACCGCCAGGTAGTAGAGCGAGGCATCGGGATCGGATGCCCGCGTCGACTTGATCCAGGCCGATATGTAGTCGTAGTGGCGATCGCCCTCGCGGTCGTAGGTGAGCGCCTTGCGCTGCAGCGCCTCCTCTGCCGTGTCCAGATCGACGGCGTGGCCGGCCGTCCGGGCCGTCTCCACCGCGCGCTCGAGAGCCGACAGCGCCACGCGCGCGTCGCCGTCCCAGCGACCGGCGAGGAGCTCCAGCGCCTCTTCCATGACCTCGGGGGGAGCATCGAGGCCGCGCTCGGGGTCGCTCAGGGCCCGGTCCAGCAGCCGTCGGATGTCCTCGGGCCGGAGCGGATGCAGCTCGTAGATCTGGGTTCGCGACAGAAGTGCGGAGTTGACCTCGAAGTACGGGTTCTCGGTGGTGGCGCCGATCAGGGTGAGGAGGCCCTCCTCCACCGCCGGCAGCAGGGCGTCCTGCTGCGCCTTGTTGAACCGGTGGATCTCGTCGAGGAAGAAGATCGTGGGTTGCCCCGCTCCCCTGCGACGGTCCTCGGCGCGCTGGATGACCGCGCGCACCTCGGCCCGGCCGGCGTTGACCGCCGACTCCTCCTCGAACGCGCCTCGGGCGGCCTCGGCGATGATCCTCGCGAGGGTCGTCTTCCCCGATCCGGGCGGGCCGTAGAAGATCGCGGAATGCGGCTCGCCGGTCTCGACCGCGACCCGCAGCGGCGATCCCTCTGCGAGCAGGTGCTCCTGGCCGACGAGCTCGTCCAGCGATCGCGGACGCGCCCGAACGGGCAACGGCGCCTCGCCGGGCGGGACGCTGGTGCGCTGGCGGGGCTGCTCCTCGCCGGTGTCGAACAGTCGCTCCACGATTCCTCCCGATCCAGTATGACCCCGCGATCTCCGTACTCGAGCTCATCGCCCTTGCCCTCTGGTCGTTCACCGTCTCGGCGGTGGGGGGCCTCGTGGGGCTCGTACTGGGCAACCTCAGACTGCCGCTCGTGGTTCTGCTGGCGAGCTCCCCGGCGGCCGGAGCCGGCGCGAACGTGGGGATCTCGGGCGTTGCGGCAATCACCGCGGCGGGCAAGCACGCTCATGCCGGGCGCGTCGACTGGAGGCTCTTCCGGTGGATGGCGCCCACCTCGCTCCTCGGAGCGATCGCCGGCGGCCTGATCTCGGGGGCGCTCCCGAGCAGGGTGCTGCTCGCCGTGATCGCCGTCGTGGTCCTGTACGGGGCCCTGGAGGTCCTGCGCTACCGGCGGCCGGTCAGCGAACGCGAGCTCGGGCGCGGCGAGTTGGTGCTGAACGCCGCCGCGATCGGGTTCGGGGTGGGCGTCATCGGCGGCATCGTCGGCCTCATCCTGGGCTCGCTCCGGCTCCCGGCGATGGTCAAGTGGGCCGGCGTCGGACCGTACGGCGCCGTGGGCACGAACGCCGCGGTCGGGGCGGTCGTCGGGGTGGGCGGCGTGCTCGGCCACCTGCCGAGCGGCGTCGATTGGGATCTGCTCGCGGTAGGCGCGGTGGCGGCGATCCCGGGCGCCTACCTGGGATCGCATCTCACGGGACGCCTCGACGAGCACGTGCTGCTCCGCGCCTGCGCGGCGGTGATGGTCGCGAGCGGCGCCTCGATGCTCGTGCAGGCCATCGTCGGCTGAGCACCTCCGTGGATAACCTCCAACTGTGGAGGGACAGGGCGCAGTCGCGACCGCCGAGGGCTCTGAGGCCGTCGATCTCCTGCAGCGGCTGCTCCGCATCAACACCGTCAACCCACCCGGAAACGAGGAGCCCGCACAGGAGCTGCTCGCCGAGACGTTGACCGAGGCCGGGTTCGAGTGCGAGCTGCTGGCGGCCGAGGCCGGCCGCCCGAACCTCGTGGCGCGCCTGCGTGGGGAGGGGTCCGGACCGACCCTCTGCCTGCTCGGCCACGTCGACACGGTTCCCGCGGAGCCGTCCGAGTGGAGCTTCGACCCGTGGGCAGGTGACGTCGTCGGCGGCGAGATCCGGGGCCGGGGCGCGCAGGACATGAAGGACCAGGTTGCCGCCGAGGTGGCGGCGGCCGCGAACCTCGGCCGCGAGGGCTGGCGGCCGGACGCCGGGGACCTCCTGGTGGTCGCCACTGCCGACGAGGAGATGGGTGCGGAGGCCGGCGCTCAGTGGCTCTGCCGGGAGCACCCGGATGCCGTCCGCTGCGACTACGTGCTGAACGAGGGCGGCGGCGTCGCGTTCGAGGTCGAGGGCCGGCGCTTCTACACCCTGTGCGTGGGCGAGAAAGGGGTGTTCCGGTTCCTGGTGCGCACTCGCGGGCGCGCTGGCCACGCCTCGGTGCCCGCCCTGGGCGACAACGCGCTCCTCAGACTGGCACCGCTGCTCGAGCGCCTGAGCTCACAGCCGCCGGTCAACGCGACTCCCGAGGCGGTGGAGTTCGTCTACGCGGTGAGCGGCGAGGAGATCGGCGCGGATCCGGACGGGCTGGACGAGGCGGTCGACCACCTGCGGGAACGGGCCCCCGAGGTCGTCGCGTACCTCCTGGAGCCCATGCTCCGCGTCACGCTCGTGCCGACTCAGGCGCGCGCGTCCGAGAAGGCGAACGTCATTCCCTCGAGCGCCGAGACCCTGGTGGACTGCCGGGTGCCGCCCGGAGTCGAGGAGGACGAGGTGAGGCGACAGGCGGAGGCGATCCTGGGTGCGCCGGACGGATACTCGCTCGAATTCGTCGAGCACGTCGTCGGCAACGCCTCGCCCTCCCGCTCTCCGCTTCGCGACGTGATCGAGGAGTGGCTGGCCGAGAACGATCCCGGCGCGGAGATCGTCCCGATCGTCATGGCCGGCTTCAGCGACAGCCACTGGTTTCGCAAGGCGTTCGACGCCGCGACCGTGTACGGGTTCTGCCCGCAGCGCGAGCTCTCGCTGTTGGAGGCCGCACCCCTCGTCCACAGCGCCGACGAGCGCGCCGCCGTGGCCGACGTCGAGTTCGCGGCGCGCTTCTATCGCGACACGATCAGGCGGATCCTCGAGTGATTTCCTCTGAGAACGGGGCCGCCGCGGAACGGGTCGTCGACGCCCCCGGTAACGGCGCGGCTCCCGAGCGACGGCTTCGCTTGGGCGGAATGGCGCTTCGCAACGGGCTCCTGATCCACGGGCCGACGTCCTGGGCGGCGGCCGCGCGCGCGGACGACGGAACCATCCAGGTCGCATCCGGGCCCAAGCCGACCTTCGCCCGCGGGCCGCTCGGGTCGGTGCCGCTGCTGCGGGGGCCCCTGCGCCTCGCCGAGGCCTTCGCGGTGGTCCCGATCGCCCGTCGCAACCTGCCGGCGGCCCGCCTGCCCGTCGAGGATTCGCGGGTGCTGGCGACCGGGCTCGCGACAGCGGTGCTCAGCAGCGCGATCCGTCGCCTCGGTCCCAGCACCCTGGGCCGGGAGGCGATCATCGCCAGCCTCGGCGTGCTGCCCGCCGCGACGGCGCTGCGCGATCACGACCTCGCGGCCTACCACGGCGTCGAGCACAAGGCGATCGGGGCCTACGAGCGCGGGAGCTTTGACCCAGCGGACGCGCCGAAGGAGCACGACCGATGCGGCTCGAACCTCGTCCTGCCCCTGCTCGTCCTCTCGGTGGCGGGCCAGCTCGTCGTCGAGCGGCTCGTCCGCAGTCCGGGCCCGGCGGCGCGCGGCCTGGCCGGACTGGCCAGCGTGTCCGCGGCCGTTGAGCTCTTCGCGTACGCGGAGCGCTCCCCCGACTCCGCCGTCGGCCGAGGTATACACGCCGCCGGGCACGAGATCCAGCGGGCCCTGTCCACCCGAGAGCCGACCGACGAGCAGCTCGAGGTGGGATCGGCCGCCCTGCGGGAGATCCTGAGTGCCGAGGCGGGCGACAGCGGCCGTTCACCCGTGGCGTGACAGTGCCGACACCGTTAGCTGAGCGTGCTCGGACGGGGCCAATGACCCGATGACCGTTCTCGGAATCCTCGGAATCGACCGGTACGAGTTCGAGAACTTCTGCAGCTGTGGGCGCCGATCCTCCTGATGGGCGTCCTCGTGTACCTGGTCTGGCGGACCTTGAAGCTGATGCCGCGGACCAAGCCGCAGCAGATCACGCCGAGGTCGGCGAGCTCGGTCACCTGGGAGGACATCGCGGGCGTCGAGGAGACCAAGGACGAGCTTCGCGAGGTCGTGGAGTTCCTGCGCCGACCGAAGCAGTTCAAGGCGCTGGGCGCCACCGTGCCCAAGGGGATCCTCCTCCACGGACCGCCCGGGACCGGCAAGACGCTCCTCGCCGAGGCGTTCGCCCACGAGTCGGGCGCGAACTTCTTCGGCCAGTCCGCCTCCTCGTTCGTGGAGATGTTCGCGGGGCTCGGCGCGGCGCGGATCCGCCGGCTCTTCAAGCAGGCGCGCTAGCACGCGCCTGCGATCGTCTTCATCGACGAGCTCGACGCCGTGGGTGCGCACCGGGGATCCGACATCTCGGGCGAGCGCGACCAGACGCTGAACCAGCTCCTGGTCGAGATGGACGGGTTCGACTCGGGGGACAACGTGATCGTCATGGCCGCCTCGAACATGCTCGAGAAGCTCGACAAGGCGCTGCTGCGACCCGGCCGCTTCGACCGCCAGGTCTTCGTGCCGCCGCCGGACATGCGGGGGCGCGAGCGCATCCTCGACGTTCACACCCGCTCGAAGCCGCTCGCGCAGGACGTGGACATGGAGCGGGTTGCCCAGCACACCGCGGGCCCCCCGGGGCCGACCTGGCCAACCTGTGCAACGAGGCCGCGATCCTCGCCGGCCGCAACAGCCGCGACGTCATCATGCAGGCCGACTTCGACGACGCGTTCGAGGGCGTGGTCGCCGGCCTCCAGTCCCGGAAGGTCATCACCGACCACGAGAAGCGGGTGGTCGCCTGGCACGAGGCCGGCCATGCGCTGGTCTCCGAGCTCCTGCCCAGCGTCGACAAGGTCCAGAAGGTCTCGATCGTCCCGCGCGGCAAGGCGCTCGGCTACACGCTGAACCTGCCCCAGGAGGACCGCTACCTGAAATCCCGCGAGGAGCTGATCGACTACATGAAGGTCCTGCTCGCGGGCCGGGTGTCCGAGCAGATCACGTTCGGGCGCATCACCACCGGGGCGTCCGACGACCTCAAGCGGGTCACCGACATCGCCCGCTCGATGGTCTACGAGTACGGGATGGGCACTTCCATCCGCTCACATCAGGTGCCGGCCGACGACCACAACGTCTCGGACGCGCTGCGGCAGACCCGCGACGAGGAGGTCGCCGAGATCTCCGAGGAGGCGTACCGGGGCGCCTACCGGCTGCTGGTCGATCATCGCGATCTCTTGGACATGATCGCCGAGCGGCTCCTCGCCAACGAGGTGATCGAGCACGACGAGATCCGCGCGATCATGGACGGCGACCGGCTCCAAGCTCAGCCGGGCCCTGACGACGCCACCTTCGAACCCGAGCGGGGTCCAGCGGGGGACCGCGCCCCAGCGCTGGCCTCCGAGCCGCCGGAGCCCAAGCGACGCTAGCTCCCCGGAGCCGGGTACATAGACTCACGCGGCGATGTTCGAGCTGATCGATCACATCGGCGTGGCGGTGTCCGACCTCGAACGCGCGATTGCGCTGTACGAGGGCACGTTCGGCATGCCGCTCGTGCACCGCGAGACCGTCGAGGACCAGGGTGTCGAGGCGGCGCTGCTCGACGTCGGGGACGGGCACGTCGAGCTGCTGTCGCCCCTGGGTCCCGAGACGGTGGTGGGGAAGTTCGTCGAGCGGCGCGGCGAGGGCCTTCACCACGTGGCGTACCGGGTCCAGGACATCGACGCGACCCTCGAGGCGTTGAAGGAGGAAGGGGTCGAGCTGATCGACGCCCAGGCGCGGGTCGGGATCCGCCGGAGCCGGGTGGCGTTTGTGCATCCCAGGTCCACCGGGGGAGTCCTCACCGAGCTTGTGGAGCCCGCACCAGATCACGGATAGGAGAAGAGATGGCCGATGAGATGAAGAGGATCGAGGTGGGCTTCGCCGGCGGGCAGGTGATGAGCGCGCGGCTCGAGTCCGGTGAGCTCGAGGCGCTTCGCAAGGCGGTCGCCTCCACCGACAAGCTCTCCGGCGAGGCCGCGGGCTGGCATGACCTCAGCGCGGAGGACGGCGCGATCTCGCTCGATCTGCGGCAGGTGGTGTTCGTGCGGGTCGCTGCCGCTCCACACACGATCGGCTTCTCGAACAAATGAGGAAGCTCATCGTCGCCGGCGCGCTGGCGGTCGTTGGCGTCGCCCTGTGGTGGCGCAAGAACCCGTCGGCCTGTCCCTACAACCAGCGCTTCTGGGTGCAGGCGCCGCACCCGGGAATCACCCGCGAGCGCCTGCGAGAGATCCTCGAGCCGCGGGCCGGCGAGCGGGTGCTCGAGATCGGCCCGGGCACGGGCTACTACACGCTGGACCTGGCGGACTGGGTCGGGGCCGAGGGCGCGATCGAGGTCTTCGACCTCCAGCAGGAGATGCTCGACCACACGATCCGCCGCGCCCGCGAGCGGGGGCTGTGGAACGTCAACCCCACTCAGGGCGACGCGCAGGAGCTCCCCTACGACGACGATTCCTTCGACGCGGCGGTCCTGGTCACCGTGCTCGGTGAAATCCCCGACCAGGACGCCGCGCTGCGTGAGATCGCCAGGGTGCTGCGCCCGGGCGGTCGCGTGATCGTCGGCGAGCTCTTTGGCGACCCGCACATGGTCACCCTGGGCGCGCTCCAAAGGCGTGCCGAGGCCGCCGGCCTGCGATTCACCCGGCGCGTCGGCTCGGCACTCGCCTACTTCGCGCGCCTGGAGGCCTGACGGCGGGCCCCGAGCCCGGCCGTTCGCACCTGACTCTCGATCACGGACTCGATCGCCTTCCGGGCCCGCGCGAACGCGCGCCGGTCGCCGAACAGCCTGAACGCCGAGTTCGCCCCCTGCGCCAGGGCGTGGAACTCAAAGGCCAGCAGCTTCGGATCGTCGGCACGGGCGGCACGGGCCTGGCCCTCCAGATAGTCCATCCAGGCGCCGATCGCTTCACGGATCCGGTCGCCGACGGGGCCCGGCCGGTCGTCGAATTCGATCGACGCGGCGGCGAAGAAGCAGCCGCCGGCGAACACCCCCCGCTCCAGGTAGTCGAGGTAGCTTCGGGCGAGCGCGCGCAGCCTCGGCGCGCCCTCGGGCTCGGCCAGCGTGGGCTGGATCACCTCCGTCACGAATCGCCCGGAGGCCGCCTCGATCGTGGCGAGCTGCAGCTCCTCCTTGGAGCCGAAATGGCCGAAGAGCCCGCTCTTGCTCATCTCCAGATCGGTCGCCAGCCGGCCGATCGTCAGTCCCTCGAGACCCTGCGTCGATGCGAGATCGACCGCGCGGTCGAGGATCGCCTCACGGGTACGAGCGGCGTTCCTCGTGCGGCGTTCTCGAGTGGGTGCGGTCCGTGGCATCTGCGTGATCATACTCACACTTGCCGCACGAACGTTCGTGCGTTAGATTCCCCAGGCCCAGTCCTCGGCGAAAGGAGCAAACGATGTCCGGCTACGCGGTGAAGAGGATCGACGACATGGAGGCCACCTATCTCGGTGCGTTCAAGCTCGCTCGAGCCGAGCTCGGCGTCACCTCGTTCGGCCTTCAGGTGATGGACATACCGGCCGGCTACGACGGCTACCCGGAGCACGACCACGGCGATGACGGCCAGGAGGAGGTCTACCTGGCGCTTCGCGGCTCCGCCGAGATCGAGATCGACGGCGAGCGCCATCCCGTCGACCAGGACACGATGGTGCGCGTCAGCTCAGGCACCAATCGCAAGATCTGGCCGGGCGAGGACGGGATCCGGCTGCTGGCGATCGGCGCCATCCCCGGCAAGCCGTACGTGGCACCGGCGTCGTCCGAGCTCGGGACACCCGACCCGCTCGCTCAGGCACAGGCCTAGCCCGCCGTTATCCAGCGGACGTCGCCAACGACTCCCAGAGCCGCTCCTCGATCTCAAGTACCGCGGCGGCGTGGGCCGCGACGGGAGACCACAGGGCCTCCTCCGGCTCCTCGGGCTCGCTCGCGGCCTGCGCCGACCCCGCGAGCGCGGTCCACGCAGCGGCCGCCTCCCCCGCCAGCGTCGCCTCGTCGTATCCCGCCTCCTCGAGGAAGCGGGAGTACATGAGCCTGAAGTTGCCGCCACCGGTCCCGCGGCGCTCGATCACCTGGTACAGGAATCGCGCGCACCAGCGCCAGTCATCGGCATCCTCCGGCCAGCCGCCGACCTCGCGCGCGAACCGGCGGAGCGCGGGCAGTCCCTGGAAGTCGCCCAGGCCGGGTTCGAGCATTCCGCGGGCACAGCGCTCGATCGCCGCCGGTCCGGCGCCGGACAGGTCCCCGACCTCCGTCCCCTCGGGGACCGTGAACATGTGGCCGGCGAGCGGGAAGACGGGGTGCTCGCCGTGGCGCGCTCGTTTCAGCCCCTCGAGCCGCGTGGTCTGAAGCTCCTCGAAGGAAGTGTCGGACAGGTATGCCGCCTCGGAGTCGTAGCCGGCGAGCACGACGGCGTGTCCGGGAAAGTGCGCGGAGCTTCCGTAGTGATCGAGGTAGTAGAGATCGGTGATCAGGATCGCCGGCCGGCCGTCGTCGACGACTTCGCGGGCCGCGTCCCATGCGGCGTCGGGCTCGTCGAAGGTCTCGAGACGCAGGGGCGCTCCAGTCAGCTCGACGAACAGCTCCTCGAGCCGTCCCGTGCGTCCGTTCGTGAAGCGCGAGGGCGAGGAGCCGTCGAGGGCCACGTAGTAGAAGCTGATTCCCGCGCCCAGTCCCAGGGCCATCTCCTCGGACATCTCGAGTCCGTGGAAGGCGAGCAGGTTGCGGAGCGCCGTGGAGCCGCAGTGGTTGCCGGGGACGTGCCTGTATCCCGGCACCATCGTCGCCGCCATGCCGGCATTGTGACCTACCCACGGCCGACGGTCGGCATCGGTTTTCGTGCCACGGGCCCCGGGTAGCGGACGGATCGCAGGGAGGCAGCATGGGAGAAGGCATCGCTCAACGGCCCAAGGTGCGCTGGCGCAGATGACATCGATCGCCCTTCTCGTCAACCCGCATTCCGGGTCCGGCAATGCGGGTCGAGTGGAGGAGGAGCTGGTCGCGCTCGGCGCCCAGGTCGACCCCTACCCGCCGTCCAGGTGGGAGAGCGCTGCGCGATCGTCAGCCGATCGGCTCGTCGTCGCAGGTGGCGACGGCTCGGTGGCAGGCGCTGCCGCAGCAGCCGCCCGGGCCGGCATCCCCCTCGCCGTGGTGCCTGCCGGCACCGCCAACGACCTCGCGCATGCCCTGGGACTGCCCGACGATCTCGCGGCGGCCTGCCGGCTGGCCGTGCACGGGACACGGACGCGGTCCCTCGATCTCGGCCGCATGGGAGAGCGGCCGTTCGTCAACGTCGCCAGCATCGGCCTGCCCCCGGTCGCCGCGCGCAAGGCGCGGGGCTGGAAGCGCCTTCTCGGACCGGTGGCGTACGGTCTCGGTGCGATCCGAGCCGGGCTGAGCGCGAAGCCCATCCGCTGCGAGCTGCTGTGCGACAGCTCGATGGTCTTCGCCGGTGCGGCCTGGCAGGTCACGGTTGCCTGTAGCGGAGCGTTCGGCGCCGGTTCGCGCGTGCACGCCGATCCCGCTGATGGCGCCCTCGACGCCGTGGTGATCGAGGCGGGCCCGCGGCTCGCGCTCGCGCTTCGCGCTTTTGGTCTGCGGCGCGGCGAACTGGAGTCCCAGAGCGGTGTGCGCTCGTTCCGAGGCCGACGGATCGAGCTGAGGCTCCCGAAATCGACCGCCTACAACGTCGACGGCGACATGGTGCAGTCGGGCACCGCCGTATTCGCCGCCACACCCCGGGCGTTTGAGGTCGTGGTCGGATGAGGCCCCTCCAGCTCCGCGACGAGGCGGCCCCTGTGCATCCGGAGCGGGCACTTCCCCATATTCTCGCGTCGTGGCAAAGCGCCGGAAGAAGCTGCGCCGGAGCCCCGTCGTCAGGTTGCCGATCCTCGGACGCCGTGCGCCCGGGCCGCCGCTCCGCAGGCCCGGGGTCGTCGGTTTTCTCGGCTGGCTCGATCAGAGTGCTCTGTGGCTGATGCGCACCCGGGGCCACTCCGAGCCCCTGCGGAGCACGATGCGAGCTCTAGGGGCCGCCGGTGAGTGGGCGGCCGTCTGGGCGGCGATCGGTGCGGCCGGCGCCGCCGTGGATGGTCGGCGCCGCCCGCGGTGGCTGGCCGCGGCGGCGGTCGGCCCTGCAGCGATCGGCGTGAATTATGCGGTCAAGGTCGCGGTGGCCCGCGACCGGCCGCTGATCGAGGAGCATCCGCCCCTCGCGCGTGCGCCCAGCAAGCTCTCGTTCCCGTCGGCACACGCGACCTCCTCGGTCGCCGCCGCGACCGCCCTGGGCCGTGTCGCGCCCGAGCGTCGCGGGCTCCTCTACTGCCTGGCCGCGGGCATCTGCCTGTCCCGGCCCTATCTGGGCATGCACTACCCATCGGACGTGCTGGCGGGAGTGTGCCTTGGAGCGCTTCTCGGGCGGGCGATCCCCCGGCTGGACGGGCCGGGCGTCGAGGAGCGCCTGATCGACCTCGTCGCCGGCACCGGGCGGCAGGGCGAGGCGCCGCCCGGCGGCAATTCGAGCCGACCGGTCCCGAGGATGGCCGCCGGCCGGCGCATCTCTCCGTGAAGATCGGAATCGTCGGGCTGCCCAACGCGGGCAAGACGACCCTCTTCAACGCGCTCACGAGCGCGGCCGCCGAGACGGCGAGCTACCCGTTCACCACGGTCGAGCCCAACGTCGCGATCGTCGACGTGCCCGATGAGCGCCTGGCGCCGGTGGGCGCAGCGGCCGGCGCCGGACCGCTGGTTCCGGAGAAGATCGAGTTTCACGATATCGCCGGTCTCGTTCGGGGGGCGTCGAGAGGCGAGGGGCTCGGCAACCGCTTTCTGGCGGAGATCCGCGAGACGGACGCGATCTGCCACGTCGTCCGCGCCCACGGCGACGCGTCCATCCCGCATCCCGAGGGCCGCGTCGATCCAGTGGCCGACGCCGAGGCGGTCGAGGCGGAGCTCTACCTCGCCGACCTGGAGCAGGCCGAGCGCCGGCTCGAGCGGGTCCGAAGGCAGGCCGGGTCGGGCGCCAAGGAGCTCGTCGCCGAGCGCGAGTGGCTCGAACGGGTCATCGACGCCCTCGGTCGCAGCGAGCCCGCACGGACCGTCCCGGCCCCTGGGCGCGCGCCCGACGCCCCCGCGAACCTCCAGGCGCTGACCGCCAAGCCGATGCTGTACGTGGCGAACGTCGACGAGGGGGACAGCGAGCCGCCTCTCGAGCTAGCCGAGCATGCGGGCCGGGATCGCTGCATCGCGGTGAGCGCCCGGATCGAGGCCGAACTCGCCGAGCTTCCCGCCGATGAGGCAGCGGAGCTTCGAGCCGACCTCGGGCTCGACCAGTCGGGGCTCGAGCGACTGGTGAGCGCCGCGTACGACCTGCTGGGGCTGGTGACCTTCTTCACGGCGCACCGCGGCAGCGAGGCGCGGGCCAGGGCGCTCGAGCGCGGACTCACCGCCTGGGACGCCGCCGGGAAGGTCCACGGCGACATCCAGGCGGGGTTCGTCCGCGCCGAGGTGGTCGGGTGGCGCGAGCTTGTCGACGCGGGCGGGTACGCCGAGGCGCGCGAACGGGGGCTCCTGCGCACCGAGGGCCGCGACTACGTGGTCCAGGACGGTGACGTGATCACGATCCGGCACTGACGTCCCTGTGGACGCCTGCTTTCGCATAGCGAAACAAAGTGTCCACTCGCGATCCGGATCGCTCGCAGCGCCGCCCCTGGGTGCCTCGCCGGGACCGTAACCCCCGCCTTCCCGCAGACCAGTCTGTTAGCCTTCCGCCGTCTTTTTGTAAGCAAGCCTTTGCAATGCCGAGTCCCCGGTGCTCATGCGTCGGGGAGCGGGGGACCCACGGGGCCAAGGCCCCAGGGGCGAGTCGGCCGCACGGCCGTAGCGCAGCTCTTTCAGCGCGAGCCCGCCAGCTAACCCCGTAGGCCCGAGAAAGAGGAGGCCGAGCAGTTGAGGCGGAGGATCGATCGAGCGCGCACGGGCGACCGGGTGCGGGCAGGCGCCATCACCCTGGCGGCGGCGGCAACCGTTCTCTGCGGAGGGGCTGCGCTGGCCTCCGCCGAGAGCACGGCCCAGGAGTCGACCAGCCAGGACTCGACGCCCGCGGGTGATCAGACCGTGACCGCCTCGGGGTCGGGCGCATCCGGCGGATTGGGGGCATCGCGTGGCGGCGATGGCTCGATCCGGTTGAAGGCGGAGTCCGCCTCCCCGGGCAAGGTCTTCTTCTATGGCGACCACCGCGCGACCTATCGGTTCACGATCGACGGCGACCGGTCACGCAATCTGAAGATCCAGGCCGTGAACCGCAAGACCTGGGAGGTCGTGAAGGTCTGGCGACGCGACGACCTCGAGCCCGGGACGTACAGGGTTCGCTGGTCCGGGAGCACCAGCAAGAGCGACCCGGCCCCGAAGGGGGCCTACCTGTTCCGGATCCGGACCATGCAGGGCGCCGACATCGACCGCAGCAGGACCAAGGGGGAGGACCGCTCGTTCAAGCTCTACCCCGAGAAGTTCCCGCTCCGCGCCCGCCACACCTACGGCGATGGCTTCGGGGCGCCCCGCTCCGGGCACACCCACCAGGGCCAGGACGTCTTCGCCAGGTGCGGCAAGCCCCTGGTGGCCGCTCGCGGCGGCCGGATTCAGTACAGCGCCAACCAGGCCGGCGGCGCCGGCTACTACCTGGTCGTCGACGGCAAGGGGACCCGCCACGACTACGTGTACATGCACGTCCAGCGCGGCGGGCGGGCCCACCGAGGCGAGCGGGTCCGGACCGGCGAGCAGATCGCCCGGGTGGGGAGCACCGGCAACGCGTCCGGGTGCCACCTGCACTTCGAGCTCTGGTCGAAGCCCGGCTGGTACGAGGGCGGCCACGCGATGCGGTCGGTGACCAGGTTCCTCAAGAAGTGGGACCGCTGGAGCTGAGGTCCGGATAGATTGGGGCGCGTGCGAAGCGCGCCCCGCTTCGCCGGCATCGAGCGCGACGCCGGCCATTACGAGAGCTTCTACATCAAGGCCACCCGGACCATCGGGGGCAAGGGCGTCTGGATCCGCCACACCGTCCACAAGCGAGCCGGCGCGGACCCGACGGCGTCGATCTGGTTGACCTTCTTCGACGCCGAGGCGCCGGGGCCCCGCGCGACCAAGGCCACCTTCGGCGCCGACGAGCTCTCCGTCCCCGACGGCGGCTACATCCGCGTCGACGGCGCCGTGCTGGAGCCCGGTCGAGCCACCGGCGAGATCGGGACGCCTGAGCTCGAGGCGAGCTGGGACCTCCGGTTCGACGACGCCGGCGAGCCGTTTCACCATCTCCCCTACCAGCGCCTCTACGACGCCCCCCTCCCGCGGACAAAGTTCCTGTCCCCGTATCCGAGCGCGCGGTTCGAGGGACGGCTGACGGTGGGCGGCGACGAGGTGGAGCTCGACGGTTGGCCGGGGATGATCGGACACAACTGGGGCGCCGAGCACGCGGAGCGCTGGGTCTGGATCCAGGGCGCCTTCGTGGACCAGGACGAGCCGACCTACTTCGACATGGCGGCCGGCCGGATCAAGCTCGGCCCGGTGCGGACCCCATGGGTCGCTAACGGCATGCTGCGATTCGGGGAAACCGAGCACCGGCTGGGCGGCTTCGATCGAGTGCTGTCCACGAAAGTGGCCGAGCAGCCGACGAGCTGCCGGTTCCAGCTGTCCGGAAGGGGAGTCCGCGTTCGCGGCCGGGTCGGATCGGAGCCGCGGAACTTCGTGGCCTGGGTCTACGCCGACCCGAAGGGCCCGGAGCACAACACGCTCAACTGCTCGATTGCCGACTTGGAGCTCGAGGTGGAGCGCGACGGCAGCCGGCCACGCCGGCTCGAACTGACCGGCGCCGCCGCCTACGAGATCGGCATGCGCGACACCGACCACGGGATCCCGCTCCAGCCCTACCCCGACGGCTGAGCGGCGCCGATCGGGATCGGTTTCAGAGCCGCGCGCGCGGAGGTCGTCGTCGTCCAGCACGAGGCTCGCGGCGGCGACGTTCTCCTCCAGGTGCTCCACTGAGGAGGTGCCCGGGATCAGGAGCGTCGCCTCCAAGCGTGCCAGGAGCCAAGCCAGACCTGCGCGTGGTCCCGCAGTAGGCTGGCTCAACGACGGTCGAATCGCGCCCAGGTGCTCATCAGGTCGAGGCGGCTCTGGAGCGTGGGTCCGGAGACCCGGGAGCTGCCGCGCGAACCGACCACCTTCGCCTGCACGATTCGCGGCGAATCCCCGGTCTTGGTCACCTTCACCTTCTTGAGCCGGCCGCGGTAGAGGCCGATGAGGCGGGACTCCATCTCCCGCTGCGAGAGGCGCTTCCTCCAGCTGTGGTACGGCGAGGTGTCGTCGTAGGGATCCTTGACGCTCCGCAGGTAGGCGACCGGCCGGGACCCGGGGAAGGCGTACTGAATGCTCTCCGTCCGTCCGCCCGAGGTCGAGAAGAAGAACGCGGTGACGATCTCCCTGTGGTACCGCAGCACCTCGTTGCTGGTGGCGTGGACGGCGCGGTTGGTCGCGCTGGTCTCCGATCCCTTGCCGCCGTAGACCTGGCTGCGGGTGTCGTCGTAGACGTCGAACCCGCGCCCGGCGCTGGACGCCAACCCGAATGAGCGAGTGGCGACCGCCTGCGCGCGCAGGGCGCTCTGCGGCCACGAGTGGGGCATCTCGTTCGCGATCACGCCCTGGGCGTAGTCATCGAGCCCCACCCTGTTCACGATGAGGAGCCCGCCGGATGCCTTCGCAATCAGCTTGCCCCGATAGGTCCCCTTCCCCTCGACGCGGATCCCGCGCCCTCCCTTTGCCGTGCCCTTGCGACCGCAGTTCGCGAGCCTGCGGCCGCGCGCGCTCCGCAGCGTCACGGTGGACCCGGAATCGGCGAACCGATAGCTCCGGTCCGCGCGCAGGCGCTTGCCGCAGGCCCGGCGTGCGCTGCTGAAGCCGATCGAGCTCCGTCCCGAGGCCAGCATCACCTTGATCGAGTCGCTGGCCGTGCCGAGCCGGGTGTGGCGGTAGTAGTGCCCCAGAATCGAGCGGTAGTTGCTGCCGTGCTTGGCATACCCGTAGGCGCCGTACTGGCTCATCCCGACCCCGTGGCCGAAGCCGTGACCGCGAATGACCCAGCGAGCGCCGAACGCGCTCGCGGGGATGATCGCCGCGGCGAGCGCGGCGCACGCGACGATGGCAATCGCAAATCCCTTCGCTCGCCTCGTATGCATCGCCTGAGTTCCCCGGCCCAACACAGCTCGCGTTCGCGCTTCGACCGCGACGACGAGTTCCCTTCCGGATGACCGTACGACGCGCCGTTGGGTAATTTGGAAGCGAAGGCACGAATGGAGGTTGAGATGGGCATCGCGACTCAGGAGCAGACGGTCGTCGACAAGGTCGCCAAGCAGCTCTACATCGGCGGCGAGTGGCGCGATGCGAGCGGGGGCGCGACGCTGCCGATCGAGGACCCGGCCACCGGCGAGACGCTCTGCGAGGTCGCCGACGGGACCCCGGAGGACGCGACGGCGGCGCTGGACGCCGCGGTCGCCAAGCAGGCGGAGTGGGCAGCGACCCCGCCGAACGAGCGCTCGGCGATCCTGTGGCGGGCGTTCGAGGCGCTGAACGAGCGCGCCGACGAGCTCGCCCTCTTGATGACTCTCGAGATGGGCAAGGCGGTGGCCGAGTCGAAGGCGGAGATCGCGTACTCCGCGGAGTTCTTCCGGTGGTTCTCCGGCGAGGCCCTGCGCACGGACGGCTACTACAAGGTCGCCGGCAACGGTGCATCTCGGGTCCTCGTCATGCGACAGCCGGTCGGCCCCTGCTTCTTCATCACACCGTGGAACTTCCCGATGGCGATGGGAACGCGCAAGGTGGGGCCCGCCATCGCCGCCGGCTGCACGATGGTCTGGAAGCCCCCGCAGCAGACGCCGCTCTCGGCGTTCGCCCTGGCGCAACTGCTCGAGGAGGTCGGCCTGCCCGGCGGCGTCCTGAACGTGATCACGAGCTCCTCGTCGAGCTCCGTCGCCAAGCCGATCATCGAGGATCCCCGCCTTCGCAAGCTGTCCTTCACAGGATCGACCGAGGTCGGGCGCAGGCTGATCGCCCAGGCCGCGGACAACATCCTGAACGTCTCGATGGAGCTCGGGGGCAACGCTCCGTTCCTGATCTTCGAGGACGCCGACCTCGACGCCGCGCTCGAGGGGGCCATGATCGCCAAGATGCGCAACGTCGGCGAGGCCTGCACCGCGGCGAATCGCTTCCACGTCGCCGGCTCGGTCGCCGACGAGTTCGCCGGCATGCTCGCCGAGCGAATGGGCAAGCTCCGGGTGGGGCGGGGTACGGAGGAGGGTGTGGACGTCGGGCCGCTGATCGACGCCGACCAGCGCGGCAAGGTCGCCGACCTGGTCCACGACGCCGTCGGCAGGGGCGCCAAGGCCCTCGTCGGCGGAACCACGGTGGACGGCGCCGGCTACTTCTACGAGCCCACCGTCCTGGCCCAGGTCCCACCCGATGCCCGACTGCTCAAGGAGGAGATCTTCGGGCCGGTGGCGCCGGTTGCCTCGTTCCAGTCGACCGAGGACGCGATCGCGGCTGCGAACGACACCGAGTACGGCCTCGTCGCCTACGTCTTCACCCGCGACCTGAAGCGGGCGCTCACCGTGTGCGAGGGGCTCGAGACCGGGATGATCGGCCTGAACCAGGGCATGGTCTCCAACGCGGGCGCGCCGTTCGGCGGCGTCAAGCAGTCCGGGATCGGGCGCGAGGGCGGCAACGAGGGGATCGAGGAGTACCTCGAGACCAAGTACGTCGCGGTGAACCTCTGACGACGACGCGTGCGGGCGGCTACGTGCCGCCGGGGGGCCTGCCCGCCCGCGCCAGGCGCTCCCGCACCGCCCGCGGCACCTTGGTGTGGGTCATCAGCACCGGCTTGACCGGGCGCTGGTGGTAGTCGAAGGCCTGCCGGAAGTCGTAGGCGGCGGCGTCCTTCCGGGTCAGAGCGGGCAGGTCGAAGACGTGCTCGGTGAACGCCAGCATCGACGCGATCGAGGCCACGTGTGAGTCGGTCTTCTGAGGCTTGACCCACGGGCTCACCATGACCATGACGGTGCGGATCCCCAGGCCCTCGGGCGGCGGCACGTGGTCGTAGAAGCAGCCGCAGTCGTCGTAGGTGATGAAGACGGCGGTCGATCGCCAGTCGGGCCCGTGCTCGATCGCGTCGACCACCTTGCCGATCCAGTTGTCGCCCGCGGCCATCGACTCGGCGTTGTGCTGAGAGGCCTTCCAGGTCGGTAGCACCACGCTGAAGTTCGGCAGCCTCCCGGCCCTGGCGTGCCTCAGTACCCGGCTGTGGCTGACCTGCCGCCTGTGTTGCGACGTGTAGAGGCAGCCCGCGAACGTCGGGCAGATCGCCCATCCGTAGCCACTTTCCCCGGGCTTGGCGGCCGTGTAGAGCTTCCAGGTCAGCCCGGCCTGATCGAGCCGATCCATCAGCGTGGGGACGTGCTCGACCTCGGTCGGCCTGTAGGCGCCGCCGTAGGGATATCGCACCGGATCCAGGCTGTAGTCGGGGACGCAGCTGGGCTGGCTCGAGATCGGGCCGCCCGGCGAGGGCCGCCACGCTGCATCGAGCCGAGAGTCGCAGCCCCAGCCCATGCGCTTGAGCCCGGAGCCCGTGGGATACGGGGCGCGGTCGCCCAGGA
>JBKPFQ010000030.1:0-38383 GCA_046728915.1 Actinomycetota bacterium | reverse complement strand
AGAGATCCTCCTGTCTAGCGGTCGGCCTCCATCTCTTCTGCCCGCTCCGTCCGCTCCCGCGCAATGACACGCGGGGGCTCAAGGCAGCAGGACCGGGTCCGGCGCGCTAGGGCAGGGTCTCGCCGTCGCCCCGAGGCTCGTCGGGATGGGGTTCCTCAGGGGGCTTGGGCCCCTGCGCCGGATCGGCCGAGGTCCCGGCGGATTCCGGCGTTGCTTCCTTCTCCGCCCCCCGCTGCCGGGCGTCACTCGCCATGTCCTCGAGGCGTCGGGCGATGTTGTTCGCGGTCGCCGCCAACTTGTCGAGGACCTCAGGGGTCTGTCGCCCGATCCCCTCCCGCGCGGACTCCATCAGTTCCTCAAGGCGCTTTTGGTACTCCTGAAGGGGCGAAGACTGCTCGTCGCTCTGCTCGGCCATTCTGCGGAGCCTATCTGAGTGGACGTCCGTGGTTCCGCGAGATCCTCAACGAGTTCGCCGGCGCGAGGTTTCAACCGCCCGGGCGATCAGGGGCGCAGGTCGCGGCGATTCTGATCACGCAGCTTCGCCTTCCGCCTCCCGCGCATAGACAAAGTCACGAAAAGAACGATGAGCGCGATTGCAATCGCGACGATGATCACCACCACGCCCGTTCCTACTGCCATAGGGAGCATCAGGGCCAACATGTCGCTCTCCCTTTCCTTCGTTTGCCCACGGATGGCCTTTACCCGCCGTGAACCCACCTGAGACGGAGCGAGGCGTATCCACAGCCGCCCACACGGCGATCCGTCGTTCACCTTTGGGAAGATCAGGCACTAGTCAGCCCCCCAGCCCGACCCGCCGCGCGGATAGGAAAACGGCGGGCCGGGCCGAGAGCTCCCGGCAGTCGAGGAAGGGGGATGAGCACCAAAACCCCCGCAGCCCTCGCGGTGCTGCGCAACTGCCAAGCCTGGCATTACGGCATGATCCTTACGGCAGCCGAGGTCCGCTCAACCGCGAACACGGCGTGGCCCTCAAGCCGGATATTGGATCGGTTGGTCGCTCCGGCGTCGACCTCGAACCACTGCAGCTGGAGCGGGCTCGAGTACAGGCGACCGAACTGCTGGCTGGCGATCACCGCCGTACCGGCTGCCTTCGTGATCCGGACGTTCAATCCGAATACCTGACCGGGGGCGAAGCGGCTCGGTCCCCAGACATAGAACGCCTCGCTGCCGGAGCTCCGGAACAGGTCAAGAGCCTCGGCACCGGCGCTGTCGATCGCCAGCGTGTCTCCGGCGTAGCCCGCGTTCTGCAGCGAGGTCAGCGCCTTCCGGGTGGCGGTGAGAATGTCCGCGGTTCCCTTGGAGATCGTGCCGGCGGTGGAGACGCCGTCGATCACGAGCCGGTCATAGCCCTCGTAGATCGAGAGCCTCAGATCATTCTCGACTAGCGACTGGAACAGCGGCTGCTGGCCCAAGATCTCCGGCACGTTGGTCTCAATCGCGGCCACCTGCTTGAGCTGCGTGGTCAGCAGCTCGGTGGTCGTCGCGACCTCCGGCTTCGTGGTGGTGCTATCCAGGGGCCTCACGACTGCCGTCCCTGCAGCGAGCGTCCGTGCCGACTGACGCAGGGTCTGAACAGCGGTTACCCCCGCGTCTACCGCGGTGGATGGGAACACCGGGAACACGTATCTCTGGTCCGCGCCGAGCGGGATACCCTCGTTGCGGAGGGGGTTGACGTCGGTGAGCACGGTCCCGGCGCTCCAACTGAGCGTTCGGAATTCATCCCACGTGACCGACGCCGGGCTGGCGGGGAATCCCCGTTGCTCGAAGGCATCGGCCAGGCCGTGAAACTGCGCGGACCCTGACCGATCTTCGACCCGGAGGACAGGTGCGGGCTCGTCGATGACCTTGACCTCGGATCTCTCCTCGGACTTCTCCTCGGAACGCTGCTCGTCGCTGCGCTCCTCGGACTTTGCTTCAGACACGTTCTGTGTCTCCTCACTGGTGGCTTTGGTTTGCTCGGCCTTGGAGCGCAGCTCCACTTCCGAATCTGGGTAACTAGGCGTAGTAACAACACTTACGTCGCGAAGCTCGTGAATCGCCAGGACATGGCGTGTGTTGCCGTCTCAGCGATCCTGGCCAACGACCATGCGCCACGAACCCGCCTTCAGGTCGCCGCGCTCGATCGCCTCACGAACGTCGGAGCGGCTCTCAGGGGGCACCACAGCCCGGTGCAGGCCGTCGGAGCGGTCCTCGAGATCCAAGGTGGTCGGGTAGCGCCCGATCGGCACCCCGGCGTGGTCGACGGTGGCGACCAGATCATCCAGCTTTGTGTTGCGCAGGGCGGTGGGCTCGATGATCTCGCGCCAGCCCCCCATGTCACGCGACTCGCTCCCGTAGGGGATGCGGCCACGGATCTTCTTTCCCTCGACGGCGATCGCGGGCGCTTGGCGCTCCTCGACCTCGCCCGCCTTCGGTCTTTCAGCTTTCGGCATTGGCGATCATCGCCTCCACGCTGGTGGCTGGGTTTACGTTGTTGCCGTTAGTCGTCGAGCTCGACGCCTCCTCGGGCAGATCCTCCAAGCGCCTCACCTCATCACGGCTCATCCACCCGGTGATCGGATCGAGCGCCCGGGCATAGACCTCACTCCGGGTATTGGCGTCAGCTCTCAGGAGCCCGTCCATCTCAAACTTCACGAATTGCTGCTGGAAGGCGAGGTCTCGGTCGCCGCTGATCGACAGCTCTACGCGGCGTAGCCAGGGGGCGAGCGAGTAGCGGACGAACTCGATGCTCTCCTGCTCGACGTTGCTGTACGTCATCGAGTCGGCGCTCGGCGCTCCCAGCATGTGCGGCGGGATGCGGAACACGCGGGCAACTTCCTGACTCGCCAGTCGCCTCTGCTCCACGAATTGGCTGTCGTCGAGCTTTGAGGCGACCGGCAGGTACTCGGCGTCTCCCTCAACCAGCATGATGCCGTGGGGTCGTGACTCGGCCCGGAGCTTTTCCTTCATCCGGTCCTGCTCGTCGAACGAAGCGCCCTCCCCAAGCCGTAGAACTCCAGCGGGCCGGGCGGTGCCCCCAGCGGCGCCCGTGTCGAAATAACTCAGCGCGTGCTTGACGAGTTCGTCGGAGAGGCCGAGCACGCGGCTGGCCTGCTGGACGGCGCTGAGGCCCGTCAGGCCATCAACGGACAGGCCCTTGACCTGGACAACATCGGCCTCGGTCAAAAGCTGTTGCGCAGCGCCCGTGTAGGGCGGCGAGTATCGGAACCGGAGCTGGCCGTTCTGAAGCTCGGGCCGGACCCGTTCGGGGTGAAGAAGCCCCAGCTGCGTGATCTCGCCAGCGCTTCGATACTTCGCGAGGAAGGCGTTCCCGTAGATGGCCAGGTGGGTCATCAGCGAGGAGATGAGGTCGGCCTGTGTGGTGCCAGGGCCGGGGCGGTCGAGGAGGTCGACCAGCTTGCCGGAGTCCACCCGCTCGCGGCCGTATGCGGTCCTGCGATAGACGTGCAAGGGAAGGCTCGAGGCCGCATCGGCCAGGACGCGGACGGCAGACCAGACGTCGGCGATTGCCAATGCCGCCGTCGGACTGATTGGCGAGGACGTGTAGGTCGCCATCAACGGCAATTCGTTCTCAGCCGGCGGAAGGGACCGGGATTCGGTTCGCTTATGGAATGGATTACGCAATTGGTTCCCTTTCGGAAGTTAAGTCGGGCTTATGAAGGTCAGTTTGTGAATCTTGCGGTGGCAACCGGCGCAGAGCGTCCGGAGGTTGTCGGGCGTGGTCTCGCCTCCAGCGGAAACGGGAGTGACGTGGTCTACCTCGAGGTCTTCAGTCGACCCGCAGCGAACACAGCAGCCGTCCCGCTTAAGCACCTGCTCGCGGATGAGTGGAGCCCCCGGCTGGCTCCAGGCGCGCGATGAAGGTGAGCGCAGGGCGTGACGCTTGCAGCGCGAGCCCTTGGGGATGCGAACACGGCACACGACACACCAGGAATTAGGCATCAGAGGTAACCCAGGACGCGCGTTGGGGTTGGCTCCGGGGCCGTGGCGACCTCGTAGGCCATCAGCAGGGCCGACGCGCCGTCTATCTGGTCGGACTCGTTGGCCTTGTCAATCCGCAGGCCGCGTATGGTCGACTTGCCGACGACGGTCGCCATGTGCTTCGCTAGCTCCTCGTCGCCGTCGTGCGTGATTCGGCCCTCGACGATGGCGTCATAGAGGGCGCTGGCGGCGGGGATTACGCGGGAGTCGGTGAAGGGCCAGACCGTCGTCTTGATGCCGCGATGCTCGAATGCCTTGACGATTACTGCGGCTTTCCATGGGTCAAAACCCAGCTCGCGGACCTGGAAGCGCTCGGCCAGCCCCATGATGATGTTTCCGGCCTCGAACACCGCGTCGTCACCCTGGAAGATGCGGCAGCCGACGTGAAGCTTTGAGTTGAGCCAGACCACGGCGGTCGCGGAGCGAGTGCCCCCAACGTCAACACCAACCCAGATGGGTTCGCCCTCGGTGAACTCCACCTCCCCTTGGCAGCCGGCCCAAGCCCCCTCGGGAAGCCAGGTCGACTCGCGCACCCCCCACCGGCAGGCGTGGAATTGAGCGAACGCGCCCTCCGAGACCGACTCGAGCTGGCGGCGAAGGTCGCCAACCCCAATCCAACTGCCCGGGTTGCAGCGCTTCACCGCCCGCAGGTTCGAGAGGTCGTGCTGGTCGCCCAGGCTCCACTCCAGCCAGTGCAGATTCGGGCCCTTGGACTCGACCACGGGGCCGGCGCGGTGAACGTCGGCCTGGGCCATCGCGCGGCGGCGGAGCTTGCCGAGCGGCGAATCGAGGTCGCCGGAGGCGGTGGAGATGATGAGGAGCTTTGCGTCGGGCCGCTTGATGAGCCCGGTTTGCATCTGGGTCAGAAGGCCGGCGCGTTCCGACCACGCCCACAGCTCGTCGGCCACATAGAGCGAGGACGACAGGCCGTGCGTCCTCGGCCCATCCGAGGGGATGACCCGCAGGCGGCGGCGTCCCTCGGGGCCGTCATAGCGAAGCTCCAGGTGGCGGAGGGTGACCATGTCCTCGAGCACCGGGTCGGTGATGAACCCCTCCATGCGCTCAAAGCAGATGCGCGCCTGCTGCACTGAGGCCGCGCCGACGACCACGTTCGCGCCACGGACGGTGAGCAGATGGTGGAGGCCGATGAGCGCGGCGAGCGTTGTCTTGGCGTTGCCGCGCGGCAGGATTGCGGCGACCTCCCGCGCCCTGCCGAAGTAGGCGCGAGCGATGCGGCGCATGTAGGGCTCCAGCGGGTGCCCGATGGCCTCGCAGAAAGCGAGGAAGCCCTGATAACCGGCCTGAAGGTCGTTTGGGGCCGTTCTGGAGCGATTGTCGCCACGTGTCACCTCCTTGGCTGGATTTCGTGAATTTCACGCCGCGATTGGCGGCGCCAGCGGGCTCTAGATGGCTTGCTGCTGCGGCTTTCGGCGGGCCGTTTTTCTGAGCTCCGCTACCCGTCGGCTTATTTACCCTCGCTGACTCAGAAAACGGGACCACGGACGCCGACCTTTCCGGTCGTTTGAACTTGTTCCACGGCCCTGTGCGAGGTAACCGCTTCGGTTTAGGCTGACCGCTCGGTTACGGCTTTCGTTCGAGCTGCTCGCGTATCTCGATCAGGATGTCGTAGACGGCAAGCATTGCCTCGGCCACGGCGGTGATCGCATACACCTGCCCGACCCGCGTTTCATCCGCCATTCCTACGTTCGCGGCATCGATCGCGTCAACGGCCTTCACCTTGTGGTCCTGGCCATCGCTCATCCGGGCGGCAACCTTACTCGTTCTTCTGCGGAGAACCCCCGCTAGTTCTGGCTCGGATCCTCGGGGATCCGGTCGAGCCAGCGCTCGTCCAATCTAGTTCCACCTAGCGCCGTCCTGCCAATGGGCGAAGGACTGCCGAATCGTCTCCGCGTATTCCTCGGTCAGCTTGTAGGCAATCATGCCTTCAACAAAGCGGTCGGTGTCGGGGTCGACGGCGTCGACGACCTCTACGCGCTCAAGACGCCCTTCGGCGACAAGTTCCTTTGCGAGTTCATGCGGGTCGCGGGCGGGGCTGTAGCCGAGCGCCCCGGGATACACGAGAAGTGCACGGCGGATGAGCTCGGCCTCGAGTTCCGTCAGTTCGGTGACTTCCCTCATGCTGCAGCCTTCCTCCAGCGCCTGGACTCGCGGGACGCCAACCCGTTCAGGTCGGCGCAGCGCTTGTGCCAGACCTCGAGCGGTTGGTAGCGGAACGCAATCTCGTCTCTTTTTTGAACCTCACCCTGACAGTGGAAGCACTTCGACTGCTTCTTTGCGAACGTCAGGTAGTAGCTGCTCGGGTCTGGGTTCCAGTTCTGCTTTCGGTAGTTCTCGCGCGCCAGGCGCTTGCGTCTCTTCTCACGGCTCTTGAAGCTCATGCCTCGTCTTTCTTGTTGTTGGCTGCACCCAATGCGCGGGCGCACTACGGCTTCCCTAGTTGGAGAAGCTTGTTCCCAAACACCTCGCGTACCGGCTGGACAATGCCGGCGCTCTCCGGTCCCCAACCTGGGCATTCGGTATTCCTCGCGCTTGCGGCGTCTGAGTCGAATGCGTGGTCCCAGGCAGCGGCTCGTCTTACTCGACAACGCTTCCTGTCAAGCCCGCTGGGGAGTCCACCCCCCCAACCGGGGCTATGACGCGGGGTGCTTAGGTTGTTGTGGTGGCGCTATCGCGCCTGAAAGTCTTGGGCTCGCCTACAAACGGATGCGCCACAAATGCGCCACAGGGCGCCAGTCCCAGGCGTCCCCCAGCGGGTCCCAGCAGGACATTTCAGGCACGAAATGGCCGATCCGTGCCTAGGTGACGTCATGTGGATCATCGTCTTCACGACGGTCTACATCCTCTAGCTCAGTCCCGAACCTTCCGAGCACCCCGTCCGCCCGCGCGTCCCGAGAGCGGCGATCATCCGGGGCACCCAAGCCAGACGTCGTTGCCGGCAAGAGCGATGGATGGAAAACGGCGACATAGACGCCGGAATCCATCCATCGTCGACGCGGTTACGCCGGGTGGGAGTTGGGATTGGGCGTCAATGTGACGCCGATCAGGAGGAGCAGCGCCGCCGGGAGGGCGCCGGCCGCGGGCGAAAAGCCTGCGAGCGCGCTCCACACGAGATACATGCCTCCGATCATCCAGCCTGCGGTGGAGGCCACGCGGCTCCCGGTCGAGCATCGGCGGCGCAGGAGCGCCCACATGACCAAGCTGACCAGGAGCGGCTGGACGGTGACGGCCAAGCTGCCCGGCCCGCCGTACTGCAGGAGCGTCTGGCCTTCGGTGCTGGGGACGGCGGCCACCCAGACGAGGAGGGCGATGCTGTACAGGACGGCCGCCAGGGTGAACCCGAACGATGCCTGTCCACAGCGCGGCGCAGCGGCCATAGCCGAAAGGCTATCCCTGACCGCCCTGCAGGGAAGCGATGGATGGAAAACCGCCACAGAGGTGCGTGAATCCGTCCATCGTCTATCGAAGGGGCCGGCGAAGCTGCTCGGGCGCTGCCCTACTTGCCCCCCACCAACGTCCGCATGGCGCATCCCATCGGCGCTAAAGCCCCTGGCGCAGGGACCCCTGGCCGCGCGATAATCGTAGGGACCACTGAAAGGGGGCGAGGGATGCACAATCCGCTGCGATCCGAGCGAGACGTCTTTCGCGTGGTCGTGATCATCGCCATCGCACTCGGTGCGGTCATCGCCCTGACTCTGCTCACGCGCCCCGCCATCGGCGCTGCCCTGCTGGCGCTGGAGGTCGGGCTGGGGATCGGGCTCCTGTGGCGCGGGGCGCAGGGCACGCTCCCGCACAGGGCCGAGGTCTCACGTCGCGACGACTCGGTCCATCGCGTGCTCGTGCTCGCGAATGAGACGGTCGGTGGCCGGGCGCTGCTCGCCGAGATCCAGAATCGCGTGAAGGGTCGAAACAGTGAGATCCTCGTGGTGGTTCCCGCGCTCACCAGCACACCCCTGGAGCACTGGGCATCCGATGTGGATCAGGCGCTTGACGACGCACGCGAGCGCCTGGACTCCTCGCTGGCGGCGATGGACGCCCAGGGGCTGCGGGCCCGCGGCCACGTCGGCGATCACCACGAGCCCAACGCGTCGCTCGAGGACGCGCTTCGCGACTTCCCCGCCGACGAGGTGATCATCTCCACCCACCCGCCTGACAAGTCGAGATGGCTGGAGCGAGGGGTGGTGACGCGGGCTCGCAGCGAGGTGCCGCTGCCGATCACGCACGTCGTGGTCGACCTCGAGGCAGAGGCGCGCGAGCCGGCGGCGGCCGCGTCGTAAGACCGGGGTCGCGAGAGCTACTTGGAAGAGCCGCTGGGCTGGCAGGGGGCGGTGTTGGCGCCCTTGCCGGAGCACTTCAGGAGGAACTGGACCAGGGCGTTCAGGTCCGTAGGGCTGATGTCCTGCCCGAAGGTGTCGGGCATGACGCCGAGCGGGTATCCCGGCGTCTTCTGCTTGTTCGGATCGACGATCGCTTCCCTCACGGCGCTCGCAGTCTTTAGCATCGGGATAGCCGTGTCGAGGTCCGGCCCCGTGGTCCCCGATGAGCCCGTCGCCTCGAGCGTGTGGCAACTCCCGCACGAGGTCGGCTGCGCGGTCGCGAAGACCTGCGCGCCCGGGTCGTTGGGAAGCTCCGGTCCCTTGAACTCGGGATTCCCTGCCACCGTGCCGATGTAGCTCGCCACGTCGTCGAGGTCCTTCCCGGTCACCAGGTCGGCGGGCCTCGAGACCGACGGGTTGTCGGTTGAGGGCCGCGGATTCTCGACCTGGTTCTTCACGACGCCTGCGATTGTTTCGGGATCCATCCCATGGGCCCGGGCCTGAGCGAAGGCCGCATCGAGATCGGGGCCGACGGTCGAGGTGCTGCCCGCATCCCGAAGCGCGTGGCAGGTCGAGCACTGGGCGGTGAAGAGCTGCTTGCCGCGGTCGAAATCGCCCTTGGCGGAGACGCCGCATCCCGAGAGGGCGGGAACGAGCGCGGCGGCGACGGCCAGCGCCGCGAAGCCGCCTCCCGCCGGGATGAGGTTGCGTCTCGACACGGGGCGGGAATCCTATCGTCGGGGTCTGCCGCCCGGCACGGGCGCTGAGGGGCCGTCGAGCGCTTTCAGATAGGGTTGACTCAATACGCACATTCCCCCTGGGGGAGGCGGAGGATGGAAGTTCGGGAAGGCATGTCGAAGGTGGTGCTGACGCTCGGTCCCGGGCACACGCTGCGCGACGCCGCGAAGCGAATGACCGAGAAGGGCGTGGGCGCGGCCGTGGTTATCGACGAGGAGTCCCCGGGGCCCCGGATCATCAGCGAGCGCGACATCCTGCTCTCGCTGGGGAAGGGCGAGAACCCGGATTCCGAGTGCGTCGTCGACCACATGAGCGACACCCTCATCGCCGCCGCCCCCGACTGGAGCCTCGAGCGCGCCGCGATGGAGATGTCCAGGCGCCACATCCGACACCTCGTCGTCGTGGACGGGGCCGAGCTCGTCGGCATCCTCTCGATGCGCGACATCGTGCGCGTCTGGACCTCGGAGGGGGCGACGTCGGCGATGACCTCGCCGGAGGCCGAGGCCGAGGCGACCGCCTCGTAACGGCGCCCGCTAGTAGTCCGAGTCGGAGCGGCGGAGCGGGACCGGCGGGAGCACGGCCGTGCTGACGCGCTGCTCGCGAGGGAGCCGGCCGATGTCGTTCGCGGCGCTGCGGATCCAACCCCAGAGCGCGCCGATGGCGATGACGCCGCCCACCGCCGCGTAGACCCAGCCCGCGAACAGGCCGATGGCGACGATCGCGAGCCCGGCGCCGGCGAGCGCCGGCGCCCAGCTGGGACTGGGCACGTATATGAGCTCCGTCGGCTGCTGTGCGCGGCGGCCGTCCCTCATTGCGTGATGTAGACGACGGCTAGGAAGAAGGCGAACCCGAACGCGAGCAACGCGATCCCACCGGCGATGAGCCCGGCGATCAGGTTGCGCTGCGCGAGCCTACGGTCCACTCGGCGCGGTTCATATCACACGCCGACGACCGCGCTGCGCAACAAACGTGCCCGCTCGCTGGGATAGGCTCGCGGCTCAGCAGTGGCTCGATCCCGAAAGGAAGCGCGGTCGTGAACCTCGTGAAGATGCTGCCCATGGCGATCGTGATGATCGCCGGGCCTCAGATCCTGAGCGCGATCTTCCTGGTCACGAGCGAGAACTGGCGGCGGAACTCCCTCGCCTACCTGGCGGGCGCCTCGCTCTCGATCACGGCGATCGTCTCGGTCGCCTTCTTCGTGCAGATCGGCGCCGCGCACGGCGGCGTCTCGAAGGACTGGATCTACGTGGTGATCCTCGTGCTGCTCGTGAGCGCCGGCTGGCACGTCTTCGCGACCCGAAAGGAGTCGGAGCCGCCGAAGTGGATGGGGAGGCTGCAGACGGCGAACCCGGGCTTCTCGTTCAAGCTCGGCTTTCTCCTGCTCGGGGTCTTTCCTACCGACATCCTGACGTCGTTCGCAGTCGGCTCGTACCTCTCAAGTCAAGGCGACCCGTGGTGGCACTTCCTGCCGTTCCTCGGCCTGACTTTGCTGCTGCTGGGCTCGCCCGCGATCGCGGCGGTTCTGTTCGGGGAGCGGGCTCAGGCCTTCCTGCCGAAGGCGCGCGACTGGATGAACGACAACTCGTGGGTCGTCAGCGAGATCGTGATCGTCTTCTTCATCGCGCTGACGGTGAACAGCCTGGCGGGCTGACGATCACCGCCACGATCCGTCGACGATCAGCCGCCGGACCGCAGCCCGCGTGCCGGGCCCTGACGATGGCGCTCTTAGAGGCGTCTGGCTCCGGCGGCGAGCACCATCAAGACGCTCGAGACGAGGGGCGGCGCCACCGCCATCAGCGCCACCGGCGAGAGGTCGTCGCCGCCTGTGAACTGGTCGGTCCTCCCGAACGGCAGGCCGAGCGGGATCAGTATCCAGGGGAGCGCGACCCAGATCCAGAGACCGCGTAGACCGACGTCCCCAGTTCCCCACCCGAGTGCGATAGCGGCGGCTGCCACCACGAGGAATGGAATCCCGAAGTTGTCTTGATCGGCGTTGACCGCGACGAGAAACGCGATGCCCGCGGCGAGGTAGAGGCCGCCCAGGATTGCGACGCGAACCACGCCCAGGACAACCCCGACCCCGGTACCGGGTTACGGCCGGGTCAACGCAATCCACGCCCCTCTGTCGGGCGCAGATTGACTCGACCCGGCCATGCGCCGAGGCTCGTCTCCCTCATTGCCCATGCCCCGCCGGCTGGGGAGGAATGAGCCGCCGCTCAGTGCAGCACGATCCGGTCCGCCGCCATTGCGCAGAACAGGAGCGCAAGGTAGGCGAGCGAGGCCAGGTGCAGGCGAACCGCGGCCGCCCGGGAGGGCCGGTGAGCGAGATCTGCGGCGAGACCCACGAACCCGCCGCCGAAGACGAGCGCCGCCACCAGATACGGCCAGCCGAAGAGGCCGGTCAGGTAGGGCAGCACGGTGAAGGCGACGAGGGCGATGCTGTAGACGAGGATCTGGCGCCGCGTCGCTGCGTCCCCCCGGGCGACGGGGAGCATTGGGACGCCAGTCCGCTGATAGTCGTCCTTGACCAGGAGCGCGAGAGCCCAGAAATGTGGCGGGGTCCACAGGAAGACGATTGCGAACGGGTAGAGCGCATCGACCGTCAACCCGCCCGTTGCCGCGGCCCAGCCGACCAGCGGCGGAACCGCTCCGGCCGCGCCGCCGATGACGATGTTCTGCGGCGTCAGCGGCTTCAGCCACAGGGTGTAGACGAACACGTAGCCGAGCAGTCCGCTGAGGGCGAGCGCCGCGGCGACCGGATTGACGGCGAGGGCGAGCAGGGCGATCGACGCCACCGCGAGGCCAATCCCGAACACCAGTCCGTGGTGCGGGTCGATGCGGCCTGTGACCAGGGGCCGGTCGCAGGTCCTCGCCATACGGGCGTCGCGGTCGCGGTCGACGAAGTGGTTGATGGCGCCCGCACCCCCCGCGGCCAGGTAGCCGCCGAGCATCGTCCACAGGATCGTGGCCAGGCTTGGTCCCGAGGGATCCGCCACGAACATGGTCGTCGCCGTCGTGATCAGGAGGAGCACGATGATGCGCGGCTTGGTCAGGGCCAGGTAGTCGCGCATCACGTCGCGCGCGCGCCGCCGCCCCACCGGGGCGCTCAGCGGCAGTCGCGCGCCGTCGGCCGTCGCGCCCTCCACGGCGGCCGAGCCCACGAGCTCGCTGGTGTTCGTCGCGCTCTCCACGGTCAGGCGGTCACCGCCTGCGTCTCGCGGGCGCCGCCGGACTCCTCGGGCCGCACCGCCCTGGACGTCTCCGGGAGCGCGATCAGAGACGTCGCCGCGTAGACCACCGTCCCCCAGAGGATCGTCGCGAGCGTCAGGTGAGCGACCACCAGCCCCGCGTGCTTGCCCTCCCAGACGTTGACGGCGCCGAGCAGGATCTGGCACACCAGGAGCAAGGGAATCAGGAGGAACGCCCGGTTCCCGTTCGGCGGCATCACCACCCGGCGTCGGACGGCGATCGCGGTCATCGCCAGGATCGCGATCGCCGTCAGGTACATGAACAGCCGGTGTGTGAGCTGGATATCGACGAGCCGGCCGTAGGAGAACGGCATGAACTTGCCGAGACAGGTCGGGAATTCGGTGCCGCAGGCCAGGTGGGCGCCGATCGCCGGCTCGGAGGGCGTTCCCTCTTCCTCGGTCCCGGCGACGTAGCCGCCGGCGACGATCGTGGCGAAGACCAGCACGGTGGCGATCACTGCGGTGATCCGAAGCGCGCGGGACAGGTCGAGGGGCGCGGCTCGCTCGCCCCCTTGAGTCAGGCGCCGCAGCGTGATCAGCAGCCCGAGCAGGAGCATCGCGAGCCCGAGGTGGGCCGCCACGAACGCCGTGTGCAGGCCGTGCTCGACGGTGAGTCCCCCGAGCCCCGCTTGAAGGATCACCAGGACGGCCGCGGCCACAACGCCACGTACCAGCCAGCGATGGTTCCGCAGGCGGCGAAACGCGATGTACGCGAGGCCCATGATCAGCAGGACCACGATCGTGGCGACGATGCGGTGGCTGAACTCGATGATCTGGTGCTGCTGGAGGAACGGCAGCACCCGCCCGCCGCACAGCGGCCAGCCGTGGGTCCCGCTGCCCGCGGGTCCGCAGCCGAGCCCGGAGTCGCTGACCCGAACGACCCCGCCGATGATGATCAGCGCGAAGGTCGCGACGATGGTGGCGGTGAGGAGGCGGCGAAATCGGAGCAGGTCGTTCGCTTCGCCACGAGCGGAGCTACGCATCTGGAGTCAGGCTACCGGGGCGCCGCCCTGGGCGCCCCCGCTCTCGCCGCCGACTCGCTCGGGCTCACGGTCGGGGCGCTCCGGCGTCGGCCGGCGTGCCGGCGGTCGCCAGGTCTCCGTGCGGTCGCGGATCGCGCGCCGGATGTCATACAACGGCTCAGCGCTTCGGACATCCGGGACCACATCGAAGTTGTGGATCGGAGGCGGCGACGTCGCGAACCACTCGAGGGTGCCCGCCGCCCACGGGTCATGCCCGCTCGGGACGCCGTTCCGGTAGCTGTAGGCGAGGTTGCCGAGCTCGACCAGGATGCCGCCGGCCATGACGAAGGCCCCGATGGAGGCCACGAGGTTGTAGCCGTCGAGCCCCTCCCCGCCGAAGAACTTGTAGACGTCCACGGGTTGGCCCTTGACGCCGGCGAAGAACGACATGAACTCGAACGCGTAGAGCCCCAGCAGGATCGCCACCAGCGCGCACTTTCCGAGCCCCTCGCCCACGAGCCGCCCGGTGACCTTCGGCATCCAGTAGTGGAGCGCCGCGAATCCGCCGAGCACCGCGGCCCCCACCACAACCGCGATCGTGGACCCCTGGGCGGCCGTCGTGTGCTCCATCTGCCAGCCGACCGGGATGAGTGACCACGCCAGGTCCCCGGCGAGGCCGATCGTGATCGCGCTGATCGCGCTGATCGCATACAGCGGCGCCGCTCGGGCCCGCAGCGTGCCTCCCCAGAGAGTGGCGATCCAGTTGAAGATCAACAGGCCGATCGGCACCGTCAGCGCGATCGCGAACAGCATCGCGAAGACCAGAAACGCCGTCGGGATCGGCGCCGTGTACATGTTGCGCATCCACGCCAGCGGGCCAAGGATCGCGATGGCGAGCATGCACGCCATGGCCGCGCGCTGGCTGAACAGGGGCTTGCGGGTGAACGGCGGGAGGACGTCGGAGATCACCCCCGCCGCGAAGATGACCAGGAACGTGAAGGCGCCGGTGAAGAAGAACCACGCCAGGTGCTCATAGAGCAGCGGCGCGCCGTCGTATCCCGGGTCGAAGAACACGCCGCCGTACTGGCGGTCGATGAACAGCATGACGAGCGCCGCGAGCATCACCGGCCCGCAGATCAACAGCAGGTAGCTCCCGAGGTTGGCCGCCCACGTGAATGGGGGCACCCGGCGCCACGCCATCCCCGGCGCGCGCATGGTGCGGAGCGTCGCCACCATGTTGACCGCGAAGCAGACGAAGCCGAGGACGGCGAGCGCCGTGCCGACGATCCAGGTGTCGACTCCGTGGGTGTTGGAGTAGAGGGGCTCCGAGAGCGGCGGAAGGGCAGCGAACCCGGCCTCGGACGGCCGCCACAGGAAGCTGCCGTAGATCGTGAACCCGCCGGCCACGTAGAGCCAGAACGACAGAAGGTTGAGCCGCGGGAACGCGACGCCACGCGCGCCGGCCTGAAGCGGCGAGATGTACGAGATCAGCCCGAGGGCCAGGGGGATCGCGAACAGCACGACGCCCGTGACCGCGAAGCTGGACAGGATCCGGTTGAAGATCTCCGGGTCCATCGTCGTGTTATCGGGAACGATCAGCTGGACCCTCATGACCACGAGGGCGGTCAGGGCGGCGACGCCGAAGGCGAGAGCGGCCCCGATGTAGAGGACCCCGACCGACTTGTGGTCGGCGCTCGTGGCGCGCTCGATCCAGGCCTGCCGGCGGCGCGGCACGGCCTCGGTGATGACCTCCGGGCGGGCCGCTCCCACTGCGGTCGGCGGCGTCATGGGGCCGCTCCCGCGGGCGTGCTCTCATGGAGCTTTCTCACGACGTAGTCCTGCGCCGCGGCCAGCTGCTTGCGCTTGTCGGCGATGAATTGCTCGTAGTCCTGCGGCGTCACGACGCGCACCCAGGCGCGCATCGCGGCGAATGCGCTGCCCGCGAAGGACATCGACTGTCCCTGGTAGGTCCCGACCTCGTCCGCCCGGAACCACGTCCCGACGTCCTGGCCCGGGATGGCATCGACCTGGCCGCCGAGCGCGGGGATGAACCAACGGTGGGTCACGTCGGTGGAGGTGAGGTGCAGGAGGACGGTGGTGTCGACCGGCACCACCAGCTCGCCGTAGGAGAAGATCCGATCGCCGGGACGCCCGCCCGGGTACTCGAAGCGCCACAGCCAGCGCTGCCCAACGACATTGATGTTGAGCGGCTTCGAATCGGGCGGGATGCTGAGCCCATTGACCTGCGCGACGAGGTCGCCGTCCGCTCCGAGCCCCTCCGAGCCGGTCGCCTGGACGTCGCGCGCCTGGGTCATCGTCACGATCCCGAATACGAACAGGCCAACGCCGACCGCGACCAGGGGCGCTGCCGGGCGCACGAACGCTCTGGCGCCGGCGGTGAAGGGCCGAGGAGAGCGTCCGCGCCGAGCGCGGAACCGCACCAGCGCGGCGATCAGGAACGCGTGGACGGCGACGATCAACACCGCCGCGATGACGATCGCGACCCAGTACGCCGTCCGGATGTCGTCGGCGTTTGGCGAGTGCCCGGCCCTGGGGCCGAAGACGGATGCCCCCGCGGGCGCGGCGAACAGCGCCAGCGCGATTCCCGCGAGCGCGAAAGAGAGGGCGAGACGGCGAGCGGTCTTCCGGGACGCCAAGGCGCGAGCATTCTAATCGCGGCTCGGGGGGTTGCCGCCGCGTGGTGCGCGGCGACGTTTGACATGGCGCTTGGCGGGGGAACGGGGCTCTAGCCCCTGAGGACCAGCGCCCGGAGGCGGCAAGCACCGGGGAGGTCGATGGTTCCGCCGGTAGCGCGCGCGGACCAGGGCCTAAAACACGGGGTCGATCCCGCGCCCGGCGACCTTATACTCGCCGCGCCTTGCCGATGAGAGTTCCCCGCCGCTCGCGGCGCTCGCCATTGAGGCCCTTCGTCCGGGCGGCGGCCGGAGTCGCGCTCGTGGCTGCGTTCGCGGTGCCGCTCGCGCGGCGGAGGCTTCGCCTTCACCCTGGTGTCTCCATCGCCGCGACCGCGGCGGGCCCCTTCGCACTGGCGGTCCTCCTGCCGCGAACGCGGGCTCGAGACGCGGCGCTGTTCGGTCTGCAGATGTGGGCGTTCACCGTGATCCACGAGCTCCCGTATGACCGCCCGGACAGGCTGCGCGAGCGGCTGCACATCGACTACCCGATCGCGATCGACCGGTTCCTCGGCGCCGGCGTGCTGCCGAACGTGCGACTTCAGCGGACGTTCTCGCGGCCGGGTCAGGTGACGAGGCTGGATCGCGTGCTGGCGATCGTCCACTGGGCGTGGTTCTTCGAGCCGCACCTCGCCTTGGTGTGGATCCTCCTGAAGAACGACGCCCGCTTCCCGCGGGCCGCGCGGCAGATGGCGGCGGCATTCGACCTCGGATGCGCGATCTATTTCGCCGTGCCGACCGCCCCCCCGTGGTGGGCGGCGGAGCACGGGTACGTTGCGGAGCACCAGGGACGCGCGAGTGAGGAGATCGTGGCCGCCGCCGCGCCCCCGCGGCTGCGTCGCGTGATGGTCGAGGTGGGGGAGGGGACCTGGGGACGCGCCTGGCCGACGCTGTATGCGTCCCTCGGCGGCAATCCCTGGGCCGCGATGCCATCGCTTCACTTCGCAACCTCCCTGCTCGCCGCGATGCTCCTCAGCGAGTCGGGCGCCGCAGCCGGCGTTGCGGGGTGGTCATATGCGTTGACGCTGGCGTTCGCGCTCGTCTATCTGGGTGAGCACTACCTCGTCGATCTGCTGGTCGGGGCGGGCGTCGTGGCGATCGTGCGACGCGGCGAGCCACTCGCGCGGCCGCTCGCGGAGCGGTTGAGCGCCGTTGCCCAACGGCTCGAGCGGATCGCAAGCGGCTGATCGGCCTACGGCTGAGGCGCCTGCCACTATTAGAGGGGATGGGGAGCGACCAGGATGTGGTCGATCGGGATCTGACAGAGGAGGCTGAGGAGACCGAGCCTTCGTTCTTCGCCTCGCCCAAACGAATCCTGCAGACCGTCGTCGTGATCGTCCTCCTGATGGCGGCGATCTACATCCTTCTGCCCAGGGTCGTCGGCATTCAGGATGCGCTCGCCCAGCTCAGCGACGCGACTCCCGGATGGCTCGTGGTCGCCCTCGTCTTCGACGTGGTGATGTTCTTCTCGTACGTCGCGCTCTTTCGCGGCGTCGTCGGCGAGCGCGTCGTCCACCTCGAGTGGAGCGAGTCGTACCAGATCACCATGGCGGGGCTTGCGGCCACCCGCCTGTTCTCCGCCGGCGGCGCCGGCGGGATCGTGCTCACGTACTGGGCGCTGCGAAAGGCCGGGATGGAACGGCGCCAGACTGCGTGCCGGATGGTCGCCTTCCTCGTCCTCCTCTACGCCGTCTACATGTTCGCGCTCGTCCTCTTCGGCGTCCTCCTCAGGGTCGGAGTCTTGAGCGGGGAGAGCCCCGTCGGGCTGACCATCGTCCCCGCGGCGATCGCGGGGGCGGTCATCGTGGTCTTCCTGCTGATCGCCCTGATCCCCGACGACGTCGAGCGGCGCTTGAGCGGGTTCGCGCAGGGATACCGGTTCCAGCGCATTGCGAGGCGGTTTGCGAGTGCCCCCGCGACCCTCGCCAGCGGCACCCGAACCGCGATCGACTTCGTTCGCAACCCATCCCGCGGCGGGCTCGCCGTAGCCGGCGCGGTGGGGTTCTGGGCGTGCAACATCGGGATCCTCTGGGCGGCGTTTCACGCCTACGGCGTGCACGTTCCGTTCGGCGTCGTCGTCCAGGGCTTCTTCGTCGGCATGGTGGCGAACCTGTTCCCGCTCGCGCCGGGAGGCGTGGGCGCGGTCGACGCCGGGATGATCGGCACGTTCGTGCTGTTTGGCCTGCCGAGCTCGGAGGTGTTCGCAGCGGTGCTCACCTACCGGCTCGCTGCCTTCTGGCTGCCGATCCCGCCGGGTATCGTCGCCTTCTTCCAGCTGCGCCGAACGGTGGCTCGCTGGGAGCAGGATCGCACCCGCGCGCCGTTCGCCGAGCGGGTTGGCGAGCCGCTTCCCGCCGCCCATTACTTCAGAAAGTAAAGTATGATCAATGTAAGGGTTTCCGCTGCCTAGCGGGTAGCCGAGAGGAAGACGGAGTGAATGTGAACGAGAAGCGAATTGAGAACGTGATCACCGTCGGCGGGGCCTGCGCCGGGTACACCGCGGCCATCTACACCGCCCGCGCAGAGCTCGAGCCGCTCGTGATCGAGGGGTTCCAGTGGGGCGGCCAGCTCCAGAACACGACCGACGTCGAGAACTATCCGGGCTTTCCCGAGGGGATCATGGGCCCCGAGCTCATGCAGAAGTTCCGCGAGCAGGCGGAGCGCTTCGGGACCAGGTTCATCAGCGACGACGCCACCCGGATCGAGCTCTCCGACGGAGGCATACACAGCGTCTGGGTGGGAGACGAGGAATACCGCTCGCGAGCGATCATCCTGGCGATGGGCGCCGAGCCCAAGCGCCTTGGAATTCCGGGCGAGCTGGAGCTCGGCGGCAAGGGCGTGTCGACCTGCGGCGTCTGCGACGGCGCCTTTTTCAAGGGCGAGAACGTCGCCGTCATCGGCGGGGGCGACTCGGCGATGGAGGATTCCATCTTCGTCTCCAAGTTCGCCGATGACCTGTCCGTCGTCCACCGGCGAAATCAGTTCCGCGCCTCGAAGATCATGGAGGAGCGCGCCCGCGGACGGGACAACATCACCTTCAAGACCCCCTACGTGCCCGAGGAGTTCGTCGCGGGCGAGGACGGCAAGCTGGCAAAGGTCCGCCTCCGCCAGACCGAGACCGGCGAGACCGAGGAGCTCGAGGTGGGCGGCGCGTTCGTCGCCATCGGACACACTCCGCGATCGGAGCTCGTGGCCGGGCAGGTGGAGACCGACGACGCGGGCTACGTGATCACCGAGCATCGGTCCACGCGAACCAACCTCGCCGGCGTCTTCGCCGTCGGCGACCTCGTGGACCACACCTACCGCCAGGCCGTGACCGCGGCGGGCACCGGCACGATGGGCGCCCTGGACGCGGAGTGGTATCTGCGCGACGTCCCGCCCTCGCCGGAGGCACACTGGGCCGGCAAGGCGGGTGAGGCGCAGACCGACGGGGCGGGCGAGCCGGACGCCGCCGAGGTTCGGGCGGGGTAGCTAGACCGCCCGCGGCGCCCTGGCGGCACCGAGGTGTTCGGGGCAACGAGGGGAGGGCTGTTGCGAACGCTAACCCTTCAACCGGTGGCCGGTTGGAGTGCCGTTGAAGACTTGACCGTCCTATGGGCGGTTAACTCCTCAACCGCTGCTTGCACCCTCGACGGTTGAAGAGTTATCTGCGATCGGCGTGGCGAGCGGGTCCACTCCGGACGCTGCCCCTACCCAGCCCAACCCCGCGTGCGCCTCACGGGCGCCGGGGCTCAAAACGCGACGCCGGAACCGTTGCCGAGCCTCTAGAGTTGGCCACGGTCCCGAATCCCCAGGAGGAGTGCGCGTGATGGCTGTCGTCGAGGTTCCCAAGGTCAAGATCGAGAAGATCGGGCTGAGGCCGTTCCACGAGTTCGATCAGGCCAACGACACCTGGCCCCGTGGGGATCGCCCCGCCGCGATCCGCGAGGCCGCGGCCGAGTTCCGGGCGCGCTTTGCGACCCCCGACAACCGCGTTCGGGGCGTCCGCACCGTCGACATCGCCTCCGCCGGGTACCCGGTCAAGTTCGCCTTCGGCGGCGCCGCGAAGGGGGCGAACCCCTACATCAACATCATCAACCGGCTCCAGGTCGTCCAGTTCGAGGACTTCGACGGCGAGCTGAAGACGCTCGCGTACGAGCCGACCGTCCCCGAGGGCCCGGCAGAGGCGCCGTACTACGCGCAGCAGATCGAGAAGCTGGGCGAGTTCCTCTCCTACAAGGTGCTCGCGACGATCTGGAACCACCCCGACGAGGCCCTGGTCAAGGCCGGGTTGCGCCCGGAGGACGTCGATTACGTGAGCTTCGACCACCTGCACGTGCAGGACCTGCGCTTCGTGCTCGGGACCCGGGAGCCGATCGCCGGCGAAGCCGCTCCGCGCCCGCCGCTCTTCCCGAACGCCAAGCTGATCGCGCAGCGCAAGGAGTGGGACACCTTCGGCTCGCTTCACCCGATGCAGTGGGCCTGGTACGTCGAGGACGGGGTCAAGGACCTGATCACCGACAACGTCGTGCTGATCGACGGCGACGTGGAGCTCGGCAAGGGCGTCGCCCTCGTCTGGACCCCGGGCCACACGGACGGCAACCACTCGCTCTGCGTGAACACCGACGACGGCGTCTGGGTCTCGTCGGAGAACGGCGTCGCCGCCGACTCCTGGCATCCGCACCTCTCGAAGATCCCCGGCGTTCGCCGGACCGCCGAGTTCTTCGGTCGAGAGGTGATCCTGAACTCGAACACGCTCGAGGACTCGATCGACCAGTACGACTCGATGATCAAGGAGAAGGCGCTCGCCGATCCGAACCGGAACGACCCGCGCTACCTCAACGTCTTCCCCTCGTCCGAGATGGCGAGCTGGAAGCGGCAGTGGCCGGTGGTGCCGACCTTCGTCTACGGCGGCATCAACACGGGCGTGGTTCAGCGTCCGGGCTCCGGCAACGGATCTCGATAAGCGGCAGACATAGGCGGCCCAAGCGAATCGAATAGGTCGCCGGCGGCCTGCTGGCTACCCTCGGCAGGTGGACCGCCGCTCCTGGCTCTCGCTGATCGTCCTCGCCTCGATCTGGGGCGCGAGCTACATGTTCATCAAGATCGGGCTGCGCGATCTGTCCGCGCCGGTGATCGCCTGGGCCCGCATCGGGCTGGCGGCGCTGGTCCTGGTTCCGCTCGCGGCGTCGCAGGGCGCGCTGCGTGGGGTCAAGGGCCAAGTGGGCACGCTCGCGATCCTCGCCGCGGTGCAGGTCGCCGGCCCGTTTCTGCTGATCGGGCTCGGTGAGCAGGAGATCTCCTCGGCCCTCGCGGGCATCCTGGTCGCCACCGCCCCCATCTTCACGGTCGTGCTCGCCATCTGGGTCGACCACGAGGAGCGCGCCGCGGGCATGCGGCTGGTCGGAATCGTGCTCGGGATCGCGGGGGTGGTCGCGCTGTTCGGCGTCGACCTCAGCGGTTCCAGCCTTGCGATCCTGGGCGGCCTCGCGGTGGTCCTCGCCGGCCTCGGCTACGCGATCGGCGGCTTCATCGTCAAGCGTCGGTTTGCCGGTTCGGAGCCAATCGGCGTCGCCGCCTGGGTGATGGTGGCAAGCACGATCCTGCTCACGCCGGCGGCGGCCGTCACGGCGCCCTCCTCGGCCCCGGAGCTCGGGCCGGTGGCGGCCGTCGCCGTCCTCGGCGTCCTCGGCACGGGGGTCGCGTTCGCGATCTTCTACACGCTGATCCGCAGCGTGGGTCCGGGCCGGTCGCTTCTCGTCGCGTACCTGGCGCCGGCGTTCGCGGTTGGGTACGGGGCGACGCTTCTGGACGAGTCGATCACGGTCGCCACCGTCGCCGGCCTGCTGCTGATCGTCGCCGGATCGTGGTTCGCCGCCGGCGGCATCGCGGCGCCGCCCGCTAGGACCACTCCGGCTGAGGCTCCTCCTCCGCGCGCGCCCGAAGCAGCGGCGATACCCGATAGCGCTCCTCGCCCAGCGAGCGATGGAGCGCGTCCAGGATCGCGACAGCGCGCCTCAAGCCGATAACGCTGCCCCATTCGAACGGCCCTCGAGGCCAGTTGAAGCCCAGGCGCATAGCGGTGTCGCAGTCCCCCTGGCTCGCGACCCCCTCGCCCACCGCGAAATGCGCCTCGTTGACGATCTGGGACAGGATCCGGCCCAGTACGAGTCCAGGCCGGTAGTCGAGGACGCATTCGACGTGCTTGCCGAGGCTGGCGAAGTACCGGCCCGCGGCGGCCAGGGCATCCGGGCTCGTCGCCGGCGCTCGCGCCATTTCCACAAGGTTGGCCGTGGTCAGGTCCGGAAGCGCGACGAAGTAGACGACCAGCTCGGGGTCCGCCGGGTGGTGCTCCTCGGCGATGTGGATCCCATGCGGCGGGTTTCCTGGGGAGTGAAGGGAGGGGGCGTCCGACACGTTCAGTGCAACGAAGCCGTCGCCGTCGACGCGGACGGGGTCCGCGTAACCGGTGGTCGCGCCGGGTTCGGGCTCGGGTGGTGGAGGGTCGTCGGGGCGGTGCGGCCCCTCCCGGTAGTCGTGGTAGCCACGACCCGACTTCCTACCCAGGCGCCCTGCGGCGACCGTTCGCGCCTGAATCGGATGGGGTTGCCAGCGCGGCTCGTGGAAGCTCTGCTCCCAGAACGACTTCGCCACCTCGAAGTTGACGTCCACCCCCACCAGGTCCATGAGCTCGAACGGACCCATCCGGAAGCCGCCGCCGATCCGGGCGATCCGGTCGATCTGATCGACCGGCGCCACGCGCTCGCCGAGGAGGCGCAGCGCCTCGAGCGTGAACGGGCGCGCGAGGCGGTTGGCGACGAAACCGATCGCCTCGGCGGCCCGGATGGGCTCGCGGCCCATCGCGCGCGCCGCGTCCATCGCGGCGTCGATGGTCTCCGGCGCCGTCTCATCGCCGGCGACGATCTCGACCAGCCGCATCAGCGGAGGCGGGTTGAAGAAGTGCATCCCGCACACCCGCTCGGGGCGCTCGACGCCCGCCGCGATCGCCGTGACCGAGAGGGAGGAGGTGTTGGTCGCGAGGATCGCCTCCGGCCCGCAGACCGCAGCCAGGCTCGCGAACAGGTCCCGCTTGAGGTCCAGGTCCTCCGGAGCCGCCTCGATCGCGAGGTCGCACACGCCGAGATCGTCGAGCGCCTCCACCGGGTACAGCCGCTCGATCGCGGCGCCCGCCTCGGCCTCGCTCCACATTCCACGGTCGGCCCCCTTCGCGAGACCGTCGCGAAGCCGCGCCTCACCGGCGGCGAGGGCCTCGGGGACCGGATCGTGAAGCCACGTCTCGAGCCCGCCCAGGCAGGCGAGCTGGGCGATTCCGGCGCCCATCGTCCCGGCGCCGACCACTCCGAGGCGCCGGACCCTCAGCGAGCCTCTCCCGGGTCCACCTCGCCGTCCCAGTAGTCGACCCCGTCCTCGAAGCGGAAGATGGCGCGCACGCCGGTAGCCGGGGAGCCCGGAGCCTGCTGGCGCGCCATCACCTTCCCGGAGTCCGGATAGACGGCGACCTCCGGCTCGTTCATCTCGCTGACGATCAGCACGCGGACCGGCGCGTGGGCGTCGTTGGTCACCTTGTGCGCGCCCCGCTCGCCGACCGGGAAGGCGACCACCTCGCCCTCGGCCAGCTCGCGCTCGCCCTCGGGCATGCGCAGGGTGGGCGTTCCGCCGAGCACGATCAGGAGCTCCTCGTTCGCCGCGTGCCAGTGATAGGGGCAGACGCTGTTGCCCTCTGGCAGCTCGTAGAGCGTGGCGCCCAGGTGCTCGGCGCCGGCCTCCTTGCCGACCTGCGCGCCCCTGAGGACGTACCCGGGCGGCTCCTCGACAGTCTCGAAGTCCGGATCGATGATGGTCGCCGCCCGCGGTTGGCTGGCCGGCGCGCGAGCAGGATCGGGCTCCTCGGGCTGGTGGTGCTCGACTGCTCCCTCGAATCGCGTCCAGGTGGCCATTCCGCCGTGCTCGGGAGACGACATCTCCTCGAGCGCGCCCACCATTCCGTCTTCGGGATAGACGACGACCTCCGGGCCGCGCATCTCGCTGAAGAAGAGGATCCTGGCCGCTTCGTCGCCGTGGTTGCCAATCCCGTGCGCGCCATGAGGCCCGCGTGGAAAGGCCGCCATCTCGCCCTCGGCGAGCTCGCGCGTGCCCGCCGGCGTTCGGAGCGTCGGCCTTCCCCTGAGCACGGCGAGAAGCTCCTCGTTGGCGAAGTGGTAGTGGAAGATCCCCATGGATTCCGGCTCGACCTCCCAGAGACTCAAGCCCAGGCGCTCGCATCCCGCCTGATAGCCCAGCCGCGACCGGCGGCACCGGAACTCGTAGTCCGCATACCGGGTCACCTCCTCGTCGAAGACGGGATCGAAGACGTTCGGTCGCACTCGCTACCTCCCCTTGAAGTCGGGCTGCCGCTTCTCCAGGAACGCGTCCATGCCCTCGATCCGGTCCTCGGTCGCCATCGCGATCTCGTAGAGGCGGCGCTCGTGTTCCAGCCCTCCGGAGAGGCCCGTCTCGTCGGCGGCGAGCACGGCCTGCTTCGCCAGCCGCACGGCGATCGGCGGCCGCCTCGCGATCCGCTGCGCCAGCTCCATCGCGCGCTCCAGCCAGTCCCGCTTGCCGGCGACCTCGTTCACGAGGCCGAACCGCTCCGCCTCGCGCGCGTCGATCCGGCGGCCCGTCAACACGAGCTCCATCGCCCGCTGCTTGCCGAGAACCCGCGCCAGACGCTGGGTGCCTCCGCCGCCGGGGATGATCCCGAGCGTGATCTCGGGCTGGCCGAACTCCGCGGTCTCCGACGCCACGATCAGGTCGCACATCAGGGCAAGCTCACACCCGCCGCCGAGGGCGAAGCCCGACACGGCCGCGACGAGGGGCGTCTTGCAGGCCGCGAGGCGCCGCCAGAACGAGGCCGCCGGGTGGCGGAGCGACTCCTCGAACGTGCGCTCGCGCAGAGCCCGGATGTCCGCGCCCGAGGCGAACACCTCATCGGCGCCGGCGATCACCACGCAGCGAACGTCCGGGTCCGCGTCGAAGCCCTCGACCGCCGTGGCCAGCTCCTCCATCAGGTACGGCGACAGCGCGTTTCTCGCGTCGGGCCGGTTGAGCCTGCACAGCGCGACGTGGCCGTCGCGGCTGCTCTCAACGAGCGGGCTCACCGATCCGCGCGCGCCGGCGTCATGGCGTTGATGCCGGTGGCGGCGCGCCCGATGATGAGCTTGTGGATCTGGGAGGTCCCCTCGTACAGGGTCGTGACCCGGGCGTCGCGCAGGTAGCGCTCGACCGGATAGTCGTCGACGTAGCCGGAGCCGCCATGCACCTGGATGGCGAGGTTGGCGCACTCGACGGCCGCCTCGGTCGCGTACAGCTTCGCGATCGAGGTCTCGGGCGTGTTCGGCCTGCCCTGGTCCTTCAGGATCCCCGCCCTGCGCACCAGGAGCCGCGCCGCGTCCCGGCGCAGGATCATCTCGGCGATCATCTCCTGGACGAGCTGGAAGCTCGCGATCGGCACCCCGAACTGCTCGCGGTCCTTGGCGTAGTCGACCGAGGCCTGCACGCAGCCCTCGCAGATGCCGACGCAGCCGGCGGCGACCGAGTAGCGGCCCGCCTCCAGGGCGGTCATAGCGATCTTGAAGCCGTCGCCGACCTCCCCGAGCAGCGCGTCGTCGGGGACCTCCACGTCGTCGAGCCCGAGCGACGCCGTGTCCGAGGCCCGCAGGCCGAGCTTGCCGTGGATCTCCTGGGAGGAGAAGCCGTCGCTGTCGGTGGGCACGAGAAAGCAGGCGATTCCCCGATGCCGCTCCTCGGGATTGGTCTGGGCGAACACCAGCGCGACCTCGGCCACGTTGCCCAGCGAGATCCACATCTTCTGCCCGGTGAGCCGCCAGCCGCCGTCGACCTTCTCCGCCCGCGTTCGCATCGAGGAGGGATCGGAGCCGGCGTCCGGCTCGGTGAGGCCGAAGCAGCCGAAGGCCTCGCCGGCGCACAGGCGCGGCAGCCAGCGCTGCTTCTGCTCCTCGCTTCCCCAGCGCTCGATTGAGCCGCAGACAAGCGAGGTCTGCACCGAGACCACGGTGCGGGCTGAGGAGTCGCCCCGCCCGACCTGCTCCACGATCAACCCGTAGCTCACGTAGTCGAGGTTCTGACCGCCGTACTCCTCGGCCACGGTCGCTCCCAGATAGCCCATGTCGCCGAGCCTGCGTGCGAGCTCGATGTCGAACCGCGCCTCGCGGTCGTTGTCGCGAGCACGGGGGATGATCTCGTTGTCGGTGAAGTCCCGCGCCGTCTCGGCTATCAGCCGCTGCTCGTCGTTGAGATCCAGGTCCACGGCCGCAGACTACGCGGAGGCGATCGTTTCCTGCAGCGAGCGCTGGAACGCCTCGTCGGCCTCCTGGGTTCGCGGCCCCGGGATCTCGAGCTCATGGTCGTCGATGGCCGCAACTGGCTGCACCTCCCGGACGGTCGACGCGAGGAACGCTTCGCGGGTGCTGAGCAGATCCTCGATTGGAAACTCCCCCTCGTCGACGTGCAGTGGCCGCAGGATGTGCCGGCGGGTGATGGACTCGAGGATGCCGGCGCCAAGCGAAGGAGTGCGCAGGCCACCCTCGGGCGACACCCAGAAGATGGTCGAGGTGGGCGCCTCGAGGACGATCCCGTCCGGGCGGACGAGCAGCGCCTCGTCCGCACCGCGGGCCTGCGCGATGCGCGTCGCCTGCATGTTCGCCCCGTAAGAGAGCGACTTGACTCCGGTCAGGATGACGGTGGGCGAGTAGGTGACGGTCGCCAGGCGGACCGAGGATCCCTTGTCGGGGAGGTTCTCGATGAGCAGGATCCGGCGCCCGGCCCGGGTGATCACGATGCGGAGCTGAGCGTCGTCCCGCCCGAACGCCTCGAGGAGGCCGTCGAGCTCGCGCTCAACCGTCTCGCGGTCGAGCGGCAGCTCGATCGCGGCGGCCGAGCGCTCCAGCCGATCGAGGTGCTCCCGCAGCGCGAACGGATGCCCCTCGTAGAGGCGGATCACCTCGAACACGCCGTCCCCCCGGTAGAGCCCGTCGTCGGGCAGCGTGATCGTCGCCTCGGTGGTGGGGGAGATGACCCCGTCGACGCTCGCTAGCTCGGAGATCGGCATGGCGGTGGGCGAGGCTATCCCACCGCGGGGTTCTCGACCAGTGTCGCGACGCCCTGGCCGACGCCGACGCAGAGGGCTGCGATGCCGTAGCGGGCCCGGCGCCGGCGCAGCTCCCAGACGAGCGTCGTCATCAGGCGGGCTCCCGAACAGCCCAGAGGGTGACCCAGGGCGATGGCGCCGCCGTTTACGTTGAGGCGATCCTCCTCGATGCCGAGCTCCCCGATGCACGCCAGCACCTGCGAAGCGAACGCCTCGTTGATCTCGATCAGATCGACGTCGTCGAGCGACATGTCGGCCGCAGCGACCGCGCGCCGAATCGCAGGGATCGGGCCAACGCCCATGTACGCCGGATCGACCCCTGCGACCCCGATCGAGACGATGCGGGCGAGCGGCTCGGCGCCCATCGCCTCGGTGCGCTCCCCCGAGGTGAGCACGAGGCAGGCGGCGCCGTCGTTCAGGGTCGAGGCGTTGCCGGCGGTGACGGTGCCGCCCTCACGGAAGGCGGGGCGGAGCTTGGCCAGCTTCTCCATGGACGTGTCGGCCCGCGGGCCCTCGTCGACCTCGACCAGGTTCGCTGGACCACGGCCGTTCGGCGAGGGCACCTGGATCGGGATGAGCTCGTCGGCGAACCGGCCCTCTCGCGTCGCCTCCACGGCTCGCCTATGGCTCTGTAGCGCGAAGCGGTCCTGCTCTGAGCGCGGGATCCGGTAGTGCTCCGCGACGTTCTCCCCCGTCTCGCCCATCGCCTCCGTGGAGTAGCGCTCGGCCATGCGGGGGTTGATGAGCCGCCAGCCGAGCGCCGTGTCGTGCATGGTCTGCGGGCCGCGCGGAAGACCGGCCTCGGGCTTCAGAACCACCCACGGAGCGCGGCTCATGGACTCGGCGCCACCGGCCAGGTAGAGGTCGCCCTCGCCGAGGCGCAGGGCACGCGAGGCCTGGTTGATGGCCTCGAGCCCGGAGGCGCAGAGGCGGTTGACGGTCACTCCCGGAACCTCGACCGGCAGGCCGGCCAGGAGGGAAGCCATGCGGCCGGCATCCCTGTTGTCCTCGCCGGCCTGGTTCGCCGCGCCCCAGTAGACGTCGGCGACGGACTCCGGATCAAGCCCGGTCCGCTCAACCGCGGCGGCGATCGTGGCGGCGGCCATGTCATCGGGTCGCACGCCCGCCAGGACCCCGCGATAGCGGCCCATCGGCGTCCGCACCGCGTCGACGATGAAAGCCTCAGTCATGGTGGTGAGGGGACCTCAGCCCCCGAAACTGGCTGGTGCCGTTACTGTTTTTCGACGAGGGGTTCATGGACTTCATTCTCCTAAGCCTAGGACTGGTGGCCTTGATCATCGGAGTGCTCGTCCTGCTGGCTCGCGCGTACCCGGGGAGCGGCGCCGACCTGGTGGACTGGCGACCCACTCGCTCCTACGAGGACGAGGCCCGCCTCGAGAGCGAGGACATCCAGCAGATGATCGAGGCGCAGAACGCGATGCGCCGCCGCCGCGGCAAGCCGGACCTGACGCGCTCCGACGCGTCGCGGATGGCCCGGGAGGACCAGGAGATCCGGGAGCGCCAGCGGCGCTCATACGACGAGCGGCTCGACGAGCTCGAGGACGAGCTCGGGGTCTGAGCGCGGACGCCGGGACGTGGCGCGGGCGCTGCTCGTTGCGTGCGGCTGTCGCGGCCGGGCGCTGGGCGCGCGCCTGCGGGAGGCCGGTTGGCAGGTGCGCGGGACCACGCGCGACCCCGGCAATTCGGACGAGATCCTGGCTGCCGGCCTCGAGGCGGCCGTCGCCGACCCCGATCGGGTGGGAACGGTCCTCGAGCAGGTCGGCGACGTCACCCTGCTCTTCTGGCTGCTCGGCTCGGCTGACGGCGACGCCGAGGTCGTCGCCGCGCTCCATGGGCCGCGACTCGAGCGGCTGCTCGAGGAGTTGGTGGACACGCCGGTGCGCGGCGTCGTGTATGAGGCGGCCGGGAGCGTGCCGGCCGAAGTGCTCGAGGGCGGCGCGGTCATCGTCACTACCGCCTCCGAGCGCTGGAGGATCCCGATGGAGATCGTCGACGCGGATCCCGTCGATTGGGAGTCGTGGCTCGACGCGATGCTTGCGGCGACCGACCGGCTGACGGGGGAGCGGCGAGGCGGCTAGGTCCGCCGCGCGTCGCTACTGGATCGGCCTGGGCTGGATCTGCTTGGCGCCGGGCTTCGACCAGGGCGCGGAGTTCGGGACGTCCTTGCCCACCGACTTGTCGAGGCTGCCGACGAGGATGAACCCACCGACGACGAGCGCCGCCACGACGACGAGGAAGACCCCGTAGAGGGCGAGCTGTCTGGCCAGGCTCGGGCCGTGGCTCTCTCCCACCACGGACCGGCGCTTGTCCTTGCCCATGGCGTCGACCTCGGACTGCTCGTGGCGCGCGAGGCGCTCCTCGACGGGCTCGCGCTCGATGACCGTGTGGGGACCGAGCGATGGGCCGGTGATCTCGGATTCGTCGTGCTTGCGGACGCTGCCGCTCTCGCGCGGCGCCGTGCGATCGCCGCTTTTGGCCTCCTCCGCCATCCCTCCTCACACCTAAGCACATGCCTTCGCGGTTCGCCACCCCCAACCCGAACGGCAGCCCGGCCATTGACGCCTGGCCGGATAGGGAATAGCCTTAACTCCGATAAGGATTAGGGCGAATTGGACGGAGGCGCTTCCATGGCCGACTATGCGAAGGACGTTCTGGTGGAGACCGACTGGGTTGCCGACCACCTCGACGACGAGGGGATCCGCATCGTCGAGGTGGACGAGAATCCCGCTCTCTACGTCGAAGCGCATATCCCCGGCGCAATCGGGTTCGACTGGAAGCAGGACCTCCAGGATCAGGTCAAGCGAGACTTCCTGTCGGCGGAGGACTTCGGCAACCTGATGGGCAGTCGCGGGATCTCGAACGACGACACGATCGTCCTCTACGGCGACCGCAACAACTGGTTCGCCGCTTACACGTACTGGTACTTCCTGTACTACGGCCACGACAAGGTCAAGCTCGTGAACGGTCCCCGGGAGAAGTGGATCGCCGAGGGGCGCGGGACCACCACCGAGGTCCCCGACTATCCGGCGGCGACGTTCAACGCCACGGGTCCCGACGAGTCCATTCGCGCCCGTCGCGAGGAGGTCCTGGGCGCCCTCGACACCGACACCCGCCTCGTGGACGTGCGGAGCCCGCAGGAGTTCTCGGGCGAGCTGATCGCCATGGCCGGCTATGAGCAGGAGGGGGCGCAGCGGTCGGGGCACATCCCGAGCGCGATCTCGGTCCCCTGGGCGCAGGCGGTCAACGAGGACGGCACCTTCAAGCCCGCCGACGAGCTCCGCGAGCTCTACTCCTCGAAGGGGGTGATCGCCGACGGCAACCCCGTCATCGCCTACTGCCGCATCGGCGAGCGCTCGGCGCACACCTGGTTCGTCCTCCACGAGCTGCTGGGCGTGGACGACGTGGTCAACTACGACGGCTCCTGGACGGAGTGGGGGAACCTCGTGGACGTCCCGATCGAGAAGGACGTGTGAATACCCTTCACCTGCCCCTGATGCCAACGAGGGTTGGGGGCCGAGTTTTACCGGGCGTGGACGTCTAGTTACGTATAGCGAAACTAGACGTCCATCTGTAAGGGATCGGCCCCGGGCGGCTGCCCTACTTGCCCTCCTCCGCGGGCGCCTCCAACCGCTCCAGCAGGTCCGCGAGGATGCGGGCCGTCGCGCCCCAGATCATGTGCTCGCCCACCTCGTAGGTGGGCGTGCGGATGGGGATCCCCCGGCGAATCAGGCGACGCATCTCGAAGCCGTCGCGTAGCTCGTCCAGCCTGAACAGGAGCACCGCTGCGACCTCGCTGGGGTTCGGCCGGAACCGAATGCCATCGGGGATCGTGCCGACGAACGGGTGGACCCTGTAGCCGGTGACGAACGTGCCCACGGGAGGCAGGGCGCCGACGACCTCGACCTCGTCGCGGCTCAGACCGATCTCCTCCTCCGCCTCGCGCAGCGCCGTGTCCAGCAGCTCCTCGTTGGGAGCGTCCCGGCGGCCGCCCGGAAACGAGATCTCGCCGGCGTGGCGACGCAGGTCCAGGCGGCGCTCGGTGAACACGAGGCCGGGTCGCTCGGGATGGCCGAACATGGGCAGCAGGACGGCCGCGTCGGTGCCGCCCGGCGCGCTCATCGCCTGCGCCTCCTCGGGGCTCAGAAGGACGCTGGCCAGGGACGCCACTGGTGGTACCTAGATGATCACGGGAACCGAGCCGCCGTCCACGCTCCAGGCCGCGCCGGCGACGTATGAGACGCGCTCCGAGCACAGGAACACGATTCCGTCGGCGATCTCCGCCACCTCGGCGAGGCGTCCGATCGGGCGCCCGCTCCCGATCGCCTCCAGGGCCGCCTCCCTCGACTCATAACCGCCGCTCTCCATCGCCTGGTCGAGGAGGCCGCCGGGGGCCATCCACAGCTCGGTCTTCGCGGGCCCGGGGCAAATCGCGTTCACGAGTACGCCCTGCTTCGCATAGACCTCGGCGAAGACGCGTGACAGCGAGAGCTCCGCCGCCTTCGCGACCGAATAGTCCGGCGTGCTCACCGTTGGCCGCTTGCCCGCGCTCGAGCAGACGTTCACCACTCTGCCCCAGCCGCGCTCCACCATGCCCGGTATGGCCGCGCGCATCGCGCGCATCGGCGCCATGACGTTGAGCTCCCAGGCCGCATTCCACTCCTCGTCGGTGACGTCCTCGACGGTGCGGCGCTGCGACGTGCCGGCGTTGTTGACCAGCACGTCGAGGCGACCGAACCGCTCTACGGCTGCGGCCACCATGCGATCGCCCGCATCTGGCTCCGTGACGTCGAGAGGGAGGCCCTTGGCCTGGCCCCCGGCGCTCGAGCATCGGCTCACGGCCTCGTCCAGTGCCTGGCCGGAGCGCGCCACGAGCACCACGCTCGCACCCTCCCCGCAGAGTCGCTCCGCGGCCGCCAGCCCGATTCCCCGGCTGGCGCCGGTCACCGCGCACGACTTGCCGTCGAGCCCAAGATCCATCAGGGGCCGCCGACCGCCATCACCGAAGGTGCTCGACCCGATCGGTGATCGTGACGTCCGCTTGATGGGCCAGCAGACGATGCACGGGGCACTTGCCGGCAATCGTCCGGACGCGCTCCATCTGTTCGTCGGTCAGGTCTGTGGGAACGCGCACGGTGACCTCGAACGATCGCGGAACACCCGTCTCGGCGTACTCCATCTCCACGTTCACCTCGAGGTCACCCGCGTCCCACTCCTTGCGCGCGGCATACATCTCGAGCGTGATCGCCGTGCACGCCGCAAGCGCTGCGGCCACGGTCCGGGTGGGGGAGGGGCCCTCGTTCGCGCCCCCGGCCACCTCGGGCTCGTCGATGACGAGGCGGTGCCCGCCCTGGATCTCCACGTCGTGCGTGAATCCCTGGCGCCGCCGCGCCGTGACCTTAACCATCAGCACCGCCCGCGTCCCGGCCCTCGAACAGTTCCGGATCGTCGACGTCGGCGAACCTGGCCATCGCGAAGACGAGATCCGATGCCCGGTTGAGAAAACGCAGCACCGCGTCCGAGGCGAGCTGGTCGCCCTCCTTCAACGCGACCACCCGCCGCTCGGCACGCCGGATCACGGTCCTCGCGACGTCGAGGTGGGCGGACAGGGTCGTGCCGCCCGAGATCACGAACTTGGGCGGGAGCTCGACGCGATCCATATAGCCGTCGATGAGGCACTCGAGCGCATCCACCATCTCGTCGTCGATCCGGCTGATGCCCTCCTGAAGGCGCCCCTCGGCATTGGGTGCCGTAGCCAGCTCGGCCCCGGCCACGAAGAGCTCCCGCTGGAGCCGCAGGAGGTCGGCGGCCAACTCGCGCTCGTCCGGCCCGCAGAGCGACCGCGCGACGCCGAGCGCCGCCCCGGCCTCGTCGATTGCCCCGTAGGCCTCGGTGCGCGCATCCGTCTTCGCGACCCTGCCGCCGTACCAGAGCGAGGTCGTGCCGTCGTCGCCCTTACGCGTGTAGATGCGCGTCACGTGGCCCCGACCCTAGATGATCAGCTCAGTGGGTTGAAGACGATGCCAGTGAGCAGCTTCGGAAAGAAGAAGGTGGACTTCGGCGGCATGGTTTCGCCCGCGCCCGCGACCTCGCGGACCTGATCGACCGGCGTCGGCCGCAGCAGGATGGCCGCGTCGTAGGAACCGTCGCCGACCAGCCCCCGCGCTTCGTCGACGCTCTTCGCGTACCCCAGCCCCCGCTTGGCCGCGATGTCCTGGTCGCTTATGCCCAGGGCGCCCTTCAGGATCAGCTCCTCGAGGACGACTGCGTCCAGTCGGCGGTAGGCGTCCGAGCGGCCGGCAAGCGCCGCGTCGAGCGCGCCGGCATCGCGCAATCGCAGACGCAGGCGGCGCTCGGCGTCGATCAGACCGAATACTCCGTCCCCCTCGATCCCCGCGGGATCGACGTCCCCGTCGGGCACCTCCTCCACCTCGAAGTGCTGGCGAACACCGCGTTCCAGAAGCTCGGGATCGAAGCCCGCTAGCAGCCGGTGCGTGCCGAAGATCGTAAGCCCGGGGTCCTCCAGCGAGACCAGGCACATGAGCGTGTAGCGGTGCGGGCCGTCGCCGCCGATCTCGTCGGCGTAGATGCGGGCGGTCTCGTAACGGTGGTGTCCGTCGGCGATCAGGAGCTCTGCCTCCGCGAGGCCGGCCGCGACGGCATCGTGGACCGCCGGATCGGCGATTCGCCAGACGCGGTGAGTGGTCTCGTCGGCGTCGGTGACCTCGCCCCAGGGCGCCCCCGTGAGGTGCGGCGCGATGTCCTGCCACACGGTGCCCGGGTGCAGGGCGAAGATCGGCGACAGGTTGTGGCGGGTGGCCCGGGTCAGGCGCAGGCGGTCCTCCTTCGGTCCCGGTTGGGTTCGCTCGTGCGGGCGAACCAGGCCCGGCCCGTAGTCGGTGACCCGCACGCGCGCGAGGAACCCACGGCGAGTCAGGCGGCCGCCGTCGGGGGTCGAGTACTCCTGCGTGAGTGCCCACATCGCGGGCTCGCGATCGGCCGCGAGCACCCCGTCGAGCGTCCACGCCTCCAGCGTCTCCGCGGCATGCTCGTATGGGTCGCCCCCGCCGGGCGCCTCCGGCAGGTCGATCTCGACCACGTTGAACGGGGAGCGTGCGAGGAGCGCCGCCCTTTGCTCGGCGTCGATGACGTCGTATGGAGGCGCGGTGACGTCCCCCAGCGAGGAGACAGCGGCAAGGTTGTAGTGGAGGGCGGGGAGCGGCTTGACCTCGGTCATCGGCCGGGGAACCCTACGTGTTCCCGCGCGGCCGGTAAGCAGACCGGCGGCTCTCTTGTCACAGTAAGACGTAGTGGCAGGTCCTCAGGGGGACACGACGCGCGGCGGGCGCAGCGTGCCGCATCGCAGGGCGGTGGCGCTGGTTGCGATTCTGGTGGCCGCCGGAGTCGCGCAGGCGCCCGCTCAGGCCGGCGCTGCCGGGAAGCCGCGGGCGCCGAAGCCCGTGCCCGCCTGGTACATGACCGCCGCGAGCACGACCGATCTCGTCAGTCAGGCGGAGGAGAGCGCGTGCACGTTCGCCAAGCGCCAGCCGAGGGGCTCGCGCCTGATGCTGTTCGACTTCGGCGCCGCCCGGAAGTACTCGGAAGGGACGTTCGGGGCTTCGCTGCGAGGGATCCGCCGATTCCGAAACGGCACCGTCCTGCAAGCGCTCAAGGGCGCCGCGGGTGCCTACCACCGCTGCCACCGCAGGGGCTCGGCGATCATCGCCTACGGCAACACGAACTCGATGCAGGGAAACATGGGGAAGGCGGACGGCCACGAGGCGGGCCTGCGCCAAGCGCAGACGGTCAAGGCGCTGCGCCGGTTTCAGGATCAAGAGCGATACGAGGACCAGGGCGCGGCGGGCGCCGGCGATATCGAGCCGGGGTTTGGATACCCGGGGGTCAGCAAGGCGCTCGTCAGCGGCGCCAACACGACGACGTACTACGACTTCGGGAATGCGGGGGGCTGCCCGGGCCAGCCGGGCGCTCCGGGCTGCTACAACGGCTGGGACCTCGGGGACCTCGGCGAGGTCTCGATGGGTGGCCGCTCGCTTCCGCTGCCTGAGATCTACCGTCCCTACGAGGCGATCCAGTGGGCGAAGGTGCAGAGGCGCTGGGACGGGCCCTACCACTTCGCCGGGGTGACCGGGGCGCCGATCGAGCCGCTCACGCCGAGGCAGGGGTGGAAGGAGCTGAAGCGGCGAGCCGATCGCGTGGGGCGGGAGCTCGTGAGCATCCGCGACATCGGATTCCGTTCCAAGGTGTCGACCGGGAATAAGCGGCGGCGAGTTGCCGAGTCCCCGGGGGTTCCCATGACCGAGACAACTCCGGCGCACCTCGTGGATAACCCCGAGGGGTTCTTCTCGACCAGCCTCATCTATCCCCTGCGAAACGAGTGGGTGGCGGCCGACCACCGGCGATTCACGGCGGTGGATGCCGGCGCCGACCCCCTCGATCCATCCACCGGCGTGCTCGGCGTCTTCCGGCAGAACTACCTGGAGGTGAGCCAGACGCAGCGGGTGATCGAGGTCCCCGGCACCGGACCGCTCGAGCTCACGGGCGCGCCCACCGGCTCGGCGCGGGCCGCCCTCAGCAGTCCGTCAACCAGCCTGCGATTCACGAGCGCCAGCGGGGCCACGGGCACGCTCGACCTCGAGGGCGGCGCGGTCACGCTTGATCCGCGCCCGGAGGGTTCGCCGTGACGCGGCGGGGGCGCCTTCTGCTGGCCTTGGGCGTCGCGACGGCGCTGCTCGCGCTCGCCACCGTGGCGATCGCGGCCACCGGGTCGCTGACCTACAAGGGGTGCATCGCGAACAAGGGCAACGACGGTTGCGAGCCGCCGCCCGACAACGCGCTCGGCAACAACGTGGGCATCGCGATCAGTCCCGACGGAAGCTCGGTGTACGTGGTATCGGTCGAGGGCACGCTGGCGAATCTGTCGAGCACGGATCCGAGCGAGCCGGCTTACGCGGGCTGCTTCGCGGACCAAGGGCGCCACGACTGCCGGGATATCCCGCACGACGCGATCAACTCCGCGGCCGGCGTGGCCGTCAGCCCGGACGGCGGCTCCGTCTACGTGACATCCGGTCAGCGGACGAACGCGATCACCAGGTTCAAGCGGGGCGAGACCGGGGCGCTCGCCTACCGGTCCTGCATGGCGAACGGGGGCGCCCAGGCCGGGACCGGCGGGTGCGCCAAGCCGCGGCGCAACTCCCTCGACTCCAACGAGGCCATGGCGATCAGTCCCGACGGCAGGTCGGCGTACGTCGTGTCGTCCGACAGCAACTCGATCACACGCTTCAATCGGAGGGCGAACGGGGCGCTGATCTATCGCGGCTGCATCGCCAACCAGGGCGCTCGGGGCTGCCGGAAGGCAAAGCGCGATTCGCTGGGCGGCGCTTTCGACGTGGTGGTCACCCCGGACGGGAAGTCCGTCTACGTGGCCTCGCTGCAGGGCGATTCGATCACTCGCTTCAACCGCGGTCCAACCGGGGCGCTTGCCTACAAGGGCTGCTTTGCGGACGGGGGCGAGCACGGATGCCGGGAGCCCGACCACGATTCGCTCGGCGCGGCCGACGCGCTGGCCGCGAGTCCCGACGGCGAGTCCATCTATGTCGCCTCCTTGCGGGCCGACTCGATCACGGGCTTCGAGCGTGGCGCGGGTGGCCGCCTCGAGTTCGCCGGATGCCTCGCGAACCGGGGGTCGCACGGATGCGGGACGCCCAACCGGAACTCGCTCAACGGAGCCGACGGGATCGCCGTGAGCCCCGACGGCGAATCGGTCTACGTCACGTCGATGACCGGCCCCACCGTGAACGGCGGGGTGGGCGCGGTCACGAGCTTCAGGCGGAGCGGCGACGGCACCCTTCGCCCGCAGGAGTGCTTTGCGGACGGCGGGAAGTACGGCTGCGAGCGGCCGACTCTCGACTCGCTCGGATCCCCGGAGTCCATCGCGGTCAGCCCGGATGGCAGCACGGTGTACGTCGGCAGCTACGGACGGGCGCTCTCGATCTTCGAGCGCGACACCGGCCTGCCCCTCCCGATATCTCCCGCCGCCGCTCGGTAGCCGCAATTCAGCCGGCGCGGTAACGCCGGACGACGAGCTCGCCGCGCGGCAGGACGCGCATCCGGTCGCGCGGCTTCGCGGTCGTTCCCTTTGGCAGCCCGGCGGTGACGACGTTGACCCACAGCGGCACTGGACGTCCCTGCTGCTCCGCGTCGCGCTTGATCTGGACGGCGCCGGCCTTCCTCGTCCGGCACGGGTCCCGGTACGCGCTCGGGCCATGCGTGCAGTTGAAGCCGTTCTGCTCGGTCAGGTCGCCGTTGCCGGTGGCGACCTTCCGTGGAAGGCCGGCGGAGGAGACCGCGCCTGGGCTTCTGGCCAGGACCACGTCGGTCCCGATGAATGTCGCGTAGCGCAGGGAGGAGATCGTGATCAGATGCCGCACGCTCGCCTCGATGACGTCGCCCTCATGGAGCTTGTTGATCCGCTGCGAGTAGATGACCCGCCGGCCCGTCTTGCCACTCGGAGCGATCGGGATCGAGCGCGATTGCCGCTTCGCGGTCCTCAAGCGCTTCGATTGGACGCGCCCTCGCAGGACCATGGCGCTCAGACGGCCCTTGTCCTGGCGGACGGTTCCATCGGGCCGGTCGGCGCCCACGAGCACCACCTGGCCATCGCGGGCGCGTGGGTGGTCGGCCTCGACCACGAGGTTCAGCCGGCACGCATCGGGGCGGCACGGGAGGCGATTCGGGTGGGAGATCCTCGTTGTGGTTGGCGGGAAGACCAGGACGCAGTGGTGGTTTCGATTCGGCAGCGGCTGATGGCAGCGAAGCGAGTCGGTCTGCGCGATCGCCATCACCTCGTCGCCGCCGGTTGCGCCGCGGCGCGCAGCGATCACGATCCTGGCGTCCACTCGCGGGCTGAGGGCGTACCGGCGACCGATGCAGCGGACGGAATTGAAATCGATGCAGGTGGTGGAGAGCTGCACCTCGCCGGTGGTCCTGAGGAGGTCGCCCCGGTGCAGCGTGGGCAGGTGCGCCGGCGGGATCGTCATCGCGACGCGCTTCTTTCCCCACTTGCGTTGGGAGATGGGGACGCGCTCGCGAATCTCGGAGTGGTTGCCGCTCGAAGCGAACCGAACCGACGCTCGGTTCGCCTTTGCCGGGGCGGACCGTTCGGAGCTCGAGTCACTACGGCCAAGTGCCGCTGCGACGGGACCTAAGGCGAGCGTCAGCATCGCGG
>JBKPFQ010000029.1:0-15101 GCA_046728915.1 Actinomycetota bacterium | reverse complement strand
CCGGTAGGTGGCGCCGTCAGCCATCACGAGTCCTTTCCTCGGGTTTGGTCAATAGGTGGTCCTCCCTCGCTTCGGCCCGTAGCCGCTCGGCATGGGCACGGGCCGCTGCGCCTCGGTTCGCTCGGCGCTTGGCCATGAGGGCTCGGGTCGGCCGGCGGGCTCCCGCCCACCAAGCCCGACGAGGTCCGGGGAGTCGTCCCCCGCGATCGCCTCTGCCACCTCGTACATGGCCTCCAGCGAATGGCCGCTGACCAGAGCGTCGCAGTGCGGCAGCGCGGCCGCCATCCCGCCCGCTCCGGGGGAGAAGCCCGGTGCGTCGGCGCGCGGGTTCACCCAGACCACCCGATGGGCCAGTCGTCCCAGACGCTCCATCTCGCGCCCGACCAGAGCGGGGTCCGCGCGCTCCCAGCCGTCGGAGAGGATCACGATCACCGCGCCGCGCGCCATTCCCCGGCGTCCGTAGCGGTCGTTGAAGCTCCGCAGGGCCTCCCCGATGCGCGTCCCGCTCGACCAGTCCGGCGCCGCGGCGGCTGCGCGCTGGATGGCGGCCTCGGGATTTCGCCCGCTGAGCGCCCGCGTCAGGCGAGTCAGGCGGGTCGCGAACACGAACGCCTCGGCAGGCGTCCCGGCGCCGACCGCCGCGCTCAGAAGCTGCAGGTAGGCGCGCGCGTACGGCTCCATCGAGCCGGAGATGTCGCACAGGAGCACCAGCCTCCTGGGTCGGGGGCGCCGTCGCCGCCGCGCTAGGCGGATCGGCTCTCCCCCGGTCCGGAGGCTCGCGCGCAGCGTGCGGCGCAGGTCGAGGTGCTCGCCGTGCGGCGCGTGACGCGAGCGGCGCGAGCGGCGCTGAGGCGTGGCGATCTCGAAGCCCGCCATCAACCGGCGGAGCTGCGCGAGCTCGTGGGCCTCGAGCTCGGCGAAGCTCCTCTCGGCCAGACGCTCCTCGTCGCTCGCCATCGCCAGCGGCACCCGGATCTCGCGCCCCCCTTCCTCGCCCGGTGCCGAGGACGTCGCGCTCATGGCCCCAACGCCCTGGGAGGCCGGCTCCCGCGGCGTTGCGCGCCGCGCCTGGCTCGGCGCTCGCTCGCTCGGCTGCGACGAGCCGACGGGAGGCGAGTATGGATCGCCCCGGTCCTCGTCACCCTCGAGCCGGGGATCGAAGACGTCGGCGAACACCCGATCGAAGCTGGGCAGCTCAGCCTCGGAGGACACGAAGACGGTCCGGGCCGTCCAGTACAGCCGGCTGCGCGTCCGCGGCTCGACGAGCGCCACCGCGCGGGCGAATCGAGCCGATCGATCGGGGGTGGCGGGCACCCCCGCGACGCGCAGCCGCTGACCCAGCGCCGTCGCCAGCGCCGGGACGTCCACGATCACTGCGGTGGCTCTGCCCTGCCCTGCATCGCCGCCCACACGCGCGCGGGGTTCAGCGGCATGTCGATGTGCCGTACGCCGTACTTCTCGTGCAAGGCGTCGCAAACCGCGTTGACGATCGCCGGCGGCGAGCCGTTGGTCGCCGATTCGCCGACGCCCTTGGCGCCGATCGGGTGGTGCGGGCAGGGCGTGACGGTGGCGCCGAGCTCCCAGTCGGGACACTCCAACGCCGTCGGGATGAGGTAGTCCATCATCGACCCGTTGAGGCAGTTGCCCAGCTCGTCGAAGGTGAGCACCTCCATCAGGGCGATCCCCACCCCCTCGGCGAGGCCGCCCATCACCTGGCCCTCGACGATCATCGGGTTGATGCGCACGCCGCAGTCGTCGACCGCGATGAACCGTCTCACCTTGACCTCGCCGGTGCCGGGGTCCACGTCCAGGACGCAGATATAGGCCCCGCACGGGTAGGTGAGGTTGGGCGGGTCGTACACGGATTGGCCGTCGAGGCCGCCCTCGACACCCTCGGGCAGGGGATCTGGGCCATACGCCGCCTCGGCGATCTGACCGATCGTGGCGCCCTTCTCCGGATCTCCCCTGACGTACCAGCGGCCCTTCTCCCACACCAGGTCCTCCGGCGAGGTCTCGAGCATCCCGGCGGCGATCAGCCGGGCCTTGTCGCGCACCCGTCGGGCGGCGACGGCGGCGGACGCGCCGGACACCGGGGTCGAGCGGCTGCCGTAGGTGCCCAGGCCGAACGGCGTGCGATCGGTGTCTCCGTGGCGGACCTCGATGTCGTCCGGCGAGATGCCCAGCTCCTCGGCGGCGATCTGGGCGAACGTGGTTTCGTGCGCCTGGCCCTGGGTCTGGGCGCTGATGCTGAGCACGGCCTTGCCCGACGCGTGCACACGGAGGTCCGCGCCGTCCGCCATGCCCAGGCCCAGGATGTCCATGTGCCGTCTGGGTCCCGCGCCCACCACCTCGGTAAAGAACGACACGCCGATTCCCATCAGCTCGCCCCGCGCACGCTTCTCTGCCTGCTCACGGCGCAGCTCGTCGTAGCCGGCGATGCTCACCGCCTCCTGCATGGTCTTCCGGTACTCGCCCGAGTCGTACGTCCAGCCGGTCTTCGACTCGTACGGGAACTGCTCGGGGCGGATGAAGCTCCGCATCCGCAACTCCACCGGATCTGTGTCCATCGCCAGGGCCAGCTCGCCGACCAGCCGCTCGACCAGGTAGATCGCCTCGGTCACCCGGAACGAGCAGCGGTAGGCCACGCCGCCGGGCGCCTTGTTCGTGTAGACGGCCTTCACCGTGCAGTGCGCCGCCTCGAGGTCGTAGGACCCGGCGAAGATGTGGAAGAACCCGGCGGGGAACTTCGACGGCTGCGCCGTCGAGTCGAAGGCGCCGTGGTCGGCGATCACGTCCACCCGCACGCCGGTGATCCGGCCGTCCTTGGCGCAGATCTCCCCGTGCATGACGTAGTCGCGGGCGAATCCGGTGGACATCAGGTTCTCGGAGCGGTCCTCGACCCACTTGACGGGGTGCCCGGACACGATCGACCCCACGATGGCGCACACGTAGCCCGGGTACACCGGAACCTTGTTGCCGAACCCGCCGCCGATGTCGTTGGTCATGATCCGGATCATGTGCTCGGGGAGGCCCGCCACGTGGGCGTACACCGTGCGATGCGCGTTGGGCGCCTGGTTGCCGTTGTAGATGTCGAGCTGACCGGTCTCCGGGTTCATGTCGGCGATCATGCCGCACGTCTCGAGCGGCGCCGGATGGCAGCGCGGGTAGATCATGTCCCGGGTCACGACGGTGTCGGCGTCCGCGAAGACCCGGTCGGTCTCCTCTCGATCGCCCGCCTCCCAGGTGGGGCTGGCGAGGTTGTCCGTCTGACCCGGCTTGTCGTCGCGGATCAGAGGCGAGTTGGGGTCGAGGGCCTTGCGGGCGTTCACGACGGCGGGCAGCGGCTCGTACTCGACGTCGATCAGCGGCAGCGCGTCCCGCGCCGAATAGCGGTCCTCGGCGACGACGAACGCCACCTCCTGGCCCTGGAACCGGACCTTGTCCCCCGCGAGTACCGCCTGCGAGTCGTAGGAGATCGTCGGCATCCACGCCAGGCCCAGGGTCTCCAGGTCCTTGGCGGTGATGACCCGATGCACCTTGGGGTGAGCGAGCGCCGCCGACGTGTCGATCGAGACGATTCGCGCGTGCGCGTACGGGCTGCGCAGGACGGCGCCGTGGAGCATTCCGGGCAGGACGATGTCGTCGAGATACTTGCCCTGGCCCCGAATGAAGCGCGCGTCCTCCTTGCGCTTCATGCGCCCGTAGCCGATCGGGGTCTCTTCAGTCGCGGTCGTAGCCAACTCTCATCTCCTTTGCGATTCGGCTGCCTCGTGGTCGGCCGCCCAGCGCACCGCCCGGACGATATTCGCGTACCCGGTGCACCGGCAGATCGCGCCCGAGATCGCCGTCCGGATCTCCTCCTCGGTGGGATCGGGGTTCGAGTCGAGCAGCGCCCGCGTGGTCATGATCATCCCGGGCGTGCAGAACCCACACTGCAGGCCGTGCTCCTCGTGGAAGCCTTGCTGGACCGCGTCGAGGACGCCGTTCACCTCCATCGACTCGATCGTCCGGATCTCGTGGCCGGCCGCCATGGCGGTGAGCACCGTGCACGACTTGACGGGTTCGCCGTCCATCAGGACCACGCACGCGCCGCAATTGGAGGTGTCGCAGCCCCAGTGGGTGCCGGTGAGGCCGAGCGTTTCGCGGAGGAAGTGGACCAGCAGCAGCCGAGGCTCGACGTCCCGCGTGACCTCCTCCCCGTTGACCGTGAGCGTCACCTCCATTCAGGCCTCCTGACGCGCGCTCGTTCCGCGGCGCGTCCGAGCGCGCGGCGAGAGAGCTCACCGGCGAGGTGGCGCTTGTAGTCGACCGGCCCACGCCCGTCGGCGCTCGGCGAGCAGTCCTCTGCGGCGATCGCCCCAGCTTCGCTGAAGAGGTCGTCCGATGGAGTCTTCCCGCGCAGGAGATCCTCGGCGCGAGAGACGTGGACCGTGGTGGGCCCTACCGCGCCGAGCGCCAGGCCAGCGTCGGCGATCGTGCCGCCATCCACCCACACCGCCGCCGATGCGGCGGCGATCGCCCAGTCGCCGGCGCGCCGCTCCACCTTCTCGTGCGCGCTCCCGCCCCCGGGGCGAACGGGAACGCGGACCTCGACGAGCATCTCGCCGTCGCCGATCGCCGTCGTATAGGGGCCGACATGGAAGTCATCCATCGCGACGACGCGCTCGCCGCCGCTGCCCGCGATCACTGCAGTCGCCTTGAGCGCCGAGCAGACGGCCGAGAGGTCCTCGGCCGCGTCGGCCTGCGCCAATGAGCCGCCGATCGTGCCGCGGTTGCGGACCGGTGGGTCTGCGATCACGCGCTCGGCGTCGGCGAAGACCGGAAAGTGCCGCGACAGGAGCTCCGATTCCAGCAGCTCGCGGTGGCGCGTCAGCGCACCGATCCGGACCTCCCCGTTCTCGTCTCGGATGTAGGAGAGCTGGTCGAGATCGTTGATGTCGACCAGGTACTCGGGGTTCGCGAGCCGCAGCTTCATCATCGGCAGCAGGCTGTGACCGCCGGCAATGATGCGGGCGTCGGGGCCGTGCTCCTCGAGCCGTGCGATCGCGTCCTCCACGCTGGTCGCCCGCTCGTACTCGAATGGCGCTGGGGTCTGCAGGTCGTCGTCCTCCTAGTCGCCGCCAGGCTTGGGCTCGCCCTCACCCATTTCGTCCTTCTCCGGTTCGTACACCGCAGGCGCGCCGACGCCGATCGTCGGAGAGCTCGGCCTGGTGTCTGCGCCGGGCTTGGGGCCGGCGGGGTTAGAGTAAAGCGAGCGAGCCGAAGCGCTCGAGTAGACCGCGTCCCTCAGCGCGGCGCCGGGCTCGGCTCCCGCGCCGAGCGGGCTCTCCCGGCCGAGCCGAGCGAGCTGCACCGCACCTCGCGTGTACACCTCGTCGATGTTCTTCACCTTCCCGGTGCGTCCCTGGCGGACGAGCATCGCGGCGCCCGCGCCGGGGTACAACGACTCGACCAGTCCGGGTCCGTCGTCGGGGCCGGCCTTCTTCAGGAGGAGGCCCTCGAGCAGCTCGGTTCCGGCGTCCAGGTCGGCATTGATGGACTCGACGACGCCGTTCACCGGCTCACTCTTCGACACGATCTCCCCCACCGCCGCGATGACCGTGTCGAGACCCGCGGTGATCTTCCTCAGTTCCAGGATCACAGCGACGAGGTAGACGACGAGTGCGGCGATGATCAGCACGATGGCTCCGATCAGGACTATCGCCGCTGCCTCCATGCCTACCCCTTGGAGTCCTCGAGGATGACGTCCAGGGAGCCGCCGTAGCCAGCGACCACCTGTACGGTCTGGCTCACCTGGGCCTGCGTCGTCGTCAACAGCTCGACCGCGTCGAGATCCTCAGATGCCGCCTGCGCAACGGGAACCAGCGCCTCTACTGTGCGCGTGACCGTCCTGGCGGCGTTCAGCACGCCGCGGAGCAGGATCACGACGACCGGGAGGATCACCACGAGGAGGACGATGGCGCCGATCCACAGGCCGGTCATCGTTTCCTCGCATGCGCCGCGACGATCGCGGCCTTGTCGGCAACGCCCGGCATCAGGGCGATGATTCGCGAGAACTGGTCGTTGATCGCCACTACGGCGGGGCGGAGCGGGCGCAGGTGCTCGGTCTCCACCGTGGTGAGCGCCGATCCCAGCGTCCGGAGACCCTCGGCGATCCCGTTGAGCCGCCGCCGGATCTCGATCAGGGCGAGCGCCAGCACGACGATGACGAGGACGGCCTCGGCGACGCTCAGCACGATGAGAAGAGAGGTGCTCACTTCGCCTCCTCCACGTAGCCCTGTGAGAGGGCGTTCATGTAGCCGTCCTGCACCACGCCCTCCGCCGCGATCTGGTCCAGGACGGGCGCGGTGGACTCGAGGTCCGGGATGTTCGCCGTGTTGCCGGCAACCTTCCCCGCGTTCTCGAGCAGGCCGTCGACGCTATGCCTGATGCTGCCGAGGTATCGCAGCAACAGCAGGAGCATGGCTGCGACGACCAGAGCCACCACCAAGCCGAACCCGAGGGACACGTACCAGAGCGTGCGCTCCGCGTCGGCCAGTGCGATCGGCAGGAGCACCGTCATCGCCCGACCGCGGCCTTTCGCAGGGCCCGTGCCGCCTGAAGGATCCTCACTCCGGAGTCGTTGATGTGAGCGGTGCCGCCGTTCAGCTCGTCGGTCTGCGAACGGATCTTGTCGACCGCCCCCACCGCGGTGCGGGCCTGGGCGTCGATCCGCGACGCCAGGAGCAGGATCGTCACGACGATGATCACCGCTACGGTCACGACAACGGCCCCAAGCCCCAGCCCGATGTACCAGGGAGCCGTGTCCGCGCTGATCAGAATCCCCATTGGCTCCAGTCCTCAGCGGGCTTCCGTCGCCTGCACCATCCTCCGGTCGTTGCCTCGACAATAATGCATCCCGCCCGGCGTCCAGGCGAATTTTTGGCCGGAATCAGAGCTTGGCCAGGTTCTCCGCGAAGGCCGCGATCATTCCCTCGGTCACACCGGCGATCACGCCCTCGCCCATCTGCGCGGCCTTGCCGGTTACAGCCACCTCGGAGTGGATACTCGCCTCGGTGCCGGCGCCGGCCTCAGCCAGTCGAACCTCGACCCGCGCATCGGCGTTCCCTTGCCCGCCCGCCTCCCGGGCCCTGGCGGTGAGCACCGCGCGATGGGCCGCATCGTCCCGCTCGACAATCTCGGCGGGTCCGGTGTACGTCATCGCCATCGACCCCAGCCTGATCTTGACCTCGGCCTTCACACTGTCCTCGCCCGTCTTCTCGATCACCCTGGAATCGGGAACGCACGGCACCACTCGCTCGAGGTCGAGCAGCGTGCTCCAGACCTGATCGATTGGCTTTTCGACCGTGAACGAGTTGTCGAACTCCATCGCTCCTCCTCATCTGGTCCGGGATCGCAAGTCTTCCAGACGGTAGGTTTGCGATCCGTGTCACCTCGGGCCGGCACCTACGAGCTGGGACCGGACAACGCCACCCTCTGGGTGGAGACGCGCCGGCAGGGGGCGGCCGCCAAGGTGGGCCACGACCTCACAATCGAGGTCACGGCGTGGGAGGCGACGCTCGAGCTCGACGAGGACTCGATGCCGAGCGGGCTCCGTGTGAAGGCCGACGCGCGCTCGCTTCGCGTCCGAGAGGGCTCCGGTGGAGTTCAGCCGCTGGGGGACGACGACAAGGCCGAGATCGAGAAGACGATCGACGAGCAGGTGCTGAAGGGGGCGGCGATCGAGTTCCGCTCCAGCGAGGTCGACCCCCGGGAAGGTGGGCGGTCGCGGGTGAGTGGCGAGCTCGAGCTGGCCGGCGTCAGCCACCCGGTCGAGCTCGAGCTGACCATCGGCCAGGATGAGAAGGTCGCCGGAGCCACCACGGTGAGGCAGACCGACTGGCGCATCAAGCCCTATTCGGCGCTGTTCGGAGCCCTGAAGGTCGCGGACGAAGTCGAGGTCCGCGTCGAGGGCCAGCTTTCACCCGGCTGATTCAGTCCCTGCGCCGGTAAAGCACCGCTACCGGGACTCGAACCTGGGTTTCCGGACTGAGAATCCGATTCGGCGGCTTCCGCTGTCTACGGCCGTGCGGCACTTTCCCTGCTAATCGGCACCCTTCTTCGTTTCGGTGCGCGCTCGACCGCCAGCCCGTGCCAGCGCCGCGGTGGCAGCGCACGCCGCGTGATCCGCGCTCGCGTCGAGGCGAAGAGGCCTACATCGCTCTGGCGGGATCGAGCGCGGGCGCAAGTCGAGGCAGCGCTCAGCACCCTCGTCGCGCCGACTCAGAGAGCCCCGCCACAGCGGGTCGGGGCTCTCTTCGTGCGATGCTCCGTGTGACTACGGTGCCCGTCGTGCGGGCGCCCCAGCGCTGGCCTGCTCTTGCCGCTCCGCGGCGGCCTTCAGGGTCTCAAGCGAGGTCTCCCAGCGCTTTTTGATATCGCGCGCCGCGATCGGCGCCGCGAGCTTGCCGAGCCCCTTGAACTCGACGTCATCGTCCACGCGGAGACGGGTTCCGCCGTTGGAGCTCTCCAGGCTGTAGCGCAGGTGGCGGGAGAAGGTCCTTCCCTCCTGATCCTCCTCAAGCACCGTCGGCGCCTCCGAGCGGGTGACCTGCGCCTCCACCTCCTCCTTGATGCGCGTGCGGAACAAGTGCGCGTCCCGCGTCTGCGGCCCGGGATATTCCGGCGAGCGCGAGCGGGTCTCGAGGTAACCATCGAACCACCGCTCCGGAGTCGCGAGCGCACGCCAGACCGCCTCAGGCGGCCGCGCGATGTCAATGCTTTCGCTGAAGTGCGGCATCGCCCCTCCTTCCTTCGAACTGCACTGACGTTACTCCTGGCCGCGCTATCGGTAAAGGCCGACGGCTGCGGCCCGCGGCGACGATGGAGGCGCTCAATCGCCGCTCACCAGGTTCAGCTGCCAGGAGACGCCGTAACGATCGTTGAGCCAGGCGAACTTCGGGCTGAAGTCATACGCCTGCAGAGGCATGAGGGTGGTCCCGTCCTCGGAGAGCCTCTCGAAGGTCCGATCGAGCTGCTCCGCGCTGTCGAAGTCGACGAGCAGCGACATCGCCGGCGTGAAGGTGAAGGGATGCTGTCTCCCGCTGTCCATGGCGATGAAGTCGCGTCCGGCGAGCGTGAACCTCGCCCGCTTGAGACCGCTCTCCTCCTCGTCGGCGCCGAAGCGTTCGACCTCGAGGACACGGCCGTCCTTGAACGCGGAGACGTAGAGCTCCATCGCCTCCTCGGCCTTCCCGCACTGGTCGCCGACGAACATCAGGCACGTCGCGATGCGCTGCAAGCCTCATCCTCCTCTTGATCGGGCGACCCGGTTCGCTGGACACGTGCGGACCTGGCCTGGCGGTCGGGATCGCACTGGAGATCGTCGTCTCTCTATCAAATTCCACCTGGTTCTCCTGGTCCTCAGCCAGGACGTCACCAGGTGGCCGGGACGCAATCGCGCAACGGCATCCCCGTCCGGGCTTCTCCGCTTTGGCGCTCCTGCTCACGCGCGGACGCGAGCGTGTCCGGCTTCGATCGACACACGCCCGCCTTGGACGAGACGAGCCATCCGCATCGGCATTTGCATCGAGAAGATCGATAGCGCCCTGAGGGCGGACCCGCCCCGCCACGAGGCTCGTAACAGTCATGGGAATGGCATCCGAAGGCTCGATGAACAACGCTCGCGCCGGCAAAGTGGGCGCTACGACTGCGACCCTCGTTGTGGCCGTTGCGCTCGCCCTGGCGCTGCCGGCATCCGCCGGGGCGCTCGAGCCGGTAGCCGTGATCGGCGGGAGCGGTGGCGGCGCCGGAAAGCTCGGCGTGCCGCTTGGTGCGGCGGTCGATGGCGCCGGAGGCATCTACGTCAGCGAGCACGTGAACCAGCGAGTGAGCGAATTCACGACGGCGGGCGCGTTCGTGCGGGCCTGGGGCTTCAACGTCAGACCCGGCGGCGGCAAGGGGTTCGAGGTCTGCACCAAGGCGACCGGCTGCAGGCCGGGCGAGGCCGGTGGTCACGCCGGCCAACTGGGCTTCCCCGGTGGCGTCGCGGTCGACGACAACGAAAACCTGTACGTCACCGACCCACTCAACAACCGCGTCAGCCAGTTCACCACCGAGGGCGCCTTCGTGCGCGCCTTCGGCTTCGATGTCGTCCCAGGCGGCGGCCGGCGGTTTGAGATCTGCACACCGGTCACGGGCTGCAAGCGGGGCGTCGCCGGCGGCCGCGCCGGGCAGCTGGACCGTCCCGCCTACGTCGCCAGCGACGGAGCAGGCAGCATCTACGTGACCGATGAAGGCAACAATCGCGTGAACCAGTTCACCACCGAGGGCGCGTTCGTTCGCGCCTGGGGCCTCAACGTCCGGCCCGGGGGCACAAAGGGCTTCGAGCTTTGCACCACCGACACCGGGTGTAGACCGGGCGAGCCCGGAGGCCGGGCCGGTGCGCTGAGGGTCCCCGACGGCGTCGCCACCGACGGCGCGGGAAACCTCTACGTTGCCGACCTCAACTTCCGTGTCAGCCAGTTCACGACGGCGGGCGCGTTCGTTCGGGCCTGGGGCTTCAACGTCAGACCCGACGGTGGGAAGGGATTCGAGATGTGCACCCGGGCCACGGGCTGCAGCGCGGGCATCGCGGGCGGCGGCGCCGGGCAGTTGAGCCTCATGTTGGGCCTCGGTGTCGATGCGGCCGGAGACGTCTACGTCGCCGACTCCAACAACAGCCGGGTGAGCCAGTTCACCGCCGCCGGCGCCTTCACGCGCGCCTTCGGCCTCGCTGTCGTCCCCGGCGGCGGGAAGGGATTCGAGGTCTGCACCACGGCGACAGGTTGCAGGCGCGGCCGGAGGCACGCCGGGGCCGGTGGATTCATCTCCTCCTCGGCCGTCGCGGCCGACCCCAGCGGCGCGATCTACGTCGCGGATGCTGTTGCGAACCGAATCCAGTGCTTCGGTGAACCCGACGGCGTGCCTTGCGTCCGCAACCTGTTCCGGTTCGATGAGCTGAAGCGCGACCGCAGGCGGGGGACCGCCAGCCTCGCGGTGAAGGTCCCGGGTCCCGGCAACCTCCGGGTTCGGGGGAAGCTGATCAGGACGGCCAGCAAGCGCGCCGAGACGGCGGGCACCGTGAGCCTCCCGATTCGCCCCCGGTGCCGGGCGAGGCGGGCGCTCAACCGAGAGGGCGAGATCCGCGTCCGAATCCACGTCACCTATAGGCCCAGGAACGGTGCTCCCAACTCGAGGGTGAGGCGCGTCGAGCTGCGCAAGCGCCGGTAGCGGCCCGTCCGGATAGCGACCGGGACCGCCAGCGGCGTCGCCAGCCAAACTACGACCCGTTCGCCAAAGGTCCCGAGCCGGGACCTGAGGCACATATCCGGTCGACACAAGAAGACTCTGCGTTTGCGGGGCTCTCGTCGAGGGCACCGCTACCGGGATTCGAAATGCCCGGTGCATGGCTTTACAAAGCGAAGTTTCGCTGTCCTAAGCCGAGTGTGCGGTCGTCTCGTGTCGTCTCGGGGCGCTGAATCAACGGCTCATTGTCCCGCCGTTGTCCCACGGGATGACACTGTGATGAAAAGGCGCGTTCCTCACGCGATACTCCGAAAGTTGATGTCGCCGCAGAACGTCGAGCTCGCCGCCCGCTTTTACGAGCGTGCTGATCGGGCCGGGCCACTCCCCGCCACGCGGCGCACTTTCGGCGGCGCGATGCTCGTTCGTCCGGACGGCTCGATCACGTGGTCGCACCTATCCGAGGATGCGAGCGACAACGCGACGCCCGCGGAGACTCTCGCCGCGATCCGCAGGATCTGACCGACGGTCCATCGGTTGAGGCTCCCCGGCAGGCGCGGAGGCGCCCGGATGCAGGCCGCAATCCCCGGCCCCGCGGAAGAAATCAGGCTCCGCGGCGTCCTCATCTATGAACGACCCTTCCGACGAAAGGAGAAAGCAAATGACGCTCAGCCGAAACGCCTGGATCGCAATCGGAGTTCTCATGGTGGTCGCGGCGATCGTCGTGATCGGCCTCGTCGCCTCGGGCGGCGGTGGTGGCGCGGGCGGCGTTTACTAACCCGCGGCCCGGCCGGCTTCCCAACCAGGACGACCGCCTCGAGCTCGCGTAGGGCCTAATGGGATGACCGATCAGGAAGCACGTGAGTTCGTGGAGATGCTGGCGGTGCCCGAAGCGGCCGAGCCGCCGCCCTGCCCGATCTGCGGGCGCGGTCACCCGCTTGAAACCAGATGCGCACTCTCGACGGACCGCCGTCCCCGAACCGCCGGGCTGCGGGAGTCGCCGATGTCGCAGTGGCCCCTGCTCCGGCGAGTTCTTGACTCCCCCGGATCGGGTATAGGCGCGCCCCGTCCGTGATCCGGCAAGCGGGGACACGCGCCGAACGGACGCGACCCCAGGGAAGGGGAAGACGAAGATGAAGAAGCGCTCGGCCCAGGTCGCCAACAGCTTGAAGTACGGGATCGCGACGCCGAGGCGCCGGAACGGGCGCGCGTGCCCGTGGCATGCGACCACCGCCCTGCGACTGCTCACCCAGAACCGCCGAGATCATCCCGGTCCGCCAGCGCCTTCACAGGGATTCGAGCGCGGCCAGCTTGTCGGCCTGTGGCGGTTGCCGCGCCGCCTCTAGCCTTCTTGCGGATAGGCGTGATCGAGAAGCGCCGCGCCTAGTCCGGAACCTCGGTCGCCTCACCGATCGGAAGCCAGCGGAACGTGCGCCCGATATCCGCCGGCCTCGATGAGGACCGTCGGCCCCGCCGATGTGCGCCACGCGCTTGGCCGTCTCGGCCTCAGGTGAAGCGCTTGACGAAGTCGAGCGCGGTCTCGGCCACCTCCGGCCAGCCCGAGTCGATGGTCAGGGCGTGACCGCGGTTCGGGAGTTGCTTGATCTCAGTGACTGCGCTGTTGTGCTTTTGCCGCTTGTAGGCGGCGTTGGCGATCGCCCACGGAACGATGTGGTCTTTCTCGCCGTCGATGATCAGCAGCGGACCGCGATCCGGGTTGGTCGGGTCGAGCTTGGCTTCTGTCCACGGGTTCAAGTTGGCGTTCGCCATCTGCATCAATGCCGAGCCGGGCGCGGCCACGTGGTAGGTGTCGTATAGCCGCTTCGCCTCGTCGTCGTCGAGCGCGTTCGCCCAGGCGTACTTGAACTGCTCAAGGGTCAGCGCGATCGCGCGCCCGCGGTTGAGAGGGTTCTTGAGCACGGGCGCGGACGAGCGCAGCGTGGAGACCGGAAGCGGCAAAACGCCCCGAAACGGACCCGGATCGATGGCCACGGTCGCAGCGGAGAGCCCCCTGTCCGCGATCATCTGCGCGAGGAGACCCCCTGTCGAGTGCCCCATCACGGCCGGCTTCTTGCTCAGCTGGCCGATCACGTCTTCCGTGTGGTCGGCGATCTGCTTGAGCGTCTTCTTGGCCAACACGTCCGGGTTGGCACGCGCCTGCTCGACCGTCTCCGGGTCATCCGGCCAGTCGGGCGCCACACCGGCGTAGCCGTTCTGCTCGAAGTACTCGATCCAGTTGTTCCAGCTGCTTGGCAGCACCCAGAGTCCGTGGATCAAGACGATGTGCGTGTGTCCCGAGTTATTCGCCTTCTCGACCTGCCGTGCTTCCCGCTCGGAGATTCCGGCCATCGGCTCCTCCCCTATCGATAGGTCTTGGCTGGGCGCCCGCAGCATAGTCATCAGGGCGAGGTCGCTCCGGCCGTATCCGAGCGGCTCCGTGGGTTCGAGCACTTCGTCTGCGATCTTTGGAACGCCCGGCCTTGGCGGCACGAGTGACGTGAGCAGGCAGACGTCGCTATTCGAGCAAGCGACGCGAGATACTAGGCGGACTCCCGAATCCGGCGAGCGCCTCACTGCGCTGGCCGGAGGGCCGCCACGACCAGTCTGGAGATCAGCAATGCATGAGATAGAGGTCCACACCACCGGCGCGCAGGAAGCATCGGATGGCGTCGTCGAGCTCTGGCGCGACGGCGAGCAGATCGCCTACACCCACTACCACCCCCGTGACGGCTCCCTGATCCTGCGGATCGACCCCCGCCAGGACGGTACCCCGCTGAGGATCGACGTGCGCAGCCTGAGAAAGGCCCTGGCCGAGGTCGAACGAGTGCTCGGCCTCTACTAGACGTGCCGAGCGGTGCCGCTCGAACCAAGCAGGGAAAGGAACATCATGAAGATCGTTGTCATCGGCGGGACGGGCCTGATCGGTTCGAAGGTCGTGACCCGCCTCAAGGAGGAGGACCACAAGGCCATCGCCGCGTCACCCGACTCGGGCGTCAACACGCTCACCGGCGATGGGCTCGCCGAGGTGCTCGAGGGCGCCGAGGTGGCGATCGACGTCTCGAACTCTCCGTCCTTCGAGGACGAGGCGGTGATGGAGTTCTTTGTGACCTCCACCATCAACCTGCTTGCGGCCGAGGCCGACACCGGTGTTCGCCACCACGTCGCCCTCTCGGTGGTCGGGACCGAGCGCCTGTCAGAGAGCGGTTACTTCCGGGCGAAGATCGCCCAGGAGAAGCTGATCAGGGATTCCTCGATCCCCCACTCGATCGTCCACGCAACGCAGTTCTTCGAGTTCGTCAAGAGCCTCGCCGACATGGCCACGGACGGTGACACGGTTCGGCAGCCCCACGTGCTGATCCAGCCGATGGCGGCGGACGATGTTGCCGCCGCGGTCTGCGAGATCAGCCAGAGGCCGCCGGCCGACGGCGTCATCGAAGTCGCCGGCCCCGAGCAGTTCCGCCTCGATGAGCTCATCCAGCAGTACCTGACGGCGAGAGGCGATCCGCGCACCGTGGTCGCTGACCCGAAGGCGCGCTACGCCGGCGCCGAGCTGGAAGAGCGCACGTTGCTGCCGACGAACGCCGTGCACCTCGGCGAGATCCGCTTCAACGACTGGCTGGCTCAGCCCGCCAGGGCGTAGGACATGCCCGCTTTGGCCCCAACCTCCCCGCTCCGCCCACCTGCGTGCGCGCGGCGAGGCGGGGGGCCAGCAGACCACATGACCTCCTCGGCTTGCCGAGCATGAGCGCGGACCCAGAACGCGTGATAGCGACATCCGTCCTCGTTGTCGGGACGGGAGGGTCGGGGCTGCGCGCAGCGATCGAGCTCGCTGAGCGCGG
>JBKPFQ010000028.1:0-7494 GCA_046728915.1 Actinomycetota bacterium | reverse complement strand
CCTCGAGGAAAGTCCGGACACCACAGGGCAAGGACGGTCGGTAATCCCGACCCGGCGAAAGCCGCGGGAAAGTGCCGCAGAAACGACACGGCCGATGGCGCGGCAACACGTGAGCCGCGCACAGGCAAAGGTGAAATGGTGCGGTAAGAGCGCACCGGCGCCTCGGTGACGGGGCGCGTCAGGGCAAACCCCGTCCGGTGCAAGGCCAAGCAGGACCGCCGACCCGGCCCGGCGAGGTCCAGGTAGGCCGCAGGATCCCGGCGAACGGGACCCACGGGGGCCTAGGCCCGTGAGACAGATGACTGCACGAGACAGAATCCGGCTTACAGGCCTGCTACGGAGAAGCCCCGCCACGGCGGGGCTTCTCTATGCCGGCGCACGCGGGCGCCGCGTCGTCCCGTCACCCCGCGGCGCTCATGGTCCACGGCCCTCCTCGATCCGCCTCTTCCAGCGGCGCTGGCGGCGGCGGGCGTCGGCCATGAACAGGGGGATCATCCGCAGGAACAGCCCGGGGAACGCATCCAGGACTCGAACCAGCCCGCCACGCCACCTCGGCACCGTCAGCACCGGCCGCGGGCGGTCGAGCAGGTCGGCCACCTTGGGGGCCACCGCCTCCGGGCGCAGGAGCTGCCCCGAGAACGAGGGAGCCGCGTCCGGGTCGTCGAGCTTGTCGGCGATCATCGGGGTCCAGATACCGTCCGGGCACACGGCCGAGACGTGCACGTCGTCGAGCCCCTCGCGCCGTAGGTCCCCGAGCGTGCCGAGGCTGAACGCGATCGCGGCGTGCTTGGTGGCGCCGTAGAGCGCCTCGCCGGGCGGTGCTCCGAGCCCGGCCAGGGAAACGACGTTGATGACATGTCCTCGTCGGGCCTGTCGCATCGGGCCGAGCGCGGCCAACGTGCCGTTGATCGTCCCGAGGGTGTTCACCTCGAACAACAGCCGGCAGGTATCGGGGTCGTGGTCCCACACGTGGCCGGTGACCAGGATCCCCGCGTTGTTGACCCAGACGTCGAGCGAGCCGGCGCGCTCGATGGTCATCGCCGCGGCGGCCTCGCAAGCCTCGCGGTCGCGCACGTCGAGCTTCGAGAAGAAGCTCGCCCCGCCGATCTCCTCGGCACCCGACGCCGCCGAGGGCTCGTCGACGTCGGTCACGTGCACGGTGACCCCCCGCGCCGCGAGAGCGCGGGCGATCGCGAGGCCGAGCCCGCGCCCCGCGCCGGTGACGACAGCCGCGGACACGACCGCGGAGCATAGACGGGGGTCAGCGGCGCCCCTGCCGCGAGAACACCGGCAGGAGGCTCGCGGCAGGCCCCGAAAGGGGCTTGCGGAAGCCAATAAGACCGGATTAGCGGCGGCTCATCCGATGCACATTGCCGTCTGATCCTCTGTTAGGATGCCGCGGCCTTCCGGCTGAATCCCCGCCACATATCGCGGAGATCGGGGGACCCAGTTACTGGGGCGAATCGCAGCTCCCTGTTGCGTAGCGCCTTCTCTTTCGGCGCGAGCCCGTCAGCTAACCCCGTAAGCGACGAAAGAGCACATGTACGAAAGGCCGCCCCGGGACGGGGCCGAAACCGAATACCGCCGCCGGCAATCGCCCATGATCCGGCGACCGGATCGCATCGCTCTGTGGGCGGTCGGGATGGCCGTCGTCGCGATGGTCGCCGCGGCGGCCAGCGCCCACGCGGGGACCGGAGGCATCGGCTCCGCCGGCGACGGGTCATGCACCAACGCGAGCTTCGGGTCGCGGGCGTTGAGTGTCGGCGACTGCGGCACCGACGTCAAGACGCTCCACTGGATCATGAAGGCGGACTCCTACGATGTTTCGCTCGATCGGCAGTTCGACGACTCCACGGAGGGGGCGGTCCGGGACTTCCAGGAACGGAACGGCCTGGAGCAGAGCGGAGTGGTACGGAAGGGCACCCGCAGGCAGCTCGCACGCACGATGGGCAGGAGCACCGCCACCTGGTACGGGCGCGGGTTCTGGAACCACAAGACGGCCTGCGGCACCACGCTCAAGCGGCGAACGCTGGGCGTGGCGCACCGGAATCTGCCGTGCGGGACCAAGGTCACCCTGAAGTACGGGCATCGCTACGTGACGACGCGCGTGATCGATCGCGGTCCCTACACCAAGGGCTTGCGCTGGGACCTGACCAAGCGCACGGCGAGGAAGCTTCACCTCACATACACCGACGACATCCGCGCCGCCCCGATCAGGAAATAGCGATTACCCCTCTCGCCGGGGCGGCGAGGGACAGCAACACAGCGGCTCGCGCGGCGACTTCCCCGTCGCCCGCGCGGTCCGCTGCTACGCGTTAAGCCGCGGTAGGGAGGATCGCGGGGTCGGTCTGATCCTGCGGGAGGGCGGCTGCGTTCGACATCAGGCTCTGGAACTCGTTCAGGGCCAGATGCGCGACCGCCTCAAGAAGCTGCTCGTCGGTCCAATCGACCTCACGCGCCTCCTCGAGGAGGTGGTGTGCGGGGCGGCCCTGCGCGTCGAAGAGGGACCTCAGGAAGGTGAGCAGCGCTGCCTCCCGTGGATCGTTCGAGGTCCAGGTGCGCGCTCGTGAGATCTCGTCGAGGCCGAGGCCCGCGGCGCGTGCGGTCCGCGCATGCTGGGCGATCGAATAGGTATCGCCGCGCTGCTCGGCGACGGCCAGCGCGATGCGCTCGCGCGTGGGAGGGGGGAGGGCCCCGCCGCGCAGCTCGTGGCGCATCCGCGCGAACGCCCTCATCGCCGCCGGGGAGCCAGCCAGCACGCCGACGAACTTCGAGACCGACCCGCCCGCATCCGACATGCCGCGAAGCAGACGAGCGGTCTCGTCGGGAGCCGTGAGCTCATCGTGGATGTCGAAGCGGCTGATGTCGGTCTTCACGGTCATGCGTGCGCTCGCTGTCTGGCTTGTGCGGTGCCGCCACCCGGTTTACCCACGGTTAACGGCACCTTTACTTTACTTTTAGCGGGTTACTTACTCGACGTAAGTTATACCGCAGCGGAGCGCCATTGGCAACACCTCCATGCCTAGATACGTTGCCGGCCCGGACCCCGGTTCACTCCGGCTTACCGCCGGTATGGTTCGCCCCTTCCTGGGCGAGCCGCCCGCAACGCCGACGCGATACCGGAGGACGAGATGGCCGAGACCCCGAACGCCGTGCGAACGGACAGTCCCGACGACGTCATGAAGGTCGTCAAGGACCGCGATGTCCGCTTCATCCGCCTCTGGTTCACCGACGTGCTGGGACAGCTCAAGAGCTTCTCGATCAACGCCGCCGAGCTGGACGACGCGTTCGAGGGCGGGATGGGGTTCGACGGCTCCTCGATCACCGGCTTCAATCCGATCGAGGAGTCCGACATGATCGCCATGCCCGATCCGTCGACCTTCGCGATCCTGCCGTGGCGGCCGGCCGAGAAGGCCACGGGCAGGATGTTCTGCGACATCCGGGTGCCGGGGGGTGATCCGTACGAAGGGGATCCGCGCTGGATTCTCCGCCGCGCCCTCAAGCGGGCCTCCGACATGGGTTTCGACGCCTACAACATCGGCCCCGAGCTCGAGTACTTCTACTTCCGCTCAGCGAAGCCCGAAGACGGCCCGCCGGAGATCCTCGACGAGGGCGGCTACTTCGACCTCACGACGCTCGACGCCGGCTCCGACGTGCGGCGCGAGACGATCCTGGCGCTCGAGCAGCTCGGGATCCATGTCGAGTACGCACACCACGAGGTCGGCCCGTCGCAGCACGAGGTGGACATGCGGTACAAGGACGCGCTCGCGATGTCGGACGACTGCATGACGTACCGGATCGTCGTGAAGGAGTACGCGATGAAGTACGGCTGGCACGCGACCTTCATGCCGAAGCCGCTCTACGGGGAGAACGGCTCCGGGATGCACGTGCATCAATCGCTGACCCGGGACGGCAAGAACGCTTTCTTCGACGCCGACGACCAGTACTACCTGTCTCCCACCGCGAAGGCGTTCATCGCGGGGCAGCTCAAGCACGCGCGTGAGATCGCGCCGCTCTTTGCGCAATGGGTCAACTCCTATAAGCGGTTGGTCCCCGGCTTCGAGGCGCCGACCTATCTCGCGTGGTCACGCCGCAACCGCTCGGCGCTGATCCGCGTGCCGCTGTACCACCCGGGCAAGGAGCAGGCGACGCGGGCCGAGCTGCGCTGCCCCGACCCCGCCTGCAACCCGTACCTGTGCTTCGCCGGGATGCTTCACGCCGGTCTCGAGGGCATCGAGAAGGGGTATGAGCTGCCGGAGCCGATGGAGCAGAACCTGTACCACCTCACGCCCGAGGAACGGGAGAAGCGCGGCATCGAGGAGCTCCCCGAGACGCTGGGCGAGGCGATCGACATCGCCGCCCACTCGGAGCTCGTGCTGCGGATCCTCGGGGAGCACACGTTCAAACGCTTCATCGAGATCAAGCGCGCCGAGTGGGCCGATTACCGGGTCCAGGTGACCCCGTGGGAGGTCGACAGGTTCCTTCCGGTGCTGTGATGAACCGGACGTCCGCGTATGGAGAGCTGCGGTCCCGGGGACTGATTCGGACGGGTCTCGTCGTGCTGTCGATCCCGTCGGTGATCATCGCCGCCTGGTCGCTCACGTCGCCGCGCGGGTTCTACGACAACTTCCCGGGCCTGGGTCGGCACTGGGTGTCGGCACTGCCGCCGTACAACGAGCACCTGCTCCGCGACTTCGGCGCGGCAAGCCTGACGATCGCGCTCGTTCTGCTGGGCGCGGCCGTGTTCTGCGAGCGGCGGCTGGTGCAGGTGGCCGTCGTTGCCTTCCTGTTCGGAACGCTGCCCCACTTCATCTACCACCTGACCACGACCGACCACTACTCGACCAGCGACAACATCTTCAGCCTCGGAGCATTCGTCATCGAGCTGCTCATCGCCATCGGGGTCTGGGTCTTGACGGTCCGCCCGCCGCGGCGCTACGAGCCCCGCTCCGCGCCGCTGTTTCAGCGCTGACGCGCGCTCAGGCGACCCTCGTCAGAGCCTGGGGGCGGCGCGCAGTCTCCCTGCCGGTCTTCTCGCTGCGGACCACGTAGCGGGGATCGTCCTTCGACGCCGCGACGACTTGGCCCCCGACCTCGGTGCGCGAGGTGAGCCGCCGCCGCACCCTGCCGACGACGGGCCTCCCGCGAAAGTTCCACTGCACGCGATCACCGCGCTTGAACTCATGAGCCATGGCCACGCCTCCTCGCATTGGTTACGGGACCGACAACCCCGAGTCGGCCTCGTGCGCCCCTTGGGCGTTCAAAGACCGCCGAACATCGGCGGCCACGTCGGCGCGCCTCCCCGTCACCTGCCGCCACGTGTAAGGCGCAAGAGCCGGGTCAACGCAATCGACATCCGCGTTCCGGATGGGGATGCGTTGACCGGGCAACGTCACCGATGGTCCCCTGCCTTGGGTGCCCTCTCTAGACGCATCTGCGTCGAGGGTGCGACGAGAGGGTGTCGGAACGGCTACGTGGCTTCGCCCAGGCTCGCCGAGAGCTCCTCGGGCTCCGTCACCGGGCGCTGGCAGGCGAAGTTCTCGCAGACGTATGCGGATGGGCGTCCGTCGACCGCGTCGCGCTGGCGCAGGAGCTCGGGACGGTCGGTGCCCTCGGGGCCGCCCGCGACGACCACGTGCGGCCGGAATCCGGATCGCACCACCGACGCCAGGGCCCCCAGCCCGTCGCCGGAGGCCGGGCCCACCAGGGCCACCTCCTTCACCGACGCGAAATGGAAGTCCATCGCGCCGAGCAGGTGGACGAGCGCTTGCGGATGCCCGCCGGCCGCGCGGTGCAACAACCGGAAGACGCCCACCGCGTGGCGCTCGTACTCGTGCTCGCCGGTGAGAGCCGCGAGCCGCAGGAGCCCGTAGGCCGCGGCTGAGTTTCCGGACGGGATCGGGTGGTCGTCGACGTCCTTTCGCCGCACGACCAGCTCCTCGTGGTCGTGGGCGGTCGTGAAGAACCCGCCCCGCTCGGTGTCGGCGAAGAGCTCGATCATCAGATCGGCCGTCTCGCGCGCCGCGTCGAACCACCGGACGTCGAACGTCGACTCGTACAGCGTCAGGAGCGCCTCGACCAGGTACGCGTAGTCCTCGAGGTACGCCCCGAGATGGGCCCGGCCGTCCTTGTACGTGCGAAGCAGGCGCCCCTGATCGTCCCGAAGGTCTCGCCACACGAACTCAGCGCACGCGACAGCAGCGTCGAGGTAGTCCCCGCACGGAATCGCCGCGCCGGCCTCCGCCAGCGCCGCGATCATGAGCGCGTTCCAGGAGCAGAGGCGCTTGTCGTCCCTGCCCGGCCAGACCCGGCGCGACCGGTACGTGTAGAGCGCTCGCCGAGCCTCGTCCAGCTCCACCGGACGCGCGGCCTCCTGTCCGCCCGGGAGGTGGAGGATGTTGCGCCCCTCGAAGTTCCCGTCGTCGGTGAGCCCGTAGTAGGCGATCACCTCGTCCGTAAGCCCATCCGATCCGACTCCCTCCAACGCCTCTCGAATCTGGTCGGGCGTCCAGAGGTAGAAGCGACCCTCCTCGCCCTCGGAGTCGGCGTCGAGGGCTGAGTGGAAGCCGCCCTCCGGACCGCGCATCTCGCGCAGTGCCCACGCGAGGGTCTCCTCGCAGATCCGGCGATAGCGCTCGTGTCCCAGGGCCTGCCAGCCGTGCAGATAGGCCCGGGCGAGGAGCGCGTTGTCGTACAGCATCTTCTCGAAATGCGGCACGAGCCAGACGTCGTCGACGGAGTACCGGGCGAAGCCGCCGCCCACCTGGTCGTAGATGCCGCCATAGGCCATGGCGTCGAGCGTCACCTCGACGACGTCGCCGCCGTCGCGGGCCAGGAGGAGCTCCAACGCCGAGGCCGGCGGAAACTTCGGGGCCGATCCGAAGCCGCCGTGTCGCATGTCGGCCAGCATGCGGAGCTTCCGCGTCGCGGCATCGACGATCTCCGGCGCCGGGTCGTCGTCCGCCGGCTCGATCCGTCCGATCGCACCGAGCTGGTCCCTGATGCGCTCAGCCGAGGCGCGAATCCGCTCGCGCTGCGAGCTCCACGACTCCACCACGGCCTCCATGACCATGCGGAAGCTGGGCATGCCGTGCCGCGGCTCAGGCGGAAAGTACGTGCCGCCGTAGAACGGCACCCCGTCGGGGTCGAGGAAGGCGGTGAGCGGCCAGCCGCCGTGGCCGGTCATACCCTGCACCGCCTCCATGTAGATCGAGTCCACGTCCGGGCGTTCCTCCCGGTCGACCTTGATCGGGACGAAGTGCTCGTTCATGTAGTCCGCGGTCTCGGAGTCCTCGAACGACTCGCGCTCCATGACGTGGCACCAGTGGCAGGCCGAGTAGCCAATGGACAGCAGGATCGGCCGGTCCGCCGCACGTGCCCGCTCCAACGCCTCCGGTCCCCACGGATACCAGGCGACCGGATTGTCCTTGTGCTGGAGGAGATACGGACTGGTCTCGCCGGCGAGACGGTTTGCCATGTGCGTTAGGCCGGCAC
>JBKPFQ010000027.1:0-9341 GCA_046728915.1 Actinomycetota bacterium | reverse complement strand
GCGCCGATCCTCGCCTCGTCGGCCGCGGTCAACTCCTTCAGCGCGAAGGAGGTCGGCCACATGGCGCCTTCGTCGAGGTTCGCCTTGTCGCTGAAGCCGAACGTCGCGTACCTCGACTTGAACTTCTGCGCGCTTTGGAAGTAGCAGACGACCTTGCCGTCCTTGGCATACGCGGGCATCCCGTACCAGGTTCTCGGCGAGAGGGCTGGCGCGCTGGCTTTGACGATGGCATGGAGCCGCTCGGCCATGACGCGATCCGATTTCGGCATCTCGGCGATCTTCGCGAGCACGTCGCTTTCCCCGTCCGCCTTGCCCGCCTTCAGCTCTTTGGCGCGCTCCCTCATCGCGGCTCGTTCCTCGGCCGTGAATCCCTTGGACGCCTTGCCAGTGGTCCTCTTGGCGGACTTCTGCGTGGCCTTCTTTGCGTTCATCGTTCCCTCCTTTGCAGGCTCTTGCGTGTCCTACCCTGGCCCGTGATGCATTGAGGAGCAGGCTACCCCTGCTCAATGCGGAGGAAGTTGCCGGCTGGGTCGCGCACGGCGGCGTCGCGGATGCCCCACGGCTGATCGGCGGGCTCTTGCAGCACCTCGGCGCCGGGCGCGCCGGCGACCTTCTCGAAGGTCGCGTCGAGGTCGTCGCTGCGGAAGTGGAGCGGGCGCAGCTCGCCCTTCGCGAGCAGCGCGGCGAGGGTGTCGCCGTCCTCCTGCGAGCGCCCGGCGTGCGGCTGAGACAGCACGATCGCGATCCCAGGCTGGCTGTCGCTCGCGAGCGTGATCCAGCGGAATTCGTCGCGCGCGACCTCGTTTTGCACGGTGAGGCCGAGCGTGTCGCGGTAGAAGGCGAGGGCGGCGTCGGGGTCATCGACGAGGACATGCACGGTGCTGATGGAAACGGTCATGAGGACGACCCTAGGCGACTACGGACACGGATGCTTCTCCGAAACTGCTCGATTGCCGGGCGGGCCTGCGCTTCCGGGTCAGCACCATCACCTGGCACCCGGGCACGACCTCGAGCTCGCTGTGGTCGCGGGCGCGGTACGCGCTCGGGGTCTCGCCGACGACCTGCGTGAATCGCGCGGAGAAGGAGCCGAGGCTGGTGCAGCCGACTGCGAAACAGGCGTCCGTCACGCTCATGTCGCCGCGCCGAAGCAGCGCCGTGGCCCGCTCGATGCGCCGCGTCATCAGGTACGAGTACGGCGTCTCACCGTACGCCTCGCGGAAGCGGCGGCTGAAGTGCGCGGTCGACATCAGCGCCGTGCGGGCCAGGGCGGGGACGTCGAGGGGCTGCGCGTACTCGCGATCCATCCGGTCGCGGGCGCGCCGCAGGAGCCGCAGCTCGTCCAGGTCCATGGCGCCCATGCCCCGATTGTGCCCGACTTGTGTGCATTCCGGACAGCCTGCGCCCATGGCCATGCGACGACTTCGTGTTCGTCTCGACTGTCGCTTAACCCGTCAGAGCTTCGCCGGAGCGCCGAAAGCGGCTGTCAGCTTGGCGACGCGCCCCACCGTTTGGGACCGGATCGGTCGCGGTATACGCGACGCGAACGCGACCGGGAGGAGTAGCCATGTCCAACGTCGACACGCTGAAGCAGGGGTATGAGGCCTTCGGCCGGGGCGACCTCGATGCCGCGACGGAGAACTTCGCCGAGGACATCCGGTGGGAGAACCCGGAGGCGCCGCAGGTGCCCAACAACGGCGTCACGCAGGGCAAGGACAACGTGAAGCAGCTGTTCGCCGAGCTCGGCAACTACTGGGAGTCGTTCAGCATCACCCCGGACGAGTTCATCGAGCAGGGTGACACCGTCATCGTGTTGAGCCACAGCGAGTCCAAGGGGAAGGACACGGGCAAGGAAGTGAAGCTCCCCTGGGTCCACATCTGGCGCTTCAGCGACGGCAAGGTCACTGAGGTCCAGGCGCTGACCGACACCGCGCTGGCGTCCGACGCGCTCGGGGCGCTCTGAGGAGGCGGTCGCCGCCAGGCGACCGCCGGCACTTGGGCCAAACCCACGGCCCGGCCGACGGCCGTGGCTTAGCCTGTCCCAGAGCCCACGCCAACAGGAGGCTTCATGCACGCCATCGTCATCCACGAGACCGGAGGGCCCGAGGTTCTGCAGTGGGAGGAGGTGGATCGGCCCGAGCCCGGCGACGACGAGGTGCTGATCCGAGTCCACGCTGCGTCGGTGAATCCGGCCGACTGGAAGACCCGGCGAGGGGTCCGTGAAATCGCGCTGCCGGCGATGCTCGGCTACGACGCGTCCGGCACCGTCGAGCTGTCGCGCGCCCAGGGCTTCGCCGAGGGCGACGAGGTGTTCGGCATCGCTCCGAGCGGCAGCTACGCGGAGTACGCGACCGCCCCCGGCGGGACCATCGCGAAGAAGCCCGAGGGCGTGAGCCACGAGCAGGCCGCCTCGATACCGGTCGCGGGGATGACCGCGTGGCAGGCGCTGTTCGACCGCGCCGGGCTCCAACGCGGACAGACGGCGCTGATCGCGGGCGCCGCGGGCGGCGTCGGCCACTTCGCGGTGCAGTTCGCGAACCGCTGGGGCGCGCGGGTGATCGGCACCGGGTCGGCCCGCAACCGCGACTTCGTCCTCGGCCTCGGGGCCGAGGAATACGTCGACTACACGGAGCAGGACGTCGCCGACGCGGTGAGCGACGTGGACATCGCCTTCGACACGGTCGGCGGCGAGGTGACCGAATCCCTCGTGCCCACCCTGCGTGAGGGAGGCGTCATCGTCACCATCGCGAGCGCCCCGCCCGAGGAGGCGGCCAAGGAGCGCGGCGCACGCGCGGAGCTGCTCGTCCAGAGCCCCAACCCGGATCAGCTGGCGACGATCGCCGACCTGATCGCCGCGGGCGACGTGCGCGTCGAGATCGCCGAGGTCATGCCGATCACGCAGGCTCAGCGGGCTCACGAGCTGAGCGAATCGGGGCATACCCGCGGCAAGCTCGTCTTGGCGGTCAACGCCTGATGGCTGCCGTGCCTCGTACCGTCGCGCTCGGCGAGCATCGCCTGACCAGGATCGGGCTGGGCACCAACCGGCTCACCGACACTCCCGAGCACCGAGCCTTCCTCGAGGCGGCGGTGAAGACCGATCTCAACCACATCGACTCCGCCCACCTCTACGCGGGCGGAGACAGCGAGAGGGTGATCGGCGCGACGCTCGCGCCCTTCCCGGACGATCTCCTTGTTGCCACCAAGGGCGGCTACGAGGCCGGGGTCGGCGTCGAGGGCCTGCGTGCGGAGCTCGACCAGAGCTTCGAACGGCTCCGCACCGAGGTGATCGGCCTCTACTACCAGCACCGCGTCCACCCCGACCTCGAGGTCGAGGATGCGATGAGCCTGCTGAAGGAGTACCGGGACGCCGGACGCATCACCCACATCGGCATCTCGGCGGTGACCCTGGAGCAGATCGAGCGAGCGCGGTCGGTCGCGCCGGTCGACGTGGTCCAGAACGAGTACAGCCTCGTGCGGCGAGAGCACGAGGGCGTCGTCGACTATTGCGCCGCCGAGGGAATCGTGTTCGTGCCCTACTTCCCGCTACGCGGCGGGGATCCGCCGGCGGTGGCCGAGATCGCCGAACACCACGGCGCCACGCCAAGCCAGATCAGGCTGGCGTGGCTCCTGAAGCGTTCCCCGATGATGGTGCCGATACCCGGCACGCTCTCGCTCGAGCACCTGAACGAGAACCTCGCGGCGCTCGACATCGAGCTCGGCGACGACGAGTTCGAGGGGCTGAGCGCCGGCCTCGGAGGCCCTTAGGAGCTCAGCCGCCCCAGGGCTTGGGTGCCCACTCGCCCATCCGGTAGGGGATCTCCCACTCCTCATCCACCCCGACGACGGGAAGGGCCGGGGCCCCGAGCTCACCCGCCAGCCGCTCCAGGAACCAGAGGTCGTAGATCCAGCCGCTGAGGATGTCATTCGCATAGCCGCGACTCGCGACGATGCCCTCCGCGCCGCCGACCACGCGCAGGTCGTGCCAGACGTCTGGCGAGGGGTTGATCGCCTCGACCACGCCGCGGACCTCGCCGGGAGCGTCCGCAGGTGCATCTATGCGGCCGTCGCGGGCGTCGAGCTCGAAACTGGGCGCTTGGACCCGGACCGCGGTGACGGCGCGAAGCTTCTGCATACGCAAGCCCGGGAGGGTCGAGGTGCCCACGAGTCCCTGCTGGATCAGGGCCTCGTGGCCGTTTCGCTCGCCGTACATGACCGTCGGGTAGGTAGCGCCGCCGGAGAGGAGCCGCGTCCCGCCGCCCGCGAAGTACTTGAGCCCGAGCGCATCGGCGAACTCCTCGACGTCCGCCCCCAACAGGTCATCACTGTCGCGAACGCGCAACGCGCCGAGGAGCACGCGCACGGGGACTTGGCCGGCGTCCTCGATCTCGACCGCCGAGCCCGGCGGGCGCTCGGTCGTGTCGCCTGCTGCGTAGAGCGGGGTCCTCATGACGCGGGCCACCCGTGCCCGGCCGCTGAGCCCCCACCACGTCAGCAACGCGATCACGATGACCACACCCCCGATGAGCACGACCGCCACGACCGTGGTGGCAGCGTCGGCGAGGAGCACCGTGCCAGCTTATCCCCATTCCGCGCAGCGGCCGCGCCGTGGAATCAGTCATCTAGGCGCTCGGCTACCTCAGCACGCCGTAGTGGAGATTCGCGGCCCCTCCCGATCGCGTGATGTCGATCGGCCGCAGGTCGATTCGCCGGCCGCCGCCGGAATCGAACAGCCGCACGCCGTCGCCGAGGAGCACCGGAAGGACGTTCAGCAGGATCTCGTCGACCAGTCCCTCGGCCAGAGCCTGGCGGGCGACGTTCGCGCCCAGGATGAGGACGTTCTTGCCGCCGGCGGCGTCGCGCGCCGTGGACAGCGCGGCGCGGATGTCGCCCGAGACGAACGTGATCGACGGGTCCTCCTCGTCGTCGGGCGGCTCGTGCGTAAGCACGAACTGCGGCCCGCTCCACGCGCCTCCGAACGGCTTGCTGGTCTCGGGCCGCGTCGACCTGCGGCCAACGTTGTAGCTGCCCCGGCCCGCCAGGATCGCCCCGGTGGTGTCGATCAGCTCCCGGATCAGCTCGGCGGGCACGTCCGATGCGTACTCGAAGACCCAGTCCATGTCGTCATTCGGCCCGGCGATGAATCCGTCCACCGAGATCGTCGTGGTCACTCGAACGAGTCCCATACAGCCACCTCCTTTGAGCTCGTAGTCGGGAACTGAGACCGCCCTTTCGGCGCCGCGACGCCGCCGGCGACGAGGTGATCGCCGGCGGCGCCGAGGATACTTCCGGGGTCAGGCCCTTGCGGCCTCGGGCTGCGCCTCGAGGGCGTCGCCGACGACCGTCTCGCGCTCGATATCGCGCTCGCGAACCAGCCACAGTGCCAGCACCGAGCCGACGAACGCCAGGGCGGCTCCGAGCATCAGGATCTCGTTCATGCCGTGCAGGAAGCCCTGCTCGGCCGCGTTGCGCACAACGGCCTGCGCCCCATCGGGCACCCCGTTCAGCGCCTGGTTCAGTCCGCCGGAGGAGGCGGCCTCCACCAGCCCGCGGGCTTGGCCTCCGCTGACCGCGCCCCCGGCGACCTCCTGCGTCTTCGACGCTCCGACGCCGAGGAAGATCGCGCCCCAGGCCGCGATGCCGACGGCGATCCCGACCTGGCGGAACGTGTCGTTGATGCCGGCGGCCATGCCGCTTCGCTCCTTCGGCACGACGCTCAGCGCGACGTCGGCGATCACCGGGTTCAGGAGGCCGACGCCGACGCCGCTGATCAGGAACCCGGCGAGGAGCGCCGTCCAGCCGGAGTCCATCTGCAGCCCCGCCATCAGCGCCAGGCCGAGGCCCGTGAGCGCCAGGCCGGCGCTCATCAGGTAGCGCGCCTGGATTCGCGCCAGCGCGATTCCGGCGAGCGGCGCGACGACAAACGACGCGACCGTGATGGGCAGGTAGCGCACCCCGGCCTCGATCGGCGAGTAGCCGAGGAAGCTCTGCAGGTACAGCGTCAGGTACAGAAACAGCGCGAACAGCGAGCCCGAGACCGCGAATGCGGACAGCTGCACGCCCGTGAACGCTCGGCGTCGGAACAGCGACAGCGGCAGCATCGGCTGTGCGACCCGGCGCTCGATGACGATGAAGGCAGCTAGCAGGACGGCCGCGCTCGCCATCAGCGAGACGATCAGCGCGCTGCCCCAGCCCTCGTCGTTCCCGCGAACCAGCGCCAGCACCAGCACGAACAGGGCGGTCGAGAACGTCGCGAGGCCCGCCCAATCCACCCGCGTCGCGTTTGGGTCGCGGGACTCGGCCACCTTCCAGTAGGTGATCGCGCCCGCGGCGACCCCGATCGGAACGTTGAGGAGGAAGACCGACTCCCAGCCGAGCCCGTCCGTCAGCACGCCGCCGACGAGTGGGCCGATGGCCACGGCGATGCCGATCGTCGCGCCGTAGATGCCCATCGCCATCCCGCGCTCGCGCCCGGCCGGAAACTCCTGCGCCACAAGTGCGAGCGAGACGGCGAACATGATCGCCCCGCCGATCCCCTGGACGGCGCGCGCGAGGTTCAGGAAGGTCGGATCGGGGGCCAGCCCGCACAGCAGCGAAGCCACCGAGAAGATCCCCAGGCCGACGGCGAACACCCGGCGGCGCCCGAGGCGATCGGCCAGGGAGCCCGCGGTGAGCACCAGAGCAGCGAGCGAGAGCGTATAGGCGTCGATCACCCACTGCAGGTCGGTGAAGCTGCCGCCCAGATCGCGCTGAATCGCCGGCAGCGCCGTGTTCACCACGGTGATGTCGAGCAACAGCATGAACGTCGCCACGCTCACCACGCCGAGTGTCCACCACTTCCGATTCATCTCCGTCACCTCCGAGCCGTCTAGTACAATCGTCAGGAAGCCTTGTCAGGTAACCTGTTCAGGCGACCTTATCAGACTCCCTGACTAACTATGAGTGACCTCGCGCACACCCCAGAGTCACGCGTCCCCCTCGCCGGCCTCCTCGAGGTAGCCCGTGAGGCGCTGCTCGCCGAGTTCGAGCGCGAGCTCGGCGACCACGGCTACGGCGACATCCGCCCCACGCACGGCTGCGTCTTTCGCTTCGTCCGAGGCAAGGGCATGCGCCTGACCGAGCTCGCCGGGCTCGCGGGGATCACCAAGCAGTCGGCCGGCGAGCTGGTCGACGATCTGGTCGACCACGGATACGTGGAGCGCATCCCCGACCCGGGGGACCGCCGGGCGAAGCTGATCTGCCTCACCGAGCTCGGCGCCGAGGCGCAGAACTTCGGCTTCGGCCTGTTCGCGGACCTCGAGGAGCGCTGGAGCGAGCGCTTTGGCCCCGAGCGCATTGCGCAGCTGCGCGAGACGCTCGAGGAGATCGTCGCCCGCGAACGCCCGGACGCGGTCCCGGAGCTCGCCGCCAGTCCCGACTGATTAGTCGGGAGGGGCGTGCCCACCTTGTGCTGACCACCTAGGTAACTTCTGCGCAAAGCGACACCGAGGGGGCACGGATGAAGCTATTGGCAGGCATCGCCTGCTGCATCGCGGTCGTGGCGCTGGCGGCGCCGGTAGGGATCGCGGCGGGCAAGAGCGGTGGGACGAAGGTGGTCTGCATCAGCGGCAGCGATCAGCACCGCGAGTACAAGCGTAAGCCGACGCGCTGCACCTTTCACAAGCGCGGCGAGCCCCTGGCGGAGGCGTTCTTCGTCCGCACCCGGCACGACCACTGGCGCCGGTGGAGCCGCGCCCACGCCCGCGGCAAGGGGCGCGACGTGACGCCGATGGGCAACTCCAACCCGCCCGTCAGGATCAGGCTTTCGGATCCGGTGCGGCGCTGCGGCCACCGCGTCTTCTCGAAGGCGCACTTCTTCTTCCCCAGGGTCAACCGGGGGAGCACGATGCGCCTGGACCTCTGCGCGTAGCCGGTCGGCGCTCGCCGGCTAGCAGTGAACGCCGGCGGCGCGGAGCGCGGCGTCTGGAGTGCTGAACCACTCGAACCGGATCGCCTTGCCATCCCGGAAGGTCCAGATGTAGCCCTGCCTGCGCTCGATGTCGGCGCCGCTGCCTCGCCCGCGTCCATGGAGGGTCGCGACCACGACGATCCGGTCGCCCATATCCAACAGCTCGTCGAGCTGGGCGCGGACTCCATCGAACGTTTCAGCAAGCGTGTCCACGGCGGTCCCGAAGGCATCGATCCCCTGCCGCGCCCCCGCCTCCACCGCATCGGGCGGGTTGACCCACTCGATCTCGGGGTCGAGCAGGCCCGAGGGCACCGGGGAGCCCTCCGCTTCCCAGACGGCGTGGATGCGCCTGACCGCGTCAACGTTCTCCTGCGACACTGGATGCAGTATCCCGCGAACGAGCAACGCCGCGCCTGATCCCATGCGAATGGCCTACGCACCCACCGCCCGCCACCTCCTGCGCGCGAAGGACCTCGCCGACGCGCGGTACTTCGAGCCGCTGGACGTCGATGACATGGCGCGCGCCGCCGGGCTCTCGCGGGCCCATTTCAGCCGCGAGTTCCGGCGGGCATTCGGCGATCCGCCCCACGCCTATCTCCTGACGCGGCGCCTCGAGCGCGCCGCGGCCCTGCTGCGGAACACGGACCGGTCGGTGACCGACATCTGCCTGTCAGTGGGCCTTCAGAGCCTGGGGTCGTTCACCACCAGCTTCACCCGCACCTACGGCATGTCACCCACGGCGTACCGCGCGAGCTTCCCTCCCGCCTCCCATCAGGCGCGGCTCCCGTGGTGCGTGCAGCGCTTCTACGGGCGCCCGCAACACCGCACGTTTCGAGAAGACAACGGGGCTGGCCGAGGCTAGCTTCCGCGGCGACCGTTTCAATCGAAAAGGAGGACGCAGATGATGAGGATCGCCAACGCGCAGCTCTGGGTCACCGACCAGGATGAGGCGCTCGAGTTCTACACCAAGAAGCTCGGCATGGAGGTTCGCTCCGACGTGACCCTCCCCGAGTTGGGGAACTTCCGCTGGCTTACCGTCGCGCCGCCGGGCCAGCCGGACTTCGCCATCACCCTGATGGCCATCCCGGGCCCGCCGGTGATGGACGAGGAGACCGCGGAGCAGGTCCGAAACCTCGTCGCCAAGGGGTTCGCCGGGACGGTGTTTCTCACGACCGACAACGTCCGGGCCGACTACGAGGAGCTCAAGGGCCGCGGCGTGGAGTTCACCGAGGAGCCCGAGGAGCGCCCCTACGGCATCGACACCGGTCTCCGCGATCCCTCGGGTAACTCCCTCCGGCTCACCCAGGTCAAGGAGCTGGCCGGCACCTGAGCCGTTTTTGCGCCGGCGCCGGGGGGGGCGCGGGGGGGGGCCCGGGGCGGGGGGGCCCGGCGCGCGGGG
>JBKPFQ010000026.1:0-12204 GCA_046728915.1 Actinomycetota bacterium | reverse complement strand
GGTCTGAGAGGCCGCCGGGTCGTTCTCTACTTCTACCCCAAGGCCGACACGCCGGGCTGCACGACGCAGGCCTGCGGCGTGCGGGACCACGCTGCGGACTACGAGGAGACCGATGCGCGCGTGATCGGGATCTCGCCGGATCCGGTCGCCGCGGTCCGGAGATTCGATGACAAGTTCGGACTCGGGTTCACGCTGCTGGCCGACGAGGACCACTCGATCGCCGACGCCTACGGGACGTGGGTCGAGAAGCGAATGTACGGGAAGACGTACTGGGGCGTGCAGCGGGCGACGTTCATCATCGATGCCGGGGGCCGGATCGCCCGGGTCTTCCCACAGGTGTCACCCAAGACGCACGACGAGGTCGTGCTCGAGGCGCTCCGCGATCTCGCCGGCCAGGTGGCGAGCGGACGTCAGGACACCGCCACGTAGATCGGGAACACGGCGTACAGAGCGGCCCAGGCGAGGATCGCGGGCACGTTGAAGCGGCCCTGGAGGCGCAGCGCCCAGTAGGCGACGATGCCGCCCGCCACGCCCAGCGCCGCCGACAGCATGCCGAATCGATCGAGGTCCCAGTCGGTGAACACCAGGCCGAAGGCGACCGGGATGGTCGACTGGAAGACCATCGCTCCAGTGATGTTTCCCAGGGCGAGGGCGTCCTTCCCGTCACGGACCCAGAAGAAGCTGTTCGCCTTCTCCGGCAGCTCCGTCGCGAGCGGAGCCAGGATGAGAGAGAGGGCCAGCGGCGCGACGCCGACCTTGTCCGCGAGCTCGATCGCCTCCTCCACGAAGAGGTGCGCTCCGCCGATCATCGCTCCGAGGCCGACGAGGAATTGGAGGGCGATCAGGTTCCGAGACGGATCGGCACCCGAGTGGCCGGCGAGGATCAAGGGGCGGATCGATTCGCTCGCCTCGACCTCCCCGCCGCGATGGAGCGTCCGCCGCACATAGACCGCGTACGCACCGACGAACCCCACCGCCAGGGCGATCCGCACCGGGTGCGGAACACCCAGCCCGAGGAGCGCGGCGAGCGCGAAGAAGCAGAGGAAGAACCCGAGATCGCGGTCGAGGGTGGGTGCGTGCGCGTCCAGGTGCGTGCCTTGGCGCCGCCGGTGTCGGTAACCGAGCGCCGAGAGCCCCACCACCACCATGGCGATGGTGGCGAGCAGAAAGGGGGCGCCGACGATCGCTCCGATCGCCACTCCGTCGGCGCCGGACGCGCCCCCGATGACGGCGACGATGGGGATGAGCGTCTCCGGCATCGCGGTGCCCACGGCGGCGAGCAGGCTCCCCACCGCGCCCTGGCCAAGCGCGAGCCGGTTCCCCGCCCACTCGACCCCGTTGGTGAAGACGACGGCGCCGGCAAGGATGACGGCGAAGCTCGCCAGCATGAGGACGACCGCTCCCATCGCAGACCTAGGCGAAGCCGAACGCCAGCACGAGGATGAGATAGACCGCGAGCAGCTGCACTCCCTCGAACCAGGTCGACTCGCCCTCGTGGGTCACGTAGTTGGCGATCAGCACCGCGAGCAGCATCGCGCCCACCTCGAAGCCGTTGAAGACCAGTGGCATCGGCTCCGGTCCGAGCAGGAAGGACGCCAGGACCAGCACGGGAGCGACGAAGAGCGCCACCTGGGCGCTCGATCCGATCGCGATGTTCACGGCCAGGTTCATCTTGTCCTTGTAGGCGACCAGGACCGCGACCCAATGTTCGGCTGCGTTTCCGACGATGGCGATCACGACCGCGCCGATGAAGAACTCGCTGAGTCCCACCGACTCCGACGCGTCGGCGATCGAGCCCACCAGCACCTCCGACATGACGCCGACCGCGATGCCCGCGATCGCCAGCATCATTACCGAGCGTCGGGCCGACCAGTTGAACTCCGTCTCCTCCGCCTGCTCCTCCGGCGGGTTGAAGATCGCCCGGTGGGTCTTGAGCGAGAAGATGAGTCCCGCGACGTAGGTGCCGATGAGCACGAGGGCGACGGCCAGGGAGAGATGCTCGACCCGCGATCCGTAGTCGACCCGCTCGGCGGCCACGGACGGCAGCCCGCTGCCCTCGACCAGCTCGAAGATCGCCGGCATGACGAGGGCCGCGGCCGCCAGGAAGAGCATGAGCGATTGGACGTTCGCCGCGGTGGCGTTGAAGCGCTGGCGGTCGCGGCCGATGCCGCCCACGAGCATGGCCCCGCCGAGCACGAGCAGGATGTTGCCGAGGATCGAGCCGATGATCGAGGCCTTGACGACCTCGTGGAGGCCGGACCCCAGGGCGAACAGGGCGATGATGAGCTCCGGCGCGTTGCCGAAGGTGACGTTCAGAAGGCCCCCGATCCCAGGACCGGAGCGGGCGGCGAGCTCCTCGGTCGCGATGCCCATGAGGGCCGCCGTCGGGATGATCCCGAGCGCCGCCGTGAAGAAGATCGCAGCCGCGGACGCGTGGGCGACGTCGAGGACGATCGCAATTGGGATGAACGGCAGGAGGAAGTACGGCCAGCCACGGGCCGTGAACAGGAACGCCATCCCGCGCGGCTCAGTTGATCCGCCGTTCGCCATCGCGCCGGGGCAGCCTATGGGGTCGGAGGGCGGCCGGAGCGGGTCACGTATCTAGACTGAGCGCCGTGAGGACACGCCGTTTCGGCGACACGGACCTCGAGGCGTCGGAGCTCGGCTTCGGCACCTGGGCCCTCGGCTCGACCTGGTGGGGCGATGTCAGCGAGTCATCGGGCGAGCGACTTCTCGACCGCGCGCTCGACCTGGGAATCACCTTCTTCGAGACCGGCGACGCGTACGGGCAGGGCGCCAACGAGGAGCTCGTCGGCAGGGTGCTGGCACCCCACCGCGACGAGATCCAGCTGTCCACGAAGTTCGGCTACGTCCTGGACTCGGGACGCCAGGAGCACTCGGAGGGCGAGCGGCCGCAGCGCTGGGACGGCCCGTTCGTCCGTTCGGCGCTGGAGGGCAGCCTCCGACGCCTCGGCACCGACCGCGTCGACCTGTACCAGCTGCACAACCCCCGAATGAACGCGATCGAGGCGGACGAGTGCTTCGCGACGCTCGAGGATCTACGGGCCGAGGGAAAGATCCGCCACTACGGCGTCGCGCTCGGCCCCGCCATCGGCTGGCGCGACGAGGGCATTCTCGCCATCTCCACCCGCGATCTGGCCTCGGTCCAGACCGTGTACAACCTGCTCGAGCAGGATCCAGGGCGCGACCTGATGGCGGCCGCGGCCGAGCGGGGGGTGGGCGTGATGGCGAGGGTCCCGACCTCCTCGGGCCTCCTCGACGACAACCTGGGCCCAGAGACGACCTTCGGGCCGGGCGACCATCGCCGGCACCGCCCGCGAGAGTGGCTCGTCGAGGGGCTCGAGAAGATCGAGCGGATCCGGTTCCTGTGTGGGCCGGAGTCGGGTCGCACGATGGCCCAGGCCGCCCTTCGGTTCATCCTCGCTCAGCCGCAGATGGCCGTCGTGATCCCGACCATCACGAACGAGGCCGAGCTCCGCGAGTACGCGGGCGCGGCCGACGTGCCGGAGCTGAGCGCGGAGGAGCTGGCACTGGTAGACGAGCTCTACGCTCGCAACTTCGACGTCGAGCCTGTCTCGGCTTAGCTCTCCCCTACAGCTTCTTCGCGCACTTCAGGAAGTCGCTGCGCGACTGGGCGTTCGCGATGCAGCTCTGATAGTCGGCGCTCCCGGCACCGCTGCTGCTGCTCCCGCCGGCGCCCGGGAACGAGAAGCCGCCGGTGCTACCTCCGACCCCTGGAAGGGCGGGAAGTCCGAGCTGGCTGAGCAGATCGGAGAGCGGCTTCGCGTTCGACGGCGCCGCGATCGTCTGCGGCTGGTTGACGTCGCTCAGCGTGATCGAGAAGTCGACGTCGACGCTGGAGACGGACGCCCCACTGCTGGCGGGCGGGGTGATCGAAAGCGAAAGGGCCAGCTTGCGCAGCAGGTGGTCGTCGGTGCCCGAGTAGACGTCGATCGACGCGTTCTGCACGGCGCTCTTCAGCATGTCGAGCTGCTCTGGCGTGATCTGTTGCGTGGTGGCGTTGCCCGTCTGCTGGGAGATCTTCTGCAGGTCGCTGACGATCTGGCCCACGTCGGCATCGCCGTGGATGTGGATCGTGTCGGTTCCCTCGACGTCCGTCGTGCCCTCGTTGGTGACGTTCGTCAGCCACGTCTTCGGATCCACCCCGAACTGGCTCAGGACGTTGCCGCTGTCGCCCTTCGACTGGCTCTGCTTCGCGGCCTGCGCGTAGGCCTGCGTGAATTGCCTGAAGGCGTCGGTGCCGACCTCGTAGGCCTGGTCCTGATACTCGACGTACGCGTTGTCTTTGGTGGCGATCAGGGAGCCGTCGAAGCTCAGGCTGGGGCCGCCGCTCGACGCGCTGAGGTTCGCGGTCAGGTCGAACTGGGGGAAGGAGGTCTCGCCCTCGCTCTGGAAGGGGCCGCTGACCGTGGCCGTGAAGTCTCCGGACGTGTCGCCCTCCGCGGAACCGTTGACGCTGATGTCCAGGTTGCCGCTGGTGATCTTGGTCGGGTTGTTGAACGTCTCGTCGAGGACCTTCTGCGGGTCCTCGTTGTTGCTGCTGCTTCCGCCTCCGCAGCCGGCGACGACTGCGGAGATGGGCAGTGCGATCGCCAGCACGGCGACAGCGGTTCGGATGCGCGTCAAGTTGGAGCTCCCTCTTACTCTCGGACTGCGGTGAGCGGGGCAGGGTACAGGACTGCCCTAAAGCGGTCGGCATGGTGCCACCGCTCTGGCGGTAGTCTCAGCCGCTCGTGGAGGCGCCCCGGATCATCCTCTACACGGGCAAGGGCGGCGTGGGCAAGACCAGCGTCGCCGCCGCGACGGCGCGGCGGTGCGCCGCGGCCGGACTGCGGACGGTCGTGCTCTCCACGGACCCCGCCCACAGCCTCTCCGACTCGCTCGCCGCCCCGCTGGGCGCCGAGCCCACCCGCGTCGAAGAGCGTCTCTACGGACAGGAGGTCCAGGCGCAGCGAGAGATGGAGGTTCACTGGGGCGCGGTGCAGCGGTGGCTGGGGCAGGTGCTGGCGGACCGGGGCGTCATGGATGTCGCCGCGGAGGAGCTCACGGTGCCACCGGGCATGGACGAGCTCTTCAGCCTCCTGCAGATCAAGCGCCACCACGCGTCGGGGGAGTTCGACGCGATCATCGTCGATTGCGCGCCCACGGGCGAGACGCTTCGGCTCCTCTCCTTCCCCGAGATCGCCCGGTGGTGGCTCGAGAAGGTCTTCCCATGGGAGCGCCGGATGGTCGCCGCGGCTCGACCGTGGGCCCGGACGCTCCTCGACCTCGAGCTCCCCAGCCAGGAGGTCTTCGCCGACGTCCACCGCCTGGTCCGGAGCCTGATCGCGATGAACGAGATCCTCCGGGACCGCGCGCGGAGCACCGTTCGCCTGGTCATGAACCCGGATCGCATGGTGATCGTGGAGGCCCAGAGGACGTTCACCTACCTGAACCTCTACGGCTATCTGACCGACGCCGTGATCGTCAACCGCGTGTTCCCCGACGACGTCGAGGACGGCTACTTCGGCGCCTGGCGGGAGCGCCAGCAGGAGCATCTGCACCTGGTCGCCGACGGCTTCGCACCGGTACCGGTGCTGACCGCGCGCTACTTCGAGGAGGAGGTCATCGGCCCCGCCATGCTCAATCGGTTGGCCGCCGAGCTCTTCGCGGAGCGCTCACCCGAGGACGTGCTTCACACCGAGCTCGCCCACGACGTCACGAGCACCGACGGCCGCACCGTGCTTCGCCTGCGCATGCCGTTCGCCGAACGCGGGGACGTCGGCCTGAAGAAGGTCGGGTCCGAGCTCGTGGTCACGGTGGGCCACGAGAAGCGGACTATCATCCTGCCCTCCGCCCTCGCCCGCCGGCGCCCCTGCGGGGCCAGGCTCGAGGGCGGCTCGCTCGAGGTGAGCTTCGAGGATGGCCGATCCCCCAGAGCAGAGCCGCAGCACCTACGGCGAGACGCCCGGGGCGCCCCCGAGCCGGTCTGAGTCGAATCACTCCCTGGAGTGCGTGGAGTGGTGCCCGATCTGCCGGGCGGCCGACGTGGTCCGCGCGACCGCCCCACCGGAGCTGCGAGACCAGTGGCAGTCGGTCCAACGCGAGGCGCTCCTCACGACCCGGGCGCTGATCGACACGTACCTGGAGCGCCTGGACGCCGAGCCCGAGCGCGGCCCGAGGGTGCAGGACATCCCGATCGAGTAGGGCTGGTTCTCCAAAACAGGGGCACCCAAGTGAGGGTCCGAGGGCGAAATGGACACTTTGTTTCGCATAGCGGAACAAACCGTCCACTCCTCGCCGCTCCGCTTGCAGCGCGTGACGAATCTCACGTAGCGGGCGCGGGCGCCACGTATGGTTCGTGACGTGGCTGGAGGGGTTTGCCCGAATTGCGGCACGCAGAATCCCGAGGGGGCGCGCTTCTGCATGTCCTGCGGTACGGCCCTCGCCGTGAAGTGCTCCTCCTGCGGCGCCGAGAGCCCCCCCGGCGCCAAGTTCTGCATCGAGTGCGGCACCCCGCTGAGCGGCGCGGGAGCGGCCGCCTCGGCCGCCCAGGCCGGCCCGACTGGGGTCGTGCCGGGCACCCAGCGGCCCAGCGGTCCAGGCGGGCAGGGCAGCGGGCTGTTCGGCGGCCAGATCCCCGGCGCCGGTGTCGGGTGGGGGCCGGCGGCCGGATCGCTGCCGGAGGAGCGGCGCAAGGCCACCGTCCTATTCGCGGACCTCTCGGGGTACACCGCCGTCGCCGAGCGTCTCGATCCCGAGGCCGTGAAGTCCTTCGTCGACCGCGCGCTGCGGCGGCTGGGGCAGGAGGTTGTCCGCTACGGCGGGACGGTGGACAAGTACATCGGCGACAACGTGATGGCCGTGTTCGGCGCTCCCGTGGCCCACGAGGACGACCCCGAGCGTGCGGTGCGGGCCGGACTCGCCATGCAGTCGGCCATGGAGGAGATCAACAACGACATCGAGGCCGCCACCGGGAGCAGCTTCTCGCTTCGCGTGGGCATCAACTCGGGGGAGGTGCTCGCCGGACAGGTCGGCGACGGCTACACGGTGATCGGCGACGTCGTGAACGTCGCCTCGCGACTCCAGTCCGCCGCCCGACCCGGGAGCGTGACCGTCGGCGAGACCACGCACCGCCTCACCCGCGGGCCGATCGAGTACGAGGAGCTCGAGCCCCTGACCCTGAAGGGAAAGGCCGAGCCCGTCGCGGCGTGGGAGGCCGTGCGGCTCCTCGTGTCCGGGACCGCCGCTCGCGGCACGCGCACCGCGGCTCCCCTGATCGGGCGCGAGGACGAGTCCTCACTGCTCCTGTCGCTGTTCGACCGCGTGGTCCGCGAGGGCCGGCCTCATCTCGTCACCGTGATCGGCCAGGCGGGTGTCGGCAAGACCCGCCTGCTGCGCGAGTTCGCGACGCAGCTCGCCGATCGCGAGCAGAAGGCCGCCTTCCGCGTCGGCCACTGCCCCGCGTACGGCGCCGGGCTCGCCTACTGGGCGCTGGGAGAGATCATTCGCGGCCAGTTCGAGATCGTCGACACCGACGACTCCCAGCTGGCATGGGCGAAGCTCCTGCACGGGATCGAGGGCGTCAGCGAAAAGCTCGAGACCGACGAGCCCCCCGAGCGCATTGCGGCCACGATCGCGCGCCCGCTCGGGATCGAGCCGCCGGCGGACCTCGCTACGGCGACCGGCGTTCACGACCTGGAGGACCCGCAGCTGATGCGCGACCGCCTGTTCTCGGCGGTCCGATCCCTGGTCGAGGCGGCAAGCAAGCGCTGGCCGGTCGTAATCGCGATCGAGGACATCCACTGGGCCGACGAGGGAATGCTCGACCTGATCGACTACATGGCGCGCTGGATCCGCGGCCCGGCCCTCTTCGTCTGCCTGGCGAGGGACGAGCTCTTGGAGCGACGCCCCGGCTGGGGCGGCGGGCGCCGCAATTACACGACGATCGCCCTCGAGCCGCTGTCGCAGGGCGAGACCCGCGAGCTCGTCAGCGCACTCCTGCCGAGTGGCGGCAACGGCGCCACGGCGAACGGGCACGGCGACCTGATTCCGCAGGTGGCCGAGAGATCCGCGGGGAATCCCCTGTTCGTCGAGGAGATGGTGAACCGGATCCGCGAGGAGGGGGCGAAGGACGTCCAAACGCTGCCGGAGTCGGTTCACGCGGTCCTGGCGGCGCGACTCGATTCGCTGTCGGCGGCCGAGCGCCGCGTCCTCCAGCACGCCTCGGTGGTCGGGCAGACGTTCTGGGACGGCTCGCTGGTCGACCTGGACGAGGAGGGGATCCACCTCGCGGACGCGCTCAACGGACTGGAGGAGAAGGACCTCGTGGTCTCGACCCCGGGAAGTCGCCTGGCCGGCGAGCACGAGTACGTGTTCAAGCACGTCCTGATCCGCGACGTGGCCTACTCGACCCTGCCGAAGGCCGTCCGCGCCCGCAAGCACGCGAAGGTCGCCGCCTTCATCGAGGAGCGCGCCGCCGACCGATCCGAGGGCGTCGTGGCCATGGTCGCCGACCACTACGGGCGCGCGGCCGCGCTGGGCGCCGACGCCGACGTCGGCTCGGCCGAGCTCCAGCAGATCAACGCCAAGGCCCTCGCGTCGCTGGAGAGCGCGGGCGACGCTGCCGCATCGCTCTACTCGAATCAGGAGGCGATCGGGCACTACGAGACCGCGCTGTCGCTGGGTCGCGAGCTCGACTCATCCGGGTCCGATCCCGCAACGCGAGCCCGGATCGCCGAGAAGCTTGGTGACGTCGCGCTCCGCCTGGGCCGAGTCGACCAGGCCACGGAGGTCTGGGAGGAATGCCTCGACTACCACCGGCGCCAGGAGGATCTCGCGCGAGTCGGCGACCTGCATCGCAAGATCGGCGCGGGCCTGTGGCACAAGGGGGATCGCGAGGGCTCGATCGAGCACTACCAGAAGGGCATCGACCTGCTGAAGGACGGGCCCGCCTCCCTGGAGCTCGTCCGGCTCTACGAGGAGGCCGCCTCCCTCTACATGCACACCGGCGACAACATGCTCGCGATCTACGCATCGGAGAAGGCCCTCCGCCTCGCGGAGCGGCTCGGCGAGGCCGCGGCTGCGAGCCGCGCGCACGGGATCTTCGGCCGGGTGTTCGGGCGGATCGGCGACTCGGAGCGCGCCCGCCAGAACCTGGAGCGCTCCGTGGAGCTGGCCCGCGACTCCGATCCGGGAGAGGCGGTGCGCGCGCTGCTGACGCTGGGCTACCACCTCGAGGTGTCCGAGGCCGACTACGAGGGCGCAGGCGATGCCTACCGCGAGGCGCTCGAGCTCGCCGAGCAGACCGGCGATCTCCCGTCGAAGGTCGAGCTCCACGCGGCGCTCGCCCAGCTCGCGGCGCACAGCGGCGACTGGGACGTGGTCGCCCGCGAGGCCGACGCGTCCGGAAGCCTGGCCGAGCGCGAGGGCCTCACGGGCAAGATGTGCTTCCCGTACATGATGCGCGGCATGCTCCGCTGGCGGGAGGGCGACTTCGACGAGGCCGCGAGGGGGCTGCGCCGCGCCGCCGAGCTCGCTGAGCAGGTGGGGCGCTCCGAAGTCGCATTCCAATCCCTCTACTGGCTCTCCGCGGCCCTACGCCAGCGGGGCGACCACGGCCAGGCGGACACGGAGATCGCGCGCGCTCTCGACCTCTGCGAGCGGGCCGGGCTGGTGGCCCAGTCGATCGAGGCGATCTCGGCCCGGGCGGTCAACCTCGCCCTCGCCGGGCGGATGGACGCCGCGCGGGAGGCCGCCGACGAGGCCGATCGTCTCGCCGACAGGCTCCGCTATCCGGTGGGGAAGGCGGCGGCCCTGGAGGCCCGCGGAACGGTTGCCGAGGACGCCCGAACGGCCAGCTCTGCGCTCGAGGAGGCCCACGCCGCCTGGCTCGCCCTCGGCCGGCCGCTCGACGCCGCGCGCTGCGAGTACCTGCGCGGCCGGCTCCTGCGCGAGTCGGACCCCGAGGAGGCCCGTCGAGCCCTCGAGGCGGCGGCGTCAGCAGCGGAGGAGTACGGCGTCGGGCACCTGGCCTCGCTCGCTCGCGACCTGATCCCCGCCTGAGCAAGCACCGGCAACGGCACCGGCATGCTTCGGAGCCTGACGGCTCCTCACCTAACATCATCGGCATGGCGCACCTCGAGCGCCCGGACGGGGTGAAGATCCACTGGGAGCAGCGCGGCTCCGGCCCGGTGGTGGTCCTCGCCCCCTACGCCAACTTCCATCCGTTGGTCTACGACCCCCTGGAGGCCGAGCTGCTCCCGGACCACAGGGTCGCCCGGTACGACGATCGCGGCACCGGTGCCTCGGATCGCACCGGTCCCTTTGACATGGAGACCGGCGCGGACGATCTGGAGGCCGTGATCGAGGCGGCCGGAGGCCACGCGGTGGTGATCGCCCTCGCTGACGCCTCACATCGCGCCGCGCGCGTCGCGGCCAGAAGGCCCGACTTCGTGGATGCGCTCATCCTGATCGGGGGAGCCCCGACGGGGCGGAGTCGCCTCGAGGGTAGCGACGCCATGGTGGCCTCGGACACGGTGCTCGACGCGCTCATGAGCATGGGCGAGACGGACTACCGGGGCGCCATCCGCACCGTCGTCAGCGCCGGGAACCCCAGATGACCGAGGACGAGATCCGGGAACGAGTGCGGCTCCAGGTCTCCTACCAGCCGCGCGAGACGACGATCGCCCGCTGGCGCGCCTGGGCCGAGGACGACGCCACCGAGGCTGGACGCGCCTGCGGCGGGCGCCTCTGGATCCTGGTATCCGAGGGCATGACCGGCGGCTGGTTTCCGTCCGGCGCCGAGGCCATGGGCATGTCCCGTCGGCTGTTTCCCAAGGCTCACGTCGAGGAGGTGGAGGACGGCATGCTCAGCCGGCCCGATCTGTTCGCGAAGGCCGTGCGAGGCGTCACCACGCAGGCCCGGGCGACCACCGCCTGAGCGCCATGGCGAGCCTTCAGCGGCCCGGCGGCGTCGAGCTCCGCTACCGGGAGCGGGGCGAGGGCCCGCTGGTCATGCTCGCCCCATACTGGTCGGGATATCCCGACGTGTTCACCGCCTTCTGTCGGACCTCGCCCGCGACCACTGCGTCGTCACCTGGGACGCGCGGGGAACCGGCGAATCGACCCGGACCGGCCCGTACGACGTCCAAACGGATGGCGGCGACCTCGAGGCGATGCTGGAGCAGGTCGGAGGGGCCGCCGCCGTCATCGGGGTCGCCAACGGATGCAACATCGTGGTCCACGTCGCGGCGCGACGGCCCGATCTGATCGACGCTGCTCTGGCCTTCGGTGCCGGCCCGTTCGCTCGGGCCGATTTCCAGGGGAGCGACGCGATGATCGGCTCCGACAGCGTGGTGGCGGCCTTCCTCGAGATGCTCCAGCGGGACTATCGCGGCGCGCTGCGCACGATGCTGACCGCGACCAACCCCCAGATGTCCGAGCAGGAGCTCCGTGACCGGGTCGACCTCCAAGCGTCCTACTGCCCCCAGGAGGCCGCGATCGGAAGGGTGCGGGAGTGGGCCGAGGACGATCCCACGGAGTCGGCGGCGGCGATCGGCAGCCGGCTCTGGATCTACTCCTCGCAGGCGGTCGCCGGAGCCTGGCTGCCGCCGCTTGGCGAGCGGCAGCGGATCATCCGGAGAATCACCCCGGAGGCGCACGTCGAGGAGGTCTCCGACGAGGCCGGGCCGGTCTCCCGACCCGACCTCGTCGCGGCGGCGATTCGGCGAGTCACCGCGCCGCAGCGAATCGAATCGGGGCGCTGAAGAGCCTCGTCGCGCCGGCGATTCGATCAGACCGAGCGCTGATAGGTGCGGAACGCCCGCACCGCGAAGAACAGGCTCGCGGCTGCGAACGCAACCAGGAAACCGGTCCGCGACCCGATCAGGGCCCAGTCGGGCGATGAGCTGAGCGCCTCGCGGCCGGCCTCGACCGCCCAATTCACGGGGTTGAAGTCCGCCGCGGTCTGCATCCAGTCGGGCATCAGGTCCTTCTGCATGAAGGTCACCGACAGGAACGACATCGGCAGCATCAGGAACTGCATCAGTGCGATCAGCGTCTCCTCGCGCCGGGCCAGCAGCGCTAGCCCGTTGGAGAGAGCGCCGAACGAGGCGCCGAGCAGAATCGCCACCGCGGTCAGGACCAGGACGCCGACCGCCCCGTTGGAGAACTCGGCGCCGG
>JBKPFQ010000025.1:0-17919 GCA_046728915.1 Actinomycetota bacterium | reverse complement strand
GAAATCTACCTACCCGTGGGCCCTCGGCTTCACTCGCAGTCACGCAAAATCGGTAAGGCTTTCGTGCGTGAGGGTCCTCCTCTTCGGAAATAGCGAGAAGGCCGATGCCCTCGCCGAGGAGCTCGCGGGGACGGACCACGTCGTCGAGCGCCATCCCGACGACGCGCCCCCCGGCGACGGGGCCGACGAGGTGGGCCAGATCTCCCGCGAGCTCCGCGAGCTGGAGCGCGTGCTCGGCGAGAACCCGCCCGATGCGGTGCTCCTTGCATCGGATTCGAGCGCAGCGCTGGCCGCCGTTCTCGTGGCCACGAAACTCGAGATACCGGCGGCCCGGCTCGAGATCCCCGGCGAGGATTCCGCCGGGGCGAACGCGCGGCTGATCGGGCAGCTGGCCGACGCCGCGCTTGCGCCCGAGCCCGCGGCGATCGTGGACTGGGTCCGGGGTACCTACACTCCTCGGGCATGAAGGTAGGGATCGTCGGGCTCGGATACGTCGGGCTGCCCCTCGCGGTCGCCTTCGCTGAGGCGGGGTGCGACGTCGTTGGGGTGGACACCGACGCCAGGCGCGTCGAGCGCCTGCGGCGCAGCGAATCAGACGTCGAGGACGTCCCCTCGGATCAGCTCCGGGGGGTCGCCGAGCGCTTCACTGCGACCGATCAGTATCGGGCGCTCGCGGCCTGCGAGGCCGTGATCATCTGCGTCCCGACGCCCCTCGCCAACCACCGGGAGCCCGATCTGTCCTATCTGGTCGATGCCGCTACGCATCTCTCACGGGTCCTCCACGAGGGTCGCCTGGTGGTCCTCGAGTCGACGACCTATCCGGGCACGACGCGCGAGCGGCTGCTGCCGATCCTGGAGGAGTCCGGGCTCGCGGCTGGCCGGGAGTTCAACCTCGCCTACTCGCCGGAGCGGATCGACCCCGGCCGGACCGATCACACGGTCCGCACGACGCCGAAGGTCGTGGGCGGGCTGACCGAGGAATGCCGGCGTCGCGCGGTGGACCTGTACGGGCTGATCTGCGACGAGGTGGTCCAGGTCTCCTCCCCCGAGGTGGCCGAGCTCACCAAGCTCCTCGAGAACATCTTCCGCTCGGTCAACATCGCGCTCGTCAACGAGCTCGCGCAGCTTTGCGACCGGATGGGGATCGACGTCTGGGAGGTGGTCGACGCCGCCGGCACCAAGCCGTTCGGCTTCATGCGCTTCGATCCGGGGCCCGGCATGGGCGGCCACTGCCTGCCCATCGATCCCTTCTACCTGGCCTTCAAGGCGCGGGAGCACGACTTCTACACCGAGTTCATCGAGCTCGCGGGGAAGCTCAACCAGGCCCAGCCCCACTTCTGCGTCCAGAAGATCGAGCGCACCCTGAACGACGCAGCCAAGCCCGTGCGGGGCTGCCGCGTCCTGCTCCTCGGAGTCGCCTACAAGGGGGGAGTGGGCGATCTGCGCGAGGCGCCGGCCTTGAAGATCATCCGCGGGCTGCGCGAGCTGGGAGCGGATATCGCCTACCACGATCCGCACGTCCCGGAGCTCACCGAGCACGGCCTCGTCTCGGTCGACCTCGACGGCGAGCTCGCGAGCGCGGACATCGTCTGCATCGTCACCGCGCATCCCGAGGTGGACCCCGAGCGCGTCGTTCGCGAAGCGCAGCTCGTCCTCGACTTCCGCGGCGTGACCAGGGGGATGGTCGCGCCGAATCTCGTCCGCCTCTAGCGGCCGGTTGTGAGGCGCCGACTCGCTCGGATCGTCCGCCGCCGCAGCGCTCGCCGCGCCGATCGGCTGACGCTGGGGTTGGCCGCCGCCGCCGCGGGCACCGCGGGCACCGTCCTGCTCGGTGAGTTGGTCCGCTTGACCAGACGCCGCGTCCGGCCCGACACCGTGCCGGCCATCCTGCAGGAGGGTCCAGAACGTACGCTCGAGACCGCCGGTCGCGCTACCCAGGACGCGGTCGCGGTCGTCGTCGAGGGATACGAGGCGACCCCGCGCACGGAGAAGGTGCTGTTCAACATGCTGCTCGGGTTCGTCTCCGCGTTCGCGCTCATCCGCCTCTCGACGACGGGCATTCGAGGAGGCTGGTGGCCCGCCGGGAACGTCCGCCTGGGCGGCCACCACATCCATCACTTCGTGCCGGGCATCCTGATCGCCTTCGGCTCCGGGGCGCTGGCTCTGCTCACGCGGAGCTCGAAGATCGAGACGACGCTTGCTGTCCCGTTCGGCGCGGGGATCGGTCTGACGTTCGACGAGGCGGCGCTGCTGCTCGACCTGAGGGACGTCTACTGGACGCGCGAGGGGATCCTGAGCGTCCAGATCAGCTTCGGACTGGCGGCCACGCTGAGCGGGACCATCCTCGCCCTCCGAATGCTTCGACGCGGCGAGGAGCGGGTCGAGGCCGAGGGCCGGATCCCGCCCCGCTAGGTGCCGTCGCGGGGCACCCGGTATCGCGCGAACAGCTCCCCGTCCTCGTCCAGGAGCCAGGCGAGCTCGAGCTGCCGCTCGAGCTCGGAGAGGCCGACCGCGAACCCGGGTCCATCCCCGCCGGCGAGCTTGGGAGCGTGAGTCACGAACAGCTCGTCCACGAGCCCGGCATCGAGGAGCTGGGCGTGCAGGCGAGGGCCGCCCTCGCACAGGAGCGCCCTGACCCCTCGCTCGCTCCGCAGATACGTCAGCGCCGCGGCTAGATCGACCATGCCGTCATGCCGGACCAGGCGCACCTCCGCGAGGGTCTCTGGCGCCTCGGTTTCCGAGGTCGTGAAGATCAGGACCCGGGCGCCGCGATCGCCGAAGACGGGGGCGTCCCACGGGATGTCTAGGCGGCCGCTCACGATGACGAGGAGCGGATCCTGCGACAGTCCGCGCCGCTCCCGCCTGCCGCGCTTGCCCGGGTCCGCGACGGGACGGCCGTAGCGCTCGGCCCGCATCGTCCCGGCGCCGATCATCACGGCGTCCACCCGCGTCCGCAGACAGACCAGCATCTCGGTGTCGGTGTCGCTCCCGATCGCCCCGGAGCGTCCGTGGAGCGTGGCCTTGCCGTCGAGGGTGATGGCGAAGTTGGTGATCACGTAGGGCCGGTCGTCGGGCGGATCGGAGACCAGATCCAGCTCGTGGACCTGATCCGGAACCGTCGTCGGCCCCGGCTCGGGGAGTAGGCGCTTCACGGCCGGCGGTCCAGGTCCGCGAGGTGGTCCACGTTGGCGCGGTCGTCGGCGTCCTCGCTCGGACTCGCCGCGAACCAGGCGTCGAGGATCTCCGCCAGCTCGGCCGGCGAGGTCGCCCTGAGGCTCAGCGCGAGGACATTTGCGTCGTTCCACCTCCGCGCGCCCTCGGCGGTCTGAGCGTCTCCGCAGAGCGCCGCGCGAATCCCGGGAACCTTGTTCGCGGCGATGGAGGCTCCGGTGCCGGTCCAGCAGCACACGATGCCCTGGTCCGCCCTGCCCGAGGCGACGTCACGCGCCGCCGTCTCGCTCGCCCAGGCCCAGTCGTCGCGCTCGGAGTCGCTCAGCGCGCCGTGGGCGATCGGCTCGTGGCCGCGCTTGCGCAGTTCCTCGAGCACCGCGTCGGCGACGCCAACACGCTCGTCGGCTGCAACTGAGATCCGCATGGGAAGAGGCTACGCCCCGGGGCGCAGCCAGCCGAAGCTCCTCCCGGCGAAGTCCTCGAGGCGGGCGACGTCGTCGCGGAAGAGCTCGACCAGGTGCCGGCGGAGGGATTCCGGAAGCTGCGGCTTCGGGACCTCGCCGGCGTCGGGGTCGTGGATGAATCGCTCGGCCAGCCACCGAAGGGACTCCGGCAGGCGGTCGAAGTTCCGGTCGATCGTCCGCAGACCGGGCAGCCGCACGGCCCGGTCCATGATCCGGAAGCGGCTGCCGCCCTTGGCGACACCCGTCTCCCACTCGCGCTCGAACTGCTCCGACGTGAACGCGGGGTCGACCCCGAGGAAATCGAACGCGCGGCGCATCGTGCCCGGCCGGTCGTCCTTCAGGTCCTCGCGGCCGACGATCTGTATCCGCTCGGCTCCGAAAGCCTCGATGTAGGGCTCCATCTGGAAGAAGTAGCGGCTGCGCTCGACGTAGCTCGAGCCGGGATCGGACAGGGCGTCGACGAGGGTCCGGTCGTCATAGCCGCCCCCGACGTTGTGGAGGTAGTGCGAGAGCATGCGGTCGATCGGGTCGCGCACGACGTAGATCAGGCGGACATCGTCGCCCAGGACGTCGCGCATGCGTTGAGGAACGCCGGCGAAGCTGGGCCGGTTCGTGTAGTGGGGCGAGCTCTCGCCGCGCACCTGGGCGGCGGGGTCGAAGTGCCCGGCGTACCAGTCCCGCCCCAGGGGCCAATTCAGCTCGGCGACGAAGAAGTTGAGCTCCTTCGGCCGCGACATCGCGACCTCGGGATGGAGGTTGAGGTAGTGGTGCAGGCTGGTCGTCCCGCACTTCAGGCCGCCGATGATGATCAAGTTCGGGAGCGCCCCCTCCTTGTGGCGACGGCGCGCTCGACGCCTGGCGCGCCGGCGTTCGGCGGCGAAGCGCTCGTGCGCCCGGGCCACCATGGCCCGATCCGCGCGATCGCTCAACGCGGATTCAGCCGCCGGCGCCAAGCCGCTTCGCCGCGTCGCGAAGGTTCTTGACCGTGGCCGAGGGGGCCTTGCGGCCCTCGAGCTTCTCGCCCTTGCGGTTGACCCAGATCACGGGCACGTTCATCTTCAGGCACGGCGCCACGTCGGTCTCGTAGCCGCTCGCGATGTGGAGCCAGCCCTTCTTGCCGCCGATGCGACGGGCGCACTCCTTGAAGTGGGCGGGATCGGGCTTGTAGCTTCGCACCTGCTGGGCGGTGACCACGAGGTCGAGCTCCGTGCGCAGGTGGCGGCGGGAGACGCCCAGGAGCTTGTCGTCGATGTTGGAGACGATCCCGACCTCGTAGCGCTTGGCCAGCCGGTCCGTCGCGGCGTTTGACTCGCGGAACGGCAGCCAGCTGCCGACGCTGTCGGGCAGGAACTGAGCTCGCGACGGCTCCAGCTCCCAGCCGATCTCCTTCGCCGTCCGCACCGCCGCCCGGCGCAGGACCTCCGCGTACAGCTCATAGGAGCCCCGGATGATGTCCGCCTGGATCTCGTAGAACCGGTTCAGGAAGGGCTCCTCCTCGAAGCTGAACCCGTCCCGGTCGGCTTCCCTGCGGAACGCCTCGAGAATCCCCTTCTCCCAGTCGATCAGGGTCCCGTAGCAATCGGTGGTCACCCAGGTGATGTCCTTGAGCCTCGGGAGCGCCATGAGCCGCGGGATTATGCCAAGCGGCATATTTCAGAACAGGTTCAAGCCTCGCTTCCACCTTTGGATAGGCTCCCGCAACCCATGAACGGCACATGCTGCTGCCGGCGCCCAGCGGCGCCGGCCTAGAACACGTGGATCTGCTCGAGTACCAGGGCAAGCAGCTCTTCGCCAAGCACGGGGTGCCCGTTCCCGAGGGGCGGCAGGCCGATTCCGTCCCCGCCGCCGTCGAGGCCGCCGAGGAGCTCGGGTATCCGTGTGTGATCAAGGCACAAGTGCGCATCGGCAAGCGCGGCAAGGCCGGCGGCATCAAGATCGCCAACGACCGCGAGGAGGCCCTGAAGCATGCCGAGGCGATCATCGGCATGGACATCCGCGGCTTTGTGGTCCACGAGGTGTGGGTGGAGCGGGCATCGAAGATCGACGCCGAGTACTACGCCTCGATCATCCTCGACCGCTCCGAGAACAAGATGCTGGCGATCCTCTCCCGGATGGGGGGAATGGACGTCGAGGAGGTGGCGGAGACAGACCCCGGGGCCCTGATCCAGCGCCACATCGAGCCGGGCGAACAGTTCACCGCGGACGTCGCGCGCCAGATGGCGATCGACGCCCGGATCGACGAGGATGTGACGGACGGCGTGGCGGAGCTCCTCGTCAAGCTCCACGACCTGGCTCTCGCCGAGGACGCCACCCTCATCGAGATCAACCCGATGATCGTCACCAACGAGCGCGAGGTCTTGGCCCTCGACTCCAAGATCACGATCGACAACAACGCCCTGTTCCGGCACGAGGAGCTCGCGGGGCTGCGAGACCGCTCGGCCGAGGATCCGCAGGAACGCATGGCCAAGGAGAAGGGCCTCACCTACGTCAAGCTCGGTGGCAACGTCGGCATCCTGGGCAACGGAGCAGGGCTCTGCATGTCGACTCTCGACGTTGTGGCGCAGGCGGGCGGCAAGCCGGCGAACTTCCTCGACGCCGGCGGGGGCTCCAAGGCCGATGCGATCGTGGACGCGCTCGAGGTGATCACCTCGGACGAGAACGTGAACGCCATCCTCTTCAACATCTTCGGCGGCATCACGCGCTGCGACGAGATCGCGAAGGGGATCATCGAGGCGTCGAAACGGATCGACATCGACGTCCCCTTGGTCGTGCGCCTCGACGGTACGAACTCGGAGGAGGGGCTGGGCCTGCTGGCCGACGCCGATCTTCCCGACCTGCACGTGGAGAAGACGATGCTGGGCGCGGCCGAGCGCGTCGTGGAGATCTCCCAGAACTGATGTCGATCATCGTCGACACCGACACGAGGCTGGTGATCTCTGGCCTCACGGGTCGCGAGGGTTCGTTCCACGGGCTGCGAAATCGCAACTACGGGACCGACGTGGTCGCCGGGGTCACCCCGGGCAAGGGGGGCCAGGACGTCGAGGGCATTCCGGTCTACCACGAGATCAGGCAGGCCGTCGAGGAGCGCGCGGCCAACACGTCGATGATCTTCGTCCCCGCCCGCTTTGCCGCAGCCGCGATCGAGGAGGCCATCGACGCCGGGGTCCACACGGTGATCGCGATCACCGAGGGCATCCCCGTCCTGGACATGCTGCGGGTCTACTGGAAGGCCAGGGAGGCCGACGTCCGGCTCATCGGGCCCAACTGCCCCGGAGTCCTGTCCCCCGGGAAGTCGAACGTCGGGATCATCCCGGCCCAGTTCTTCGATCCCGGCGCGATCGGCGTGGTCTCCAAGTCCGGCACGCTCACGTACCAGATCGGCAACGAGCTGAAGCAGGCGGGGATGGGCAACTCCTCGATCGTGGGCATCGGCGGCGACCCGATCGTCGGCTCGGACTTCATCGACATCCTCACGCTGTACGAGGCCGACGACGAGACCGAGCTGATCGTCATGGTCGGCGAGATCGGCGGCGACGCGGAGGAGCGGGCCGCGGACTTCATCGCCGAGCGGGTCTCGAAGCCGGTCGTCGCCTACATCGCGGGCTTCACGGCCCCGCCGGGCAAGCAGATGGGCCACGCCGGCGCGATCATCTCTGGCTCCTCCGGCACCGCCGAGGCCAAAAAGGAGGCCCTGGAGGCCCGCGGCGTGCGCGTGGGCCGCTCACCGACCGAGACGGCAAAGCTGGCGGTCGAGGCAATCGGCGCCCGGGCCTAGTCGCAGCAGGTGGATCGAAAATCGACTTAGTCCGGCCCATAGCCGACAAACTCGATGTTCGGTGAGCCGGGCTCGTAAGCGGCCCGCCTATCCCGTTCCTATACTCGGACGGCCCATGGCCGACGTCATCAGCTTCGCCCGCGGCGCTCCCAGCGCCGACATACTGCCGGTCGACGCCGTTCGCGAGGCCGCTCAACGGGCGCTCGCCGAGGACTGGAAGCGGGCGCTCTCCTACGGGACCGGCATCGGCCATCCGGGCCTCTGCGAGTGGATCGCCGAGCGCCACGGGCTCGCCGATCCCGCGCAGGTGATGGTGACCAACGGCTCGCTCGAGGCCGGGGCGATGCTCTTCCAACATCTGGTCGCGCCCAGCGACCGGGTCGTCGTCGAGCAGCCCTCCTACGACCGGACCCTGCTGCTGCTCGAGCGACTCGGGGCCGAGCGCGTCGGCGTGCCGCTGGAGGCCGACGGTATCGACGTCGATGAGCTGGAGCGGGTGGTCACGCAGGGACCTCCCGTGAAGCTCGTTCACGTGATCCCGAACTTCCACAACCCCGCGGGTTGCACGCTCTCAACCGCGAAGCGCGAGCGCCTCGTCCAGCTCGCCGCCGAGCACGACTTCTGGATCCTCGAGGACGACCCCTATCGCGAGCTGCCCTTCGACGAGGACCCGCCGCCGACGATGCTCGCGCCCGGATCGCACGGGCGCGTGATCCACGCCTCCTCGTTCTCGAAGACCGTCAGCCCCGGGGTGCGGGTCGGCTACCTTGCCGGACCCGAGGAGGAGATCGCCAAGCTCGCGAAGCGCGCGAACGAGATCTACATCTCGCCGAACATGCTCGCCGAGTCCGTCGTCTTCGAGCTCTGCCGATCGGGCGCGCTGGACGAGAACATCGCGTTCGTGAAGGGCGCCCTTCGCGAGCGCCGAGATGCCCTCGTCGCCGCCCTCGGCGAGCACCTTCCCGAAGCCGACTTCGTCGTTCCCGGCGGCGGCTACTTCCTGTGGCTCACGCTGGACGACGACGTCGACACGACCGAGCTGCACGCCGCCGCGCTGGAGGAGAAGGTCGCCTTCATCCCGGGACCCGACTTCATGCTCGAGGGCGGCCACTCGAGCCTCCGGCTCTCGTTTGCCAGCGTCCCGCCGGACCAGATCGGCGAGGGCGTCGCTCGGATCGCCCGGTCCCTGGAGCGGATTCGGGCAGCGAGCCCGGCATAGTTTTCCGGGCGGCGACCTTGTCGCCGCAGCAGCAGGTGTTGTCAGGCGGCGAAGCCGCCGCATGGGTGGTTCGAACGCGGGTACAGCGGGCGGACCGAAAAGTTGGCCCGGTGGCCATGTTCGCGGCGGCGCGATCGGGCCAATCTTTTACCCCGTCGTTACATCGCGCTTAGTCGTCGGGCCTAACCTGGCTCGGCCCAACAGGAATCACAGAGGAGGTGACTCACCGATGACTCCCATCACCGTGGTCGAGGGAAATCGAAAGCTGGATCCGGTAAGCGAGCGAAACATCGCCGAGCGGCGGTTCTCGGCGCTGGCGTCGGCCGTTCGCGAGCACGAGGCGTTGGTGCGCCGCCGTCAGTACGCGATCCGGCCGCAGGACCAGGCGCTGTATCGCCGGCTCCGTCAGATCTGCGGCGAGCTCGAGGTCTAGGGGCGATCGGGTTGCCGCCCGCCCGCGGCACCAGGGGGCTGCGGCTCGGGCCGCCCGCCCTAGCGGCCGTAGCGGTCGCGAGAGAGCTCGAGCTGCTCCGGCAGCGGCGCCCGCGGCGAGGGGGGCGGATCGGCGCGGACCGAGACCGTCTCGGCGACGCTCCGCGAGACCACGTGCGTCCCGTCGGCGGAGGCGAGGACGACCTCGTCGCCGCCCGAGCTCTCGAGCGTCCCGTCGAGACCCGGTCGCATTCCGGCCTCCTTCAGGTAGTGAAGGAGCTCCTCGGCCTCGTTCTCGAACCGAAGCACGTGAACCGAGGCGCCGGGCTCCACGTCCGCCAGTAGGACCCCCTGCTCGCGAACCCCCTCCACGAGCGGATGGCCGTGGGGACAGGTCTTCGCATCCCCGATCGCGGCCAGCATGCGCTTCTCCAGCACCGGCGACATCGCGTGCTCGAGCCGTTCGGCCTCCTCGTGCACCTCGTCCCAGGGAACGCCGAGCACGTCGGTCAGGAACCGCTCGATCAACCGGTGGCGGCGAACGATGGTCTGCGCGTGCTCGCGGCCGCTCGTCGTGAACTCGAGTGACTTGTCCTCGAGCCGGTCGACGTAGCCGTCGCGCTCGAGGCGGCCGATCATCTCGTGGACCGTGGGAGCCGAGAGCTGCATCGCGCGGGCGATGTTGGCGCCGGTGATCGGGAGACCGGCCTCCTCCAGCCAGAACATGATCTGGAGGTACTCCTCCTCGGCGACGGTCGCGTGGTCCTCGGTCATCCCCTCCGATACTACGCGTCCCGTGAAAGGATCCAGCCGTGCGCATTCAGCGGGGGACCAGGGCCGTGGTGACCGGAGCGTCGCGGGGCATCGGGCGCGAGCTGAGCGCCGACCTCGCTCGCCGCGGTGCCCGGTTGGGGCTGATCGCACGCGGAAAGGAGGGGTTAGAGGAGACGCTGGCGGAGCTTCCGGCCGGCCCTGAGGACGGGCATGCCACTGCGGTGGCCGACGTGTCCAAGTGGGGACAGACGAGCCGGGCGATCGACCGGCTTGCCAAGCGCCTCGAGGGGATCGACCTGCTCGTCGCGAACGCAGGTGTCCTGCACTACTCCCCGCTCATGGAGCAAGAGCTCTCCGACGCCGAGCAGATGGTGAAGACCAACGTCTTCGGGACGCTCTACACCGTGAAGGCGGCGCTGCCGCACATGGTGGCGACGGGACCCGGCCACATCGTCGTCCTCTCGTCGGCCGCAGGGCTGCGGTCCTTTCCCTGGGGCGCCGTCTACGGCGGCACGAAGGCGTTCGACCGCGGATTCGCGGAGGCGCTTCGTCATGAGCTCGCCGGCACGGGGATCTCGGTGACCACCGTCTATCCGGGCGAGTACGAGACGACGATCCTGGCCCACCAGCGGGATCGGCTCCCGGCGTGGCGCACGAACGACGAGGAGCGCCCGGTCTCCGAGCTCGTCGCCGCGATCATCAAGGGCATCGAGGACGACGCGCGCGCCGTGTACGCCCCGCCGGTCGTGCGCATCCTCGGGCTCAGCGGCATCGTCCCCAAGCTGACCGATCGCCTGCTGGTGAGGATTCGCGGCCGCTCGGCGGCGCCCCGGCTCGATTGAGCCGTCGGATCCCGCCCTCGGGTAGGTTGCCTGGCCCGTGACCACCGTTCGCGAGGCTTCCTACGAGCTCTTCCGTGCCCGCGGGATGACCACGATGTTCGGCAACCCGGGCTCCACTGAGCTGCCGATGCTGGATGACTTCCCGGAGGATTTCCGGTACGTGCTCGGCCTCCAGGAGGCGGTCGTCGTGGGAATGGCCGACGGCTACGCTCAGGCGTCCGGCAGGCCGACCCTGGTCAACCTCCACACGGCCCCGGGTGTGGGGAACGCGATGGGGGCGATCTTCAACGCGCAGGCCAACAAGTCCCCGCTCGTGATCACCGCGGGGCAGCAGGTCAGGGCGATGATCACGCTCCAGGCGAACCTCACGGACCGCGACGCAACGCGGCTCCCGCATCCTCTCGTCAAGTGGAGCTACGAGCCGCCCCGTCCCGAGGACGTGCCGCTGGCCCTCGCGAGGGCGACGCACATGGCGTCGCTGTCGCCGCGCGGGCCCGCATTCGTCTCGATCCCGATGGACGACTGGCGTACCGAGGTGGACGACGGCGACGTCCAGCACGCGATCACGCGCTCGGTCACGGGGCGGTCCGCCCCGGACCCCGAGCTGGTCCGGTCCCTGGCCGATCGCCTGGCGGCGGCGCGCAACCCGGCGATGGTTGCCGGACCGGACGTCGACTCCAGCGGCGCCTGGGACGCGGCAGTAGCGCTCGCCGAGCGGCAGCGCCTGCCCGTCTGGGCCACGCCGGCGCCGGGTGGCGGGCGAATCGGCTTCCCGGAGGGCCATCCTCACTTTCGCGGAACGCTGCCGCCGGCGATCGGCCCGCTGGGCCAGATGCTCGAAGGCCACGACCTCGTGCTGGCGCTGGGCACCTCGATCTTCCCCTACTACCCGTACATCCCCGGACCGCTCCTTGCGGAGGGAACCGAGCTCGTGGCGGTCACGAGTGATCCGGACGAGGCGGCTCGCGCCCCGATGGGCGACGCGATCGTCGCCGACGTCAGGCTCACAGCCGAGGCGCTCCTGGCCGCGGTTCCCGAGTCCGATCGCCCGGCACCGGAGCCGCTGGGCGAGCCGGAGGCGCCGCCGGAATCCGATCCGCTCAGCCCGTCGACGGTGCACGCGGCCCTCGGCGAGGTACTCCCGGACGACGGGATCATCGTCCTGGAATCGCCCTCGAGCACGATGGCGCTCCGCAATCAGCTTCGCCTCTCGCGTCCCGGTAGCTATTACTTCGGCGCCGGCGGCGGCCTTGGATTCGGCCTGGCGGCGGCGGTGGGCGTGCAGCTCGCCGAGCCGAGCCGCCCCGTGGTTTGCGTGATGGGGGAGGGGTCCGTCCAGTACGCCGTGACCGCGTTCTGGTCCGCGGTCGCGTACGACGTGCCGGTGACGTTCCTGGTGCTGAGAAACGAGGAGTACTCGATCCTCAAGTGGTTCGCGGACACCGAGGACGTCACCGGCGCTCCAGGCCTGCAGCTCCCTGCGCTCGATACGGCCGAGATCGCCGGCGGCTACGGGGTCGAGTCACGCCGCGTCGCCGGCCTCGAGGAGCTTCGCTCGGAGCTCTCCACGGCCATTCCCTCCGGCGAGCCCGAGCTGATCGAGATCGGGGTCGCGCCGGGGATGGCGCTCTTCTAACGTCCAAGTTGCAGTGCCGCTTCTGCAGCCAGACGTCCAGCGGATCGCGCCGGAGGCGACCGATCCGGCGACCGGCCCGGCGCCCGAGTGGATCGCCGCCGGGACGCCCAAGCCGCTCCGCACCGACCTCGAGTCTCTGCTCGGCCCCGAACGCGTGCTCAGCCGGGCGCTGGACCTGATCCGCTACGCGTCCGACGCCAGCCCGTACCGCATGTTTCCGAAGGCGATCGTCGAGGCCCGCGACGCCGGGGACGTGGCCAAGGTGCTTCGCTTCGGGCGCGAACGAGGGTTCCCGGTCACGCTGCGCTCGGCGGGCACGAGCCTCAACGGGCAGAGCCAGAGCGACGGGATCTTGGTCGACGTGCGCCGTCACTTCACCGGGGTCAACGTGGAGGAGGACGGCGCGGCCGCACGGGTCCGGCCGGGCACCGCGCTCGGCCACGCGAACCGCGTGCTGCTCCCGTTCAGTCGCCGCCTGGGCCCGGATCCGGCGAGCACGGACTTCGCGACAGTCGGCGGCGTGATCGCCAACAACTCCGGCGGCATGCGGTGCGGTGTGACCCAGGACTCCTACTCGACGGTCAGGGCGATGACGCTGGTGCTGCCCTCGGGGACCACCATTGACACTGCCGCCCCCGACGCCGAGGAGCGATTCACCGAGCTCGAGCCCGACCTCGCCAGCGGGCTGATCGAGCTCCGCGACGAGATCCGTGCCGACGCCCAGCTCGCCGAGCGCATACGGCGGAAGTTCCGCATCAAGAACACGATGGGCTACCGGCTCGTCGCCTTCCTGGATGCCGACACCCCGCTCGAGATCTTCCGCAGGCTCGTCGTCGGCTCCGAGGGGACGCTGGCGTTCATCGCCGAGGCGGTGTTCGACACCGTGCCGCTCCTTCCCCACACGACCACGACCTGGGTTCACTTCGCGGATATCCACAAGACCGTCGAGCCGGTCCCGGATCTGGTCGCCGCCGGGGCGACCGCCGTGGAGATGATGGTCGCGCCTGCACTGATCGCCGCCAGCTACTCGATTCCGGGCACGCCCGAGCACTGGCGCGAGCTGCCGCCCGAGTCGGCCGCGCTCCTGATCGAGTACCGCTCCGACGATCCCGCCGACCTCGACGGCATGGAGAAGCAGGCCATCGACGCGCTGGCTGGACGGGAGACGATTCGCGGCCCGGAGTTCACCCGCGACGAGGAGCTGACCGAGGTCTACTGGCGGACCCGCGAGGGCCTGCACGGGATCGTCGGCCGGATGCGGCCGCAGGGGACGGTGCTCATCGTCGAGGACGTCTGCGTACCGCCTGAGCGGATCGCGGAGTCGGCCACCGACATCCAGGCGCTTCTCGGCAAGCACGGATTCCTCCCCGGCGTGGCCGGCCACACCTCGGCAGGAAACCTCCACTTCATGCTGACCCCGGACTTCGGCAAGGCCGAGGATCGCGAGCGCTACGAGGCGTTCATGAACGATCTCGTGGACCTGATCGTCGACAAGTACGACGGCTCCCTCAAGGCCGAGCACGGCACCGGGATCAACATGGCTCCCTACGTCGAGCGGGAATGGGGACCCAAGGCAACGGACTTCATGTGGCGCATCAAGCGGCTCGCCGACCCGGACGGCGTCCTGGGGCCGGGGGTCATCCTCAACCGCGATCCCGACGCCCATCTCCAGAACCTCAAGTCCACGCCGCCGATCGAGGAGGTCGCGGACACCTGCGTGGAGTGCGGGTTCTGCGAGCCGGTGTGCCCGAGCCGCCTGCTGACGACGACCCCACGCCAGCGGATCGTGCTGCGACGCGAGATGGCGCGCCAGCCCCAGGGCTCGGCGGTCCAGCGAGCGTTGATCGAGCAGTACGAGTACGACGGAATCGAGACCTGCGCCGCCGACGGGAGCTGCGTGCTCTCGTGCCCCGTCGGCATCGACACGGGGAAGATGATCAAGGACTTCCGCAACCGCGAGCACGACGAGCGGGCGCAGCGGTCGGCGCTAAAGGCGGCGAAGCGCTGGGCGTCGTTCGAGCGGGCGACCCGCGCGGCGCTGCGGACTGGTCATGGCCTCTCCCGGGTGATGGGCGACGGCGCCCTTCGGGCGGCGACCAGGGCGCAGCGTCACTTCGTGAGCGCCGAGCTGCTTCCCGAGTGGGGACCGGGGATGCCGCTCGCCGCGGCGCCGCGGCTGCCCGCCACGGCGCGCGAGGGGGCGGCGGCCGTCTACGTCCCATCCTGCATCAACAGGATGTTCGGTCCGTCCCGGCGATCCGACGGAGCCGGCCCCGGGACCAGCGTGGTGGAGGCGATGGTCACCGTCTCGGCTCGTGCCGGACTCCCCGTGTGGATCCCGTCGGACGTCCCGGGGCGCTGCTGCGCCGTTCCCTGGGGATCGAAGGGCTACCGCGACGGCCACGCGTGGATGGCGAACAAGATGGTCGAGAGCCTGTGGCGCTGGACCGACGAGGGCGAGCTCCCGGCCGTGATCTGTGCCAGCTCCTGCACCCACGGGATCGCGAGCGAGCTCGGCACCGCGCTCACCGAGGAGAACGCCGAGCGGCACGGAAAGCTCGAGGTCATCGACGCGACCGACTGGGCCAGAGACCGGCTGCTGCCGAGACTCGAGCTCTCGAAGGTCGGCGCCGTGGCCGTGCACCCGACCTGCTCGGACCGCCACCTGGGAATGGATCGCCGCCTGCGTAAGCTCATGGTCGAGCTCGCCGAGGACGTGTTCGTCCCGCCGTCCGCCGGTTGCTGCGGGTTCGCGGGCGACCGTGGCTTCCTGCACCCGGAGCTCACCGCCTCCGCGACGCAGGAGGAGGCGGTCGAGGTGAAGGGGCGAGAGTTCGACGCGCACGTCTCGACCAACCGCACGTGCGAGATCGCGATGGAGCGGGCCAGCGGCCGTCCCTACGTCCACGTCGTCCAGCTCCTGGAGGAGCTCAGCCGGCCGGGCTCAGCCGTCTAGCGACGGCGGGCTCGTGACCTCCCTGGCCAGGCGCTTCGGGGCGATCAGGCAGTAGCTGGTCGCGATCAGCTCGGCTACCTCGTCCCAGTCGACCCCGCGGTCGTCGAGCTGGACGCCGAGCCAACCCTTGTGCCCAACGTACGCGGGCACGTAGAACGGATCGCCCTGCTCCAGGAGGGCCTCGCGCTCGATCGGATCGGCCTTGATCCTGATAGAGGATCCATCGTCGGCGGCGATGCAGAACATCTTCCCGCCTCCGCTGCCGACCCGAAACGTGGGGTGTTCCCAGGCCTCCACCTCGAACGCCTCGGGCAGTGCCAGGCAGAGCCGCCGCACTCGGTTGATGAGGGTCGCGTCCCCGATCACCCGATGCTAAGGCGATCGAGACGCCGACAGGAGCCGGGAGCGGACCGGCGAACCTCGCACCGTGAGCCCGAACCGCCTCGAGGCCTTCTCCGACGGCGTCTTCGCCATCGCGATCACGCTGCTCGTGCTCGACATCCACGTGCCGGATCCCGCCGACACGGCGGACCTCGCCGCCGCCCTCGGCTCGCAGTGGCCGAGCTACGTTGCCTACGCGGTCTCGTTCCTCACCATCGGAATCATCTGGATCAACCACCACGCGATGGTGCGCCGGCTGCAGGCTGTGGACTACGGGATCATGACCTTGAACCTGCTTCTCCTGCTGTGCGTAGGGATCCTCCCCTTTACGACGGCGTTGATGGCGGCCTATCTGAAGGAGGGACAGGGCGATCATCTGGCGGCCGCCGTGTACAGCGGCTCCTTCCTGCTCATGTCGCTCGTCTTCGCTGCGATGAACCGGCACATCCTGTTTCGCAAGACCCACCTGCTCGCCTTCGACACCGAGGAGGATCGTCGCCGTCAGATCCTGCGCCGCGGGATCGCCGGGCTGGTGCCCTACGCGGTCGCGACGGCGCTGGCCGCCGTCTCTCCGTACGCCACCCTCGCGCTCTGTGCGGCCGTCGCGATCTTCTACGGGTTGCCGTTCGCGACCGCCGAAAGCGCGCGAGCCGAGACCTAGCCCCTCTTCGCGAGCGTCGAGACGACCGCCTCATATACGCCGTCCCCGCTCCGGCCCTCGGTGATCGTGACGTTGTGGCGGCCGGCGATCGCATCGCGGAGGTCGGGGTCGCGCTCCGGCCCGTTCGCGACGACGAAGAAGGTCCCGACGAACTCGGCGGCGTCCAGGTCCTCCCGCGAGTCGCCCACGGCGATGCACTCCTCGGGCGCGTAGCCGCGGGCCCGCATGTGAAAGCCGACCGCCTGCGCCTTGCTGGCCCCGCCCGGGACGAGGTGGTAGGCGTGCGCGACCTCGTCGAGGCCCTCCACGGGCCGCGTGATCGCGCCGTTGTCGAGAAAGCGCAGATCCTCGTGGCCGGCCTCGGCGAGGAGCGCGTTGGCCGCAGCGACGTCGACCTTGCCGCGGAAGAGATGCGACAGCTTGCGGTCGTGATGCCACGGGTGATGCCACTCCAACCGGCCCGGGAACCGCTCGAACAGGAGGTTCGGGATCCCGGCGGCGAGCATCTTCTCCGCGGGGGTGCCGTCGTCGTCGGGCACCCAATCGCCGGTCAGGAGCGTCCGCTCGCCGTCGATCAGCACGCCGCAGCCAGCCTCGTAGATGTAGGAGGTCTGGGCGAGGAGCCGAGCGTCGGCCATCACCTGGGCCTCGCGGCGGCCCGACATGATCACCACCTCGACGCCGGCGCGGTGGCAGGCCTCGAGCATGCGGGCCTGGCGCAGGGAGAAGTTCCCCTCCCAGTCGCGAAACAGCGAGCCGTGGCGGCCCAGGAGGGTCCCGTCGAGGTCGGTGTAGGTGCAGCGAAGCGGCACGGCCGCGCACCGTACAAGGCCGCCGCCGCCCTCTGGCGCGTAAGTTAGATGCGGTGACCAGTTGGCGCCTCGCCGATCGCGTGCTCGAGTTTCCGCCGCCGCTCGCTGCGGGGATCGTGAACGTGACCGACGACTCCTTCTTCGAGGGAGCCCGCAGCGAGACCCCCGAGCGGGCGATCGAGGACGGCCTCGAGCTGGTGGCCGCCGGCTTCGACATGCTCGATGTCGGCGCGGTGCCGGCCCGCGTCGGTGCGCCCGTGTCGCCGGAGGATGAGGCCGCGCGCCTCGTTCCCGCGATCGAGGAGCTCGCGAGCAAGTCGGGTGTCCCCGTGAGCGCCGACACGTTTCGCGCGGAGGTCGCGGCGCAGGCGCTGGACGCCGGGGCGGTTGCGATCAACGACATCTCGGGGGGCGCCGATCCCGAGCTCCTGGAGGTCGTCGGCCATCGCCGCTGCGGCTACGTCCTGATGCACATCGAGGGCCCGCCCAAGGTCGATCGCCAGGCCCCGGGCCACGACGATCCGGTCGCGTACCTGATCGGCTGGTTCACCGAGCGAATGGAATCCGTGCTCGCCCGCGGTGTCGCCGAGGAGCAGATCGCCCTCGACCCGGGCTTCGACTTCGACCTGTCCGTCCACGACGACGTGGAGATCCTGGCGAGGATCGGCGAGCTCCGTTGCCTGGGGCGGCCGCTGTTCGTAGCCCTCTCGCGAAAGGACTTCCTGGGGGCGATCCTGTCCGGCTCCTGGGAGGAGCGCGCCGTGGCGAGCGAGCGCGAATGGGCGACCGCCGCGGC
>JBKPFQ010000024.1:0-62343 GCA_046728915.1 Actinomycetota bacterium | reverse complement strand
GCGCGATGCTCCACCGAGGCGGGGACGCGGAACCCGTCGGTCAGGCAGACCGCGCCCGGGACGGCAACGCGCTCGAGGCTTCGTGCCAGCGCGGCCAGGTTGGTGACGTGAAGGCCCCGTGAATCGATCCCCCGCACGCAGCGAACCGTGATCGCCACGCGCGTCGCGGCTCGCAGCACGCAGGGATAGAGCTCCTCGCGCTCCTCCGGGCTGCGCATCTTCGAGTCGTCCAGGTCGGAGAGGGCGCGTCGATTGCGAAGGGTGAGGTTCTCGTAGTCGATCAGGACGGCCGCCGCCACGAGCGGCCCCGCCAACGAGCCCCGCCCCGCCTCGTCGGCGCCGGCCACGAAGCGGGAACCGAGCGAGCGGTCGAAGCGAAACAGCCTCGCCGCTCGCCGGCGCCGTGCGCGGGCCCGCCGCTCTGCGGCGGCGGGCGACTCCGGCGCCTCGCTCTTGGCTGCCGCTGTCCTCACCCGCGCCATCGCGAGCATGATTACCACACCGTCGGCTAGAGGATCCCGATGCGGTTCGGGGGCCAATAGGTGAAGAACGCCTCGCCGATGATCCAGTCGCGCGGCACCGGGCCCCAGAAGCGGCTGTCGTCGCTGTGATCGCGGTTGTCGCCCATCATGAAGTAGTAGTTCGGAGGGATGGTGATCGTCTTGCGGAAATTGCAGGGGTTACCGGACTCGTGGCACGGGTTGATGAAGTCCTCCTGAGCCATGACCCCGTTGACGACGGGATGACCGTCCTCGATGCTCAGGCGATCTCCCGGTCCGGCGACGATGCGCTTGATGAAGTTGGTGTCCGACTCCTCTGGGGTGGGCTTGGGGCAGGCTCGCATCGTTCCTTGGCCCGCATGGGGTACCCCGCAGCGCTCGCTGTTCGCCCCCTCAGGCGGATGGAAGACCACGACGTCCCCGATGTCGGGATCGCTGAAGCGGTAGCTCACGCGGTCGACCAGCACCCGCTGCCCTACGTCCAGCGTCGGCTCCATGGACGGCGACGGGATCTGGTACGGCTTGACGACGAACGCCTGGATCAGCAGGGCCAGGCCGATCGCGAGCGCGACGATCACCACGAGCTCGAGCAGAGCGCCGCGCCCCGTCGTGGGTTTCGGGATCAGCGGGTTCAACCGCCGGACCGCACGTCCTCGGCCGTCTCACCCTCGGAATCCTCGGCGCCCTCGTCGGATCCCTCGGGTGATTCGGCGCCAGCCTCTCCCTCCTCGTCGGCAGTTGATTCTGCACCCTCGGCTTCCTCCTCCCCCTCCTCGGGCTCGACGACCTCGGGCTCCGCCTCACTTTGCGCGAGGCCCTCCGAGTCGACCGCCTCGGCTTCGTCCGTCGTGAGGACGAGATCGTCCTCGATTCCCCAGCGGCGCTCGGCGACCCGTGCCCGCTTTCCGACCCGGCCTCGCAGGTAATAGAGCTTGGCCCGGCGAACATCGCCTCGGGCGACCACCTCGAGCCGCTCGATCTTGGGGGAATGGACGGGGAACGTCCGCTCGACGCCGACGCCAAACGACTGCTTGCGGACGGTGAAGGTCTCCCGCGCGCCGGACCCGCGACGCGCGATCACGACGCCCTCGAACACCTGCGTCCGGCGCCGCGTGCCCTCGACCACCTGGAAGTGAACCCGCACCCGGTCCCCGGCGGCGAAGCGCGGCATGCGCTTCAGCTGGCGCTGCTCGATGCTGTCGATGATCGTGCTCATGGCGTCGAGTTCACGGAGGGGGCGAAGAAAAAGCGACCGTTCGCAGGCGAAACATAAGCGTGGCCCGCGGGCCGCGCGGCGGCGAATCTTACTAGGCGTCGATTTGGAGCCCGGGCCTTAGCGGCACTTCAAACGACGCACGCAAGGGGGAGCCCGGGCCTCGCCGGAAGCGACAAGGGGCGTCAGTGTGTGATTGAGGCCCCCATATAGGTCCCCAATCCCACACTCGATCGATCGAGTGTGGGATTTACCACGTATACGGTGGTGAATCCTTCACTCGATCCGATCGGCGCTTGGGCGCCTCCCCTACCCAGCCCAATCCACACCGGGCTCGAACGACCCCGCCCTCGCCTTATTCGCCCTTACCGCTGCCTCGCCTGCGGCTCTCCTCCAGCCGCCACTCGCGCACGCGGGCATGATCGCCCGAGAGGAGCACCTCGGGCACGCTCCAGCCGCGGTACGACGCCGGCCGCGTGTAATGGGGGTACTCCGGCGCGCCGCCCAGCGCCTCGGAGAAGGACTCCTCGACCGCGCTGTCGGCATGACCCAGGGCGCCGGGAAGCTTGCGGATGATCGCGTCGGCGACCACCATTGCCGCCAGCTCGCCACCCGACAGCACGTACGGACCGATCGATATGGCGTCGGTCGCGAGGTGGTCCCGCACGCGTTCGTCGATTCCCTCGTAGCGGCCCGACAGCAGCGCGACGTGCGGCTCGGCGGCGAGCTCGCGGGCGAGGGCGTCGTCCAGCTGCCGGCCTGAGGCGGCGAGGACCAGCACCCGACTCGGCTCGCCGCCGTCCGCGTAGGCGGCGCGCAACGCCGCGTCCACCACGTCCACGCGCAGGACCATCCCCGCGCCGCCCCCATAGGGGGCGTCGTCTACCTGCCCCGCGCCTAGCGGCGTCGTGTCCCGGTAGTTGAAGAGCCGGATCTCGTTGCCGGCCTCGACCGAGTTGCGCACGTGACGCTGGCCACCGAACCAGTCGAACCACTCGGGAAAGAGCGTGAAGACGTCAATCTTCAATGAACTCGACCAGGACCCGCCGGTCGGACCCGGTGGAGGCCGCCTTGGCGACGGTTCGAATCGCGTTGGCCACGCGACCGCCCTTGCCGATCAGCCGGCCGAGGTCGTCGCCGCCCACGGTCACCTCCACCACCAGATCGCCGTTCTCCTCGACCTCCGTCACCTCGACGGCGTCGGGGTCCTCGACGAGCGCCCGGGCGAGAAACTCGACCAGGTCGCGCATCAGCGCCCGGCGGCCTCGATCCCCTGGGTTCGCAGGAGCCCGGCGACCGTGCGGGTGGGCTGCGCGCCGTGAGTGAGCCAGTGTCGGGCCCGGTCCTCGTCGATCACGATCGTCGACGGGTCGGTCTGCGCGTTGTAGTGACCGATCGTCTCGATGATCCGGCCGTCGCGCGGCGAGCGGCGGTCGGCGACGACGATGCGCCAGATCGGGTTCTTGCGCGAGCCGACCCTCGTGAGTCTCATTCGTACGGCCATCTGCGGCGGCTCAGGTTACCGACTCGCCTATCTCATGCCCTTAAGCAGCTGCTGGGGATCGGGCATCTTCCCCCTCGCGAGCTGGGCCATCATCTTCCGCATCTGGCCGAACTGCTTGACCAGCTGGTTCACGGCCTGGACGGTGGTGCCCGAGCCCCTCGCGATCCGCTTGCGGCGCGAGCCGTCGATCATGTCGGGCCGCGCGCGCTCCGCCGGCGTCATCGACAGGATGATCGCCTCCAGGCGGTCGAGCTCGCGCTCGTCCATGTTCGCCTCGCGCAGCTGCTTCATCGTCTTGCCCATTCCGGGCATCATCCCCAGCACGCTCGAGAGCGGGCCCATTCGGCGGACCTGCTTCATCTGCTGCAGGAAGTCCTCGAGCGTGAACTCCTGGCGGCGCATCTTGCGCTGAAGGTCCTCGGCCTGCTTTTGGTCGGAGACCTCCTCGGCCTTCTCGATCAGCGACATCACGTCGCCCATCCCGAGGATCCGCGTCGCCATCCGCTCCGGGTGGAAGCGCTCGAGCTCGTCGAGCTTCTCGCCGGTCGACGCGTACAGGATCGGCTTGCCGGTGACGGCCTTCACGGACAGCGCGGCACCCCCGCGAGCGTCGCCGTCGAGCTTCGTCATCAACACGCCGTCGAACTCCACCCGCGACGCGAACTCCTCCGCGACATTCACGGCGTCCTGCCCGGTCATCGCGTCGAGCACCAGCAGGACGTCGTGCGGCTTCGTCCGCTTGCGGATCGCCACCAGCTGATCCATCAGCTCCTCGTCGATGTGAAGCCGCCCCGCGGTGTCGACGATCAGCACGTCGTCGCCGGCGCCCTTCGCCTGCCTGAGCGCCCACTCGGCGATCTCGGTCGGGTCGCGGCTGGTGCCCTGCTCGTAGACCTTCGCGCCCGCCCGCTTTCCGACCGTGACCAGCTGGTCCACCGCTGCCGGCCGCTGCGTGTCGCACGCGACCAGGGCAGCCGTCTTGCCCTGCTTGGCCAGCAGCTTCGCCAGCTTCGCGCAGGCCGTGGTCTTCCCCGAGCCCTGGAGGCCCGCCATCAGGATCACCGTCGGGCCGGAGGTCGCGAAGGCAAGGTCCCGGCTCGCTCCGCCCATCAGGGCGGCGAGCTCCTCGTTGACGATCTTCACGACCTGCTGACCTGGGTTGAGGCTGTCCAGGACCCCCTCACCGATGCAGCGGTCGCGCACCTGCGAGGTGAACTGCTTGACGACCTTGAAGTTGACGTCGGCCTCGAGCAGCGCCAGCCGGATCTCCCGCATCGCGCGGTCGACGTCGGCCTCGCTCAGCTTGCCGCGCGAGCGAACGCCGGAGAGGGTCTCCTGAAGGCGATCCGAAAGCTGGTCGAACACGGGTATTTCAGGCCGGTGCCGTACGGCACCGGCAGCAGCAGGTGCGGTTCATAGATTCGAGCTTACGGCGTGCCGTCTCCGGCGGCCTCGCGCGCGTACTTCAGGAAGGTCCGCGCCGCGGGCGACAGGCGCCGGTCCCGCCGCCAGAGCAGCGCCACGGGCAGCCGCACCGCCGGCTTGAGCGCGCGGACGTCGATCGGGGGTCCCTCCCGCACGGTAAGCGAACGCGGCAGCACCGCCGTCCCGAATCCGGCCGATGCTAGGGAGCGCAGCAGGAACGGATCGCCGCTCTCGCACGAGACGTGCAGCGATCTCTGCGCCCTCCCGAAGAAGTCCTCCAGCGCCGCCATCGTCGCCGATCCCGAGCGCGGGGTGAGGATCACGCGCTGCTCGAGCGTCGCGGCTGTAACCGGGCCGCGCCCGGGGGCCGTTCCCGCCGGGAACACGGCGACAAGCTCGTCGACGCTCACGCGCTCGGCCACCAACCCCTGGGGCGGGTCGCCGGCGAGCAGCGCGAAGGCGACGTCGATCTCGTCCCGCGCGAGGTGGCGCAGCATGTCCCCGGCAGTCCCCTCCTGGAGCGCGACGTCCACACCCGGATGCGCGTGGCTGAACCGCGCCAGGAGCGCCGGAACGTCGATCCCCCCAGCCGGCAGCAGCGCGCCGATCGAGACCCTTCCCGTCACGAGCCCCCGCAGGTCGTCGACGTCCTCACGCACGCCGTCCACCTCGGCCAGAATCTGCCGCGCCCGGCTGGCTACCGCCTCACCCGCCTCGGTCGGGACGACGGTCCGGCTCGTGCGCGCGAACAGCTCGGTGCCCAGCTCGTCCTCGAGACGCCGGATCTGATGGGAGAGGGCGGACTGCGCGACGTGGAGCTCCTCGGCGGCGCGCGTGAAGTGCCGGTGACGAGCCACGGCCTCGACATATCTGAGCTGCCTGAGTTCGATTCGATCAATCGTAATTCGCGATCAATCCGTTGACAACTATGTGTTGCGGCGATTTCCCCTGGTCGTGAGAATGGGGAGCGTGAACGGTCCCCATGTCCGACGCGAGCTCCGCCCCGGCGATCTGGGCGCGATCATCGAGCACCACGGCCGCACGTACGCCCGGGAATACGGCGTGGATTCGAGCTTCGAGGCCCACGTGGCCGCCGCGGTCGCCCGGACGGCGCTGCGCGGCTTCCCGCGGGAGACCGAGGCCATCTGGATCGTCGAACAAGCCGGGCGGCACGCGGGCAGCCTCGCTCTCACGGACGAGGGAGACGGGGTCGCCTGCGTACGGTTCTTCGTGCTCGACGCCGAGCTGCGCGGCGCCGGGCTCGGGCGTCGGCTCCTGGACGAGCTGCTCGAGATCGCGCGTGCCACCGGCTTCGACCGCGTCGTCCTCGAGACCTTCAGCGACCTGCGGGCCGCGGCCCATCTCTATCGGGACTACGGCTTCCGGATCACGAGCGAGGAGACCGGTCCCCGCTGGGGGCGGGCCGAGATCACGTACCAGCGCTACGAGCTCGAGCTAGTCCCCCAGGAGCGCGGCCGCGAACTCTCTCGGATCGAAGGGCCGTAGGTCCTCCAGCCCCTCCCCCACGCCGATCAGCTTGACCGGCAGGTCCAGCTCCGAGGCGATCGCGAGCGCGATGCCTCCCTTGGCGGTCCCGTCGAGCTTCGTCAGCACGACGCCGGTGAGGTCGACCGCATCGGCGAACGCCTGCGCCTGACGCAGCCCGTTCTGCCCCGTGGTGGAATCTATCACGATCAGGGACTCGTGCGGGGCGCCGTCGAGCCGCTTGGCGGCGACCCGGCGCACCTTGGCCAGCTCCTCCATCAGGTTCGTGTGGGTGTGGAGCCGGCCCGCGGTATCGGCGATCACGACGTCTGCGCCCCGCGACTCGGCCGCCTCGATCGCGTCGAAGACGACGGCGCCGGGGTCTCCCCCAGGTGCGCCGCGGACGATCTCGACGCCGGCCCGCTCGGCCCAGGTATCGAGCTGCTCGATGGCGGCAGCGCGGTAGGTGTCGGCGGCCGCGACGATCACGGACAGTCCCAGCTCCTGGCGGATGTGCCAGGCGATCTTGCCGATCGTGGTCGTCTTGCCGGTCCCGTTGACGCCGACGATCATCAGGAGCGCCGGCCGGCGGGTGAGATCGATGAGGCCATTGTCGGTCGCGGCGACCTCGGCGAGCATCTCGACCAGCCGCCCGCGCAGCGCCTCCCCCCCGCCCACGGTTCCGGCCTCGACCTCCTGCTCCAGCCGCCCGACCACTTCCGCCGTGGTCTTCGCCCCGACATCCGCGAGGATCAGCGCCTCCTCCAACCGCTCCCATGTCTCGTCGTCGAGCTGCTCGAAGAGGGTCGAGCTGAGCTCGGCCTGCAGCGCCTGTCGGCTCTTGGAGAGAGAGTCGCGCAGGCGCCAGAACACGCCCCTGCGCTCCTGCTGATCGCCCCCCGGCGTGGCCGGGGTGGCGCCATCGCCCAGGTCGAAGGCTTCACTCCAGCTGCGGGCCATGGCGCCGCAGGTTAGTGGCGAGGGTCGGGCCGTTCAGGCCGCTTCGGCGGCTTCGGCGGTCGACTCCGCCGCCTCGTCGTCGTGCGACAGGCGCCGCGAGACCACCTTCGTGACCCCGCCCTTGCCCATGCTCACGCCGTAGAGCACGTCGGCGGCGTCCATGGTGCGCTTCTGGTGGGTGACGATCACGAACTGCGCGCGGTCCGAGAAGCGGCGAACGAGCTGCAGGAAGCGGTCGATGTTCGCGTCGTCGAGCGCCGCCTCGACCTCGTCGAGGATGTAGAAGGGCGACGGGCGCGCCAGGAAGACCGCGAAGACGAACGCCAAGGCGACGAGCGCCTTCTCTCCGCCTGAGAGCAGCGAGAGCCTTCGCGTCGCCTTGCCGGCCGGGGTGACCTCTATCTCCACCCCCTGGGCCGCATCCTGCCGGTCCTCCTCCGACTCCGATTCCTCAGGCTTCTCCTCGTCCGATGCGCCGCCCAGCACGAGTCTGGGGCTCCGTTCGTCGACCAGGCGCAGGCGCCCTCGCCCGCCGGGGAACAGATGCTCGACCAGCTCCTCGAAGTTGCGCTGGGTGGCCTCGAAGGTCTCCTCGAAGGCGGTGCGGATCTTGCGGTCCGTGTCGGCGATCAAGCCGTCGAGCTCGGCCAGCGCGGCCTCCAGATCGGCCCGCTGCTCGGCGAGCTGCTCCACGTGATCGAGCGCTTCGGCGTACTCGCGCTCGGCCAGCGGGTTGACCGGGCCCAGCGCCTCGCGACGGCGCGCGAGCCGTTCGAGCTTGCGCTCGATCTCCTCTCGCTCGGCCGGAGCGAGCGGTCCGGAGGCCGGCTCGACCTCGCGCCCAAGCGTCCTCTCCATGCGCTCGAGTTCAGCCGACGCCTCGTCGCGGCGGTCGCGCAGGTGGGCCGCCCTGACCTCCGCGTCAGTCACCGCCTCGCCCGTGGAGTGAAGTCGTGACTGCAGCCCGGACTCGGCCTGCGAGCACTCGCGAAGCTGGGCGGTGAAGTCCTCGGCGTCGCCGCGCTCGAGCACGCTGCGCTCGAGCGCAGCGGAGCGCTCGCCCACGGCGTCACGGGCCCCGGCGGTGACGCCGAGGAGGGTGTCGATCCGCTCCAGCACCGCCGTCGTGGCGAGGATGCGCCCCTCGAGGGAGCCCTGGCGGCGTCTGCCGAGCATCCCCTCGATCCTGCGCGCGCCGCTCGCCGCTCGCTCGGCGGTGTCGCGGATACGCGCGACCTCGTTGGCTCGATCCCCGTCGGTCGTGGCATCGGTGGCAGCGCGGTGGGCGCTCGTCGCCTCGTCGAGGGCCGCGCCGATTCTTTGAAGTCCGGTCCCCACCGGATCGCCGGAGTCGTCGGCCCCGGACGCGGCTTCCTCCGCGAGCGCACCGAGCGCCGCGCGCTGACCGTCGAGCTCGGCGGCCAGCTCGCCTCGACGAACGGCCAGGGCCTCGGAGCGGACGCTGAGCCGCTCGTGAGCGGCCCGAAGCGCCGTCAGCCGGCCCCATTCCGCCGTGCGCTCGCGGTCGCGATCCGCCAGGCGCTCCTCGATCTCGGTGCGCCGCGCGGCCACCTTCGCGAGCTCGGATTCGACCTCGTGGCGCGCGTCCCGTGCCTTGGCCGCAGCATGCTCGGCGCCGTCCAGTTCCGTGCCGTGGACGCGCAGCTCGCTGGCGAGCAGGCGCCCTCGCAGCTCGGCGGATTCGCGCTCCAGGCGGGCGTGGATATCCGCGGCCTGGGCCTGGCGCTTCAAGGGACGCAGCCGGCTGCGCGCCTCGCGCTCGACGTCGAGGGCCCGGTCGAGGTTGTCCTGCGTGCGCTCCAGCTTGAGCTGGGCGCGGCGGCGCCGCTTGCGGTGCTTGCCGAGCCCAGCGGCCTCCTCGACCAGGAGCCGCCGCTCGCGGGGCCGCGAATGGACGATTTCCTCGACCCGGCCCTGGCTGATGACCGAATGCATCTCGTGTCCGAGATTGGCTTCCGCCAGCGCCTCGATCACGTCGACCAGCCGGCATCGCGCCCCGTTGAGCCGGTACTCGCCGTCGCCGTTTCGGTCGAGCCGCCTGCGGATCGAGATCTCAGAAAAGCCCGCCGGTTGCTCCGCTCCCGCCAGAACATCTTGCCCTCGCCTACGGCTCGGGCTTTCTTCTTGAGCTCCCGCGTCCGCACCGTCGGGGTCGCTGACAGGATGATCATTTGAAAGGATCACCTCTACCTCGGCGTAGCGGCGCGGCGACTCGCCGTCACCGCCCGCGAAGATCATGTCCTGCATTGTCTGACCGCGGACCGCGAGCGGGCTCTGCTCACCCATCGACCAGAGCACCGCGTCGGTGATGTTGGACTTGCCGCAGCCGTTCGGACCGACGATGACGCTCACACCCGGCGCGAACTCAAGCCGTGTGCGCTCGGGGAACGACTTGAACCCCTTGATGGTGATCGAGCTCAGGTGCACGCGTTCGGAAGGCTGTCTAGTTGATCGGACGTGATTTCGGCCGCTTGCTGGAGTTTCGCCGCGGGCCGACGGCCTCCTACCGCTTCAGGCGTTCGAGCGCCTCAGCGGCGGCCGCCTGCTCGGCCGCCTTCTTGCTGCGACCCTCGCCGGTCCCGATGACATCGGCGTCCAGCCGGGCAGCCACCTCGAAGCGCCGGGCATGCGGCGGGCCCGCCTCTCGGGTCACCTCGTAGCTTACGCGGGAGCCCTCCCGCGCAAGCTGCTCCTGAAGCGCCGACTTGAAGACGAGCATGGTCTCCAGCGCGAGGTCGATCTGATCGGCGAAGGCCACGACCGTGGCGTCCGAGGTCGGCCGGAAGCCGTGGTACAGGTAGCACGCGCCGATGACCGCCTCGCAGACGGACGCCATTGCCCGCTCGCTCGCGAGGAGCGACTCGGCATCGATTCCGCCCTCGGGCGACTCCGGCGCGACCTGGCGCAGCATCTCCGGGAGGCCGAGCTCCCGCGCCACCTCGGCGCACGCGCGGCCGCTCACCGCCTGTCCGTGGATCTTCGTCAGCCGTCCAATGTCGGCGCGGGGAAACCGGCGGAACAGGGCCTCCGCGACGGCGAGACCGAGCACTCCGTCGCCCAGGAAGGCGAGCCTGCCGTACGAGTCGGCGCGGTGCCCGGCCCAGGAGGAGTGGGTCACGGCGCGACGTCGCAGGTCCTCCGGCAGCTGGGCGATCAACTCCCCGAGGTCCGCGGGTTCCCGCGCGCGGCCTGCCCGCCGGCGGGAGCGGCCCAGCCTGCGGATGCCGCGAGCCACGCCGGATTACGCGGCTGCGCCCAGGCGCCCGGCGACGAAGTCGACGGCGTGCCCGACGGTCTCGATGTCCGCCGCCTCCTCCTCGGACACGCTGATGCCGTAGGTGTCCTCGAGCTCCATCACGAGCTCATAGAGATCGAGTGAGTCGGCGTCCAGGTCCTCGCGCAGCCGCGTCCCCTCCGTGATCTGGTCGACCGGTATCTCGAGCTCCGTCGACAGGTGCTCGCGCACCTTCTGCAGGACGTCGCCGCGACTCAACTCATCCGCCATCACGACACCTTCCTATCACGCATGCTCCCGCGAGTCATGCCGGAACGCTCCAGGAGCTCCGTCGTTCGATCCACGGCGCGCTCCTCGACGGCGCGTGCGCCCAGCCTGACCGCGTTCGCGATCCCCTCCGGTCCCGAGCTCCCGTGCCCGACCACGGCGACCCCGCGAAGGCCCAGCAGGATGGCGCCGCCGGTCGTGTCGGGATCCAGCTGGCGCCGAAGGCCACCGAGGGCCGGGCGCAGCAGCGTGCCGCCCACGGCAGCCCGCGCGCCCGAGCGCGCAGCCTCCCGGACGGCGTCGGCGACGGCCTTCGCCGTGCCCTCGATCGTCTTCAGGACCACGTTCCCCGTGAAGCCGTCGGTGACGACGACATCGGCCACCTCGCCCATCAGGTCGCGCCCTTCGACGTTGCCGATGAACGCGATCCCGTTCGCTTCGCCGAGGCGGGAATTGGCCTCCACCACCTCCGGTGAGCCCTTGCTCTGCTCCTCACCGACGGACAGCAGCCCGACGCGCGGCTGGTCGACGCCCAGCACGGCGGCGCTGAAGGCCGAGGCGAGGTACGCGAACTGCACCAGGTCCACGGCGCGAGCCTCGGTGTTCGCGCCGACGTCGAGCAGCAGGAGCGGGCGTCCGGCGCGTCCCGGGACGGGCAGCTGGAGCGCAAGCGCCGGACGGCGAACGCCCTGCATCCGGCGCAGCGCGAACAGCGCCGCGGTCATCGTGGCACCCGTGGGCCCCGCGCTCACCAGCGCTGCTGAACGCCCGTCGGCGACGTCGGCGGCCGCACGGACCACCGATGCCCGCGGGCGGGACCGGACCGCCGCGACCGGGTCGTCGGAGTTTGTGATCTCCTCCTCGGCGGCGACGAGCTCGACGCCCTCGAGCTCCCCGAGCGGAGCCAGGGAGTCCGGGTCGCCGAAGACGCGCATGTGGATCCCGTCGGCGGCGGCCGCGCGGGCGCCGTCGATCACCGCCTCGACCCCTCGCTCGGCGCCACGGCCGTCGAGGGCCACGGTGACGGCCAAGCGCTACTCCTCCGTGCCGGCAGCCGTCTCTCGGGGGGCCGCCTCGCCGATCTCGTGCCGGATCACCTCGCGGCCGGCGTACGTGCCGCAGTTCGGGCACACGCGATGGGGCAGGCGCGGCTGATGGCACCGCGGACACTCGTTCAGGCGGGGCGAGCCGACCTTGTGGGTCGCGCGACGCTTGTCGCGGCGGGCGCGGGAGGTTCTCTTCTTCGGGACGGCCATGCGGCCCGTGATGCTAGCGAGCGAGAAACGGAACGAGTGCATCCACGAGCTCGCCGGGTGCCTCCTCCGGGATGAAATGGCCGGCGGGGAGCGCCGTTCCCTCCGCGCTGTCCGCCCAGCGGCGCCAGACCTCAAGCGGGCCGGCGTCGCTGAACTTCTCATCGAGCTCGCCCCAGATCACCAGCACTGGACAGCGAATCCGCCACCCGGCCGCGCGATCCTCCGCGTCCAGGGGCCGATCGGTATGAAAGCTCGCGCGGTAGTCGGCGCAGCTTCCCGGGATCGCGTTGTCGCGGAACGCCTCGACGTAGTGCACCACCGCCTCATCGCCGATCCTCTCCGGCCAGGCCGCCCAGGCGTCGATCAGCGAGCGCACGTAATGCTCGGGTGCCGCCGCGATCAGCCGCTCGGGGAACGGCGCCGGCTGGGCGAGGAAGAAGAACGGCCAGTACCCGATCGCGCTCTCCGGCGTGACGCGCTCGAACTGCTCGACCGTCGGGATGATGTTGAGGACCGCGAGCCGCTCGACCCGTCGCGGATGGTCGAGCGCCATCCGGTACGCGACCCGCCCGCCGCGGTCGTGTCCGACCACGGCGGCCCCCTCGACCCCGAGCGCATCGAGCAACGAGACGATCTCGTTCGCCATCTCCCGCTTCGAGTAGCCCTCGCCCAGCGGACCGCCTGCCGGCGCGCGGGTTGCCCCGTAGCCGCGCAGGTCGGGGGCGATGACCCGGTGCGACCGCGCCAGCTCCGGAGCGATCCGGTGCCAGCAGTAGTGGGTCTCCGGATACCCGTGCAGGAGCACGACGGCGGGACCGTCACCCCCGAGCGCCACCAGATAGGAGGCATCGCCGATCGCGAGCCGCTCGTATTCGAGGCCCGGAATGCGCGGCCCGCTCGCTGCCGCCGGCTCGCGCCGTGTCACTGGTCGAGCTTCAGCTCGCGAAGCTTCGCCCAGCGGGGGTCGGGCGCCGCCTCGTGCTGGTGCTCGGCGGGACCTGTGTTGTTGAGCGACGCCCCGCACACCGAGCACAGGCCCTTGCAGTCGGGCCGGCACAGGAGCTGGATCGGCAGCGCGAGGGCGAGGGCGTCGTGGGCCCAGCGCGCCAGATCGAGCTCGTCGTCGGTGATGTACGGGCTGGTCAGCTCCTCGTCGGAGGTTCGCGGCTGGTCGACCTCACGGGCGTCGACCTCGACCGGGACGTCCGCGTCCTCGAGGCAGCGCATGCAGGGACCGTCGACGTGCGCGACGAAGCGCATCCGCACCGCGTATCCGGCGGCCGTCCGGGAGAGGTCGAGGCGCGCCGACACCGTATTGCCGCGGGCCGTATACCGCTGCCCACCGAGGTCGAGCTCCCCCGGATGGACCTCCAGATCGAGCCGCCGCCCCTCGCCGGGGCGCAGCGCGAACCGGGACAAATCGACGCTGTGATATCCCGCTGCCATCCCCGATCGAGATTAGCGTCAGGACGAGGCGGTATGAGCGCGCAATTCCACATGGATCCCGAGACGTACCTGGGCGAGATCCGGGCGGACATCCCGCGCTACGACGAGCTTCAGGAGGCGACGGTCGAGGCGATCCCGTTCGAGCCGCATCGAGTCTTGGAGCTCGGGGTGGGCACCGGCGAGACGACCCGCCGTCTCCTGGAGCGATACCCCGATGCCGACGTCACGGGACTGGACTCCCAGCCCGAGATGGTGTTCAAGGCACGCGAGCACGGCATCGAGGTGCGGCTCGCCCGCATGCAGGACCCGCTGCCCGACGGCCCCTGGGATCTGGTGATCTCCGTGCTCTCCGTCCACCACCTGGACGAGTCGCAGAAGCAGGACCTGTTCCGACGCGTGCGCGAGCAATCGCGCGCCTTCGTCATGGGCGACGTCGTCATCGCCGAGCCGCAGGTCGCCTCGCTGGAGGAGGGCGTCGACCTCCCCTCGCGCGCCGAGGACATGGTCGAATGGTGCGACGGCGAGATCACGTGGCGCGCGGACGACCTGGCGGTCATCCGGGCGGTCTACGGCTGATCGAGAGTCGGACGAGTTTTGGCGCCTTACCCGTCATATGCGCGGGTAAGTCGCCAAAAGCCGGTCGGTGAAACGGAAAGAGCCCGCCGGGGCGGGCTCTTTCGAGGCTGCACGTCGGCAGCACTCGCCTGTTGAGAGGAGCGTACCGCGCAGGCGCATACCATCCGGCCGCCCTCGACCATCAAGGAGAAGCCATGCCCAAGGTCCTGTACGAAAAGCGCGACCGGATCGCGCACGTGACGATCAACCGCCCCGAGGCGCGGAATGCGATCGATCCGGACGTCCACCGGCTCATGATCGAGACCTGGGCCGACTTTAGCGACGACCACTCGGTCGACGTGGCCATCCTCACCGGTGAGGGCGAGGCGTTCTGCGCCGGCGCCGACCTCAAGACGTACATCCCGCTGATCATGGCCGACGCGACGCCGCACGACATCCGTGAGATCGTCGAGCTAGGCCTGAACGGCTTCACGCGCGGGATGCACCGGATCCCGAAGCCGATCATCGCCGCCGTCAACGGCTGGGCGCTCGCGGGCGGCCTGGAGACCGCGCTCGCGTGCGACATCCGGATCGCATCAGAGCGGGCGATGTTCGGCTCCTTCGAGGCCCGCCGTGGCTTTCACCACGGTGACGGAGGGCTCGTGCGCCTGGTCAACACGTGCGGCGTCGGGGTCGCGATGCAGATGCTCCTCACCGCCGAGCCGATCGACGCGCAGCGCGCGCTCCAGTGCAACATGGTCAGCAAGGTCGTCCCGCACGACGACCTGATGGCCGAGGCGGAGCTCGTCGCCCGTCAGATCCTCCGGAATTCCCAGACGGCGGTCCGGTCCGCGAAGCAGACGATCCTCGACGTCATCGGCCAGCCGCTCGACTTCCAGCTCCGGACCGAGGCGTGGAACGCCTACACCTGCGCGGACCCGGGGGAGACGAAGGCGCTGCTGGCCCGGTTCTACGACAAGACCGACGCCGGGCGCGCCGGACAGCACGAGACCGCGCTGTGAGCCGCCGCGCGCTCGTCACCGGGGCCGCGCGGGGGATCGGCGCGGCGATCACAGAGCGGCTGCGGTCGGATGGCTTCGAGGTGACCGGAGCCGACCGCGACGAGGGCTGCGAGCTGCGGTTCGACGTCGCCACCGACGACGTCCCGGATCTCAGCGGCTTCGACGTCTGCGTCTCCAACGCCGGGATCACTGACACCATCGCTCCCGCTCATCGAATGACCGCCGAGCAGTGGTCTCGCGACATCGACGTCAACCTCACCGGCGCCTTTCGGGTCGTCACCGCATGCCTTCCGGGGATGCGAGAGCGCCGCTACGGGCGCATCGTCTTCATCTCGAGCGGCGCGGCCACCGAGGGGCTTCCGGGCCAGGCCGCCTACGCGGCGTCCAAGGCCGGCTTGCTCGGGCTGATGCGGACGATCGCGGGCGAGAACGTGCGGTGCGGGATTACCGCCAACGCGGTGCTGCCCGGGATGGTCGCCACCGAGAACGTGAACGCCATGCCGGCCGAGATCCGGGACCGGCTGCGCGAGGCGGTCCCCATGCACCGGTTCGCCGAGCCCACGGAGGTCGCCGGGCTCGTCGCCTACCTCGCCTCCGAGGAGGCGGGCTACGTGACCGGCCAGGTCATCGGCATCGACGGCGGCAACGCGCTCAACGCGTTCTCACTCACCCGGCGCCAGCGCTAGTCCGCGTAGCCGGGGCGGGCGATCTCCAGCTTGCGGCGGACGTGCTCGCGCAACCCCGCGATCGTCTCGGGAAGCCGCGAATCGAGGTCGCCGCGCCGGATCATCGCCGCAAGCTCAGCGGCGGCCGCGCGTGGATCGTCGGCTGGCCTTCCGCTCAGCTCCGTGAACAGGCCCAGGTCACTGTGCGAGGGCTCGTCCCCTGCCCGAAGCTCGCGAGCGATCACGGCGCAGAGGTTGGCGAGCACCAGCACGCGGAACCGGCGCTCCCGCGGGACCCACTCGCGCACTTCCGAGTAAAGATCGGCGGCCATCGCATCCAGCAGCTCTGCCGCGGTCGGCCGGTCCTGCATTTCAGCCGTCCTTGCTCAACCCGGCTGCCCGCGGACGCGGAGCCGAGGAGGCAGCCGGTAGTAGTTCGAGCAGGTCCCACTCGGGCTCGCAGATGCGGCGCCCGAGCGACGCGAGCTCGGAGGACGGCCGGGTGCCGGTGAGGTGATCGTGCGCCTGGCGGGCGCAGATGACGGCCCACTTGACGTTCCCCATCGCCTCCCACCAAGCAATCCGATCGGGCGACGGCCGGGCTCCCCCGGCCTGCTCGTAGGCGTCGAGCAGCTCCTCGAGCGAGCCGACTCCGGCGACGGGCCTGCCGTCGTTGCCGAAGCGCCACGACCGCACACAGAGCCAGCCGATGTCCTCGGCGGGGTCGCCCGAATGGCAGAGCTCCCAGTCGATGACCGCCGCGAGCCCCGACCCGTCGACGATGAAGTTGCCGAGCCGGAAGTCACCATGGACGAGGCGCTCCCGACCCGGGGATGGCGGCGGGTGAAGCCGGAGCCAGCGCAGGCCGGCCTCCACCCCGGGCAGCGGCTCACCGATCTCATCGAGAGCGTCCTCCCAGAGCGCGCACGCGGCGACGGCGGGCTCCGCGTCCGAGGAGGGAACGCCATCGATCTCGCCGGCATCGAGCGAGTGGATCCGCGCCAGGGCCGCTCCCAGCTGCGCCGGCAGGGCCCGGCGCGCGGCGGCCAGCTCGTCGTGGCGAAGCACCCGCGGTGCCACCGACGTCCCGTCCACGTGCTCCATGACGAAGCCCGCGCTCTCCAGCCGTCCGCCGGCGGGCTCAAAGGCGATCTGCGGCGGCACCGGGACCCCGACGGCGGCAGCGGACCGGATTACCCGGAACTCGACCTCGAGCGGCGCGAACGAATCCGGGGCGCCTACCGGGTCGCGGCGGATCACCCATCGGCGCTCGCCGGCGACCGCGAGAAACGTCTCCCGTGAGGCGCCCCCCGGGATCGTCGAGAGCGCCAGCGCACCCGGATCGGATCCCTCGGCCTCTCCGATCAGGTCGCGGACGCCGGCCGAGAGGGCGTCCTCAGACCGCTCGGTCACGCTCCAGCCCGTACCGGTCCCAGTGGCGGTCGGGAATGTCCGACGGGTCCTTGTACCAGTACCAGACACACGGATCGCGATCGAAGTCCTCAGGGGGATCGGATGGGTAGACGGGGTAGCCGATCCAGCGGATCGGCAGCGTCTCGTTCATGAACGCGCAGTGCGTGCAGTAGAGCGGGAACTCGGCGCGCCCGTAGCTCCAGTCGTGCGCATCGTCGGTGACGCCGAACCCCTCCGGCCCGTAGCGGCGATTGCGCCACAGCCGCTGTCCCGATCCGCATGGGTTCATCGTGAACGTGAGCTTCTCGTCGTCCTCGGTGACCTCGAACGCACCAGGGTTGGGCCCGACCCCGCTGGTCGAGTGGGCGCGCCAGGTTGCCGCAAGAGCCTCAGCGATCGCTTTGCGATCGCTCTCGGCGATCCGCTCGACGGGCTTCCGCCAGCTCCGCTCCAGCGAGTAGCTCCATGCCTCCTCCACCCCGCCGTCGCCCAGCCGCTCCTTCACGAACGAGATCAGCCCTGCGATGCCGTCGACCAGCAGGTCGTGCATGAACTGCGACTCGTGCCTCATCGCCTCGCACAGCGCCTTGGCGCCCTCGAGATCGCCGGCCTCGATCGCCTCGACGGCGCGCTCCATCGACGGGCGCGACATCTCGTGCAACTCTCCGTCTGTGAACCACCTCTCGCCCATGTCTCAAACCTCCCGTCGGATCGGACCGACACTAGCCGCCGGCGGCGACCAGCTCGTCCAAGACGTCCCCGTATCGGTGGCGCGACAGCGAGATGTGCCCCTCGCCCTCGAGCAGGTGGGAGCGGGCGCCGGGCACGTTCTGGGCGAGCCACTCGCCGTGCGAGATCGGGACGAAGCGGTCCTCGCGCCCCTGCCAGATCGAAACGGGAACTCGGATCGAATCCAGGCTGAAGCCCCAGGGGCGAACGAACGCGAGGTCGTCGTCGAGCCAGCCGAAGATCCCGTTGCTGATGGACGCCTGCAGGCTGGCGTGCGAGTGCTCCGCGTACTCGCCGGTTAGGGCGGCGCGATCGGGCTCTGAAATCAGATCCCCGAGGATCCTGAGCAGATCATCCGGGGTAGAAGCGCGCATCTCCTCGGCCTGACCCTCCATCCAGGGCCCGAGCACGTCGGCGCCCCGCTCGGCGAGGCCGATCTCCTCGACGTTCTCCTCTCCCATGCCGGCGCTCCAGTCCAACCCATCGGCGTCGTGGGGTGCGGCGGAGGCGACCGTTGCGGCCGAGATCACCCGATCCGGCAGGAGGGCGGCGCACGCCAGCGCGTGCGGGCCGCCGCCCGACCAGCCCACGACGTGAAAACGCTCGATCCCGAGCGCGTCCGCAATCGCCTCCACGTCGGCGGCGCAATCGGCCACGGAGCGTCCCTCGTGGCGGTCCGACTCGACGTACCCCGGGCGGGCATAGCTCACGTGGCGTAGCCCGCGCTGGGCGCCGGCCTCCAATGTCTCGGGATGCAGGCTGCCGTCGCCGGGCGTTCCTGGGTGGCCCATGACCACCTCGCCTTCGTCCCGTCCGCCGATCCGCACATCCAGACGGCGACCGTCGGGAGCCGTCAGCGTCTCGCGTCGCTCATCCACGCGGCCGAACCCTAGTTACCGCGCGACTCGCGCCACATCAGCCAGATCGGCGGGCCGCCCATGGGCACGTTGATCTCGCCGGTGACCGCGAATCCGTTGCGCTCGTACAGAGCGCGGGCACGAGGAGTGGACGTCTCCAGATACGCCGGTAGGCCCGCGGCGTCGATCTCCTCCAGGCCCGGTCGCATGAGCGCCGTGCCCAGCCCCCGCCCCTGCCACTCGGGTGCCACGCCCATCACGGCCAGGTACCAGTGCGGCGGCCGCTTCGGGTGCCGGGCGTCCATGCGCAGCCGCGACCACAGCGCCAGCGGAAGGCGCCGCCCGAACGCGCCCAGCATCGCCGGCCCCTCGCGGAGGCTCGCCGTCACGGGCACGCGCCACCCGTCGGGAGGACCCCAGACCGCTGCGCCGACGAGCTCCTCGGTGGTCCATACGAGCCCGCGGGGAAGCGCCACCGAGCGCAGCTCCGTCTCGAAGAAGATCTGCAGCCGCTCGGTGCGGTCCCGATCGTCCGGCAGCACGTGCGAGAACCCGGGGTCGTCGGCGAACGCCCGTGCCAGCGAGACGCCGAGCTTCGTCGCGTCGTCGAGCACCGCTCGGCGGATCTCACCGGCGCCGGGGGCGATATTCGGCGGGTGGTCGGGCGAGGCGGCTAGCCGACCTCGGCCGGCTCTTCCTCACGGCCCGCGAGGCGATCGCGTCCGCGGCGGACCGCCGCCAGGAATTTCTCGAGGTTGACCTCGAGCGTCGAGAGGATCTCGTCGGCGTAGTCCTCCGCCCCGAGCCGGATCTGGCGCTCCGTCTCGCGCGCGTCCTCGATGATCTCCTCGGCGGCCCGCTCAGCCTGCTTGTAGACCTCCTCGTCGGAGATCAGGCGCGCCTGTTGGTCGCGCGCCTCCTTGACCACGCGCTCCGCTTCGCGCTTGGCCTCGGCGAGCATCTCCTGCCGCTCCTTGACGATCCAGCGCGCCTGCTTGATCTCCTCGGGAATCGTCGCCCGCATCTGATCGAGCAGGTCGTAGATCTCCTCCCGATCCACGCGCACCTGATCCGTCAGCGGCACGGGCCGCGCGTTGTGAATCAGGTCGTCGAGCTTGTCGATTAGGACCAGAACGTCCATGAGAGTGCGGAAAGCTTACGCGGAGCGGCGGAAACCCGGACCGACGGCCAAGATTTCGCCGTCAAGTTGCAAGCTCCTGCCCATGGAACATATCCGGCATCTCCTCCGCTCCCGCCCGCACACATTGCCCTCGCCTGCGGCTCGGGATTTTGATGGTGCTCCCGCGTCCGGGGATGCCGGGGCTCACCTCTTCAACCGCTCCACCAACGCCTGCGCGACGGCCGGCGGCACCAGCCGTGAGATGTCCCCGCCGAAGGTCGCGATCTCCTTGACCCCGCTCGACCGGATGAAGCTGTAGTCGGGCGAGGCGAGGATGTAGAGGGACTCGATCTCTGGAGCTAGGTTGCGGTTCAGCTGGTTCATCTCGAACTCGTACTCGAAGTCGGAGATCGCCCGCAGGCCCTTGACGATCGCGGTGGCGCCATGCTCGCGGGCAAAGTCGACGAGGAGCACGGAGAACGCGGCAACCTCGACGTTGCCCAGCCCGTTGTCCGCGATCGCCTCCTCGATGAACCGCTGGCGCTCCTCGGCGTCGAACAGGGTCGTCTGCTTGCGAACGGGCTGATTCACCACCCCCACGACCACCCGTTCGAAGACTCGGGCGGCCCGCCCGATGATGTCCAGGTGGCCGTTCGTCACCGGGTCATACGTCCCCGGACAGATCGCGACGCGCCCGTCGCTCAACTCGAGCTCCCGCCGTGAATCCTCACCAGCGTGTCGCCGTAGCGGCGCTCGACCAGCAGCGGCAGGTCGAGCCGGAGCGGCCGGCGCGCCGATCCCTCGGCGACCACGCGCGCTCCGGGCGCCAGCCGGTTGCGTATGAGCGAGTCGAGTTCCCCCTCAAGACGGTCGGCGAGTCTATAAGGCGGGTCGCAGAAGATCAGATCGAAGGTCCGACGCGCGCGGCGCAGGTAGGCGCGCGCGTCCGAGCGCACGACCTCGCAGCGGTCGCCGATCCCGAGCTCCCTGACGTTACGGCGGGCGAGCGCCGTGTGCGTGTCGACCAGCTCGGCCCCGGCGGCGCCGCGCGAGACGGCCTCGATGCCGAGCGCCCCGGTCCCGCAGTAGAGGTCCAGGACCCGGGCGCCCTCGATGTCGCCGAGGATCGAGAAGACGGCCTCGCGAACGCGGTCGGAGGTCGGCCGCAGCGCGGCCGAGCGCCTCGGGGGCGTCGAGAGCCGGCGCCCCTTGAGCTCGCCGGCGACGATCCTCAAGGCGCGATCGCCTCGTCGCCGAAGCGCTCGCGGGTGGCGTCGATGAGCGGACCCAGCTCGGGCGCCGCGAGCGAGCCGTAGCGCTCGACCAGCGCGATCACCTCGCGCCGCGCCTCGGTGAGCATCGCGACGTCGTCGGGGAGCTCGGCCACACGAAAGCGAAGCAATCCATGTTGCCGTGTCCCCAGGATCTCCCCTTCCCCCCGGAGTGCGAGGTCGATCTCCGCGAGCTTGAAGCCGTCCCGCTCCGACGCGATCGCCTCCAGCCGGCGCCCGGCGAGCTCCGATCCGGCATCGGCGAACAGGATGCACTGCGACCGATGAGCCCCGCGCCCCACGCGGCCGCGAAGCTGATGCAGCTGCGAGAGCCCGTACCGCTCGGCGCCCTCGATCAGCATCACCGTGGCGTTGGCGACGTCGATCCCGACTTCTATCACGCTGGTCGCCACCAGGACATCGGATTCGCCCGCCGTGAAGCGCTCCATGGCGGCCTGCTTCTCCCTGGGCGGCATCTGTCCGTGCAGCAGGCCCACCTCGAAGCCAGCGAACTCGGTGGTTCGGAGCCGCTCGGCCTCCTCGGTGGCCGCCTTCGCCTCCAGGCTCTCCGAGCCCTCCACGAGCGGGCACACGACGTACGCCTGCCGGCCCTCGCGCAGCCGATCGCGGATGAACCCGTAGGCGCCGGCGCGCTTCTCCTCGCCGACGACCCAGGTGTCCACGGGCTGGCGCCCCGCCGGCAGCTCCCGCAGGACGGTCGCGTCGAGGTCGCCGTAGGCGGTCAGCGACAGCGTCCGGGGAATTGGCGTGGCGCTCATGTGCAGGGCGTGCGGCGCTCGCCCGCCCGGCCCCTTGCCGTCGAGCGCCGCCCGCTGGCGCACGCCGAAGCGATGCTGCTCGTCGACGACGCAGACGGCCAGCCGCGCGAACTCCACGTCCGGCTCGATGAGGGCGTGGGTCCCGACCACCATCGGGAGCTCACCCGTCGCGAGCTGCGCGAGCGCCTCGCGCCGCCGCGCCGCGGGCGTCGCGCTGGTCAGGAGCGTGAACGGGACCTGCTGGGCCTCGAGCAGCCGGTCGAGCGTCGCCGCGTGCTGCTCGGCGAGGGTCTCCGTGGGCGCCATCAGCGCCGCCTGGTAGCCCGCCTCCACGGCGCGCAGCATCGAGTAGAGCGCGAGGACCGTCTTCCCCGAGCCCACTTCCCCCATCAGGAGCCGCTGCATGGGCCGCTCAGCAACCAGATCGGCGTCGATCTCCTCCAACGCCCGGCGCTGATCGCCGGTGAGCTCGAACGGCAGCGACCCGAGCCAGCGCTCCGTGAGCTCGCCCGGTCCGCTCAGTGGGACCCCCGGGCCCTTGGAGCGGCGCTCCGAGCGTCCCGCAGCGAGCGCCACCTGGTGCAGGAACAGCTCCTCGAACGCCAGCCGGCGGCGGGCCTCATCGGCCTGGGGCATGGTCTGCGGGAAGTGGGCGGCGACCAGCGCGTCGCCCTCCAGCGCCAGCCGGCGCCGCGCTCGTAGCTCGGCGGGCAGCGGCTCGATCGCACAGCGGGCGAGCGGCCGCACCTGCCAGGCCCAATCCCGGAGCCGCTGCGCCCGCAGCCGCTCCGACGCGGGATGCACCGGCACGATCCCGGTGGTGTGAATGCCCGCGGAGGCATCGGCCCCCCTGCCGCCGAGGACCTCATGCGCCTCGACGCGAAATCCCGAGCGATCGAGCTTGCCGAACAGCAAAAGCTTGGTCCCCTCGGTGAGGCGATCCACGAGCCATGCCTGGTTGAACCAGACCGCCTTCGCCGGCCCCGAGTCGTCCGCCACCGACGCCTCGACGATCACCAGGCCCCGTCGCCGGGTGGGGCGAACCCTCGCGGAGCGTACCTCCACCTCCACGGTCGCCTGCTCGCCGATCCGAAGGTCGGCGAGCTTCCGCGGGGACGCTCGATCCCGGTAGGAGTGCGGGACGTGCAGGAGCACATCGCCCACCGACGCCAGGCCCATCTCCTCCGCCGCCGCGGAGAGCTTCGGCCCCGCGCCGCGCAGGGACTGGATCCGCGCAGCAAGCAGGCTCGGCCGTGGCGCCGAGCGAAGCGTCGCGGCCCGCAGCGCCTCACGATCCTGCGCATCGCCGGTCGCGAACGCGCCGGGAGCCGAGGGATCGCTATCGACCCCCGGCTCGCGAGGCAGCGCCATCGTCCGGCTCATCGTCCCAAGGCTACGTGGGCACAGGGCGGCAACAATATGGTTGACCCATGGGTGAGATCGAGGGCAGGCTCCAGGACCTCGGGCTGTCGCTTCCGCAACCCTTTGCGCCGCCGCCCGGGGTGGAGTTCAAGTTCGACCTCGTTCGCGTCCAGGGCGAGCTCGCCTACGTGTCGGGCCACCTGCCGGTCGACGGGGACCGGGTGCTGGTGCAGGGAAAGGTCGACACCGACGTCTCGGTGGAGCAGGCACAGGAGGCGGCTCGGCTCACGGGCCTCTCCATGCTCGCGTCGCTGAAGCAGGAGCTCGGGGATCTCGACCGCGTGCGCGGCTGGGTGAAGGCGCTCGGGCTGGTGAACTGCGCGCCCGGGTTCAGCAAGACGCCCGCCGTCATCAACGGATTCTCGGAGCTGATCCTCGAGCTATGGGGGGACGCCGGACGCCACTCGCGCTCGGCGATCGGGGCGGCCGAGCTTCCGTTCGACGTCCCGGTGGAGGTCGAGGCAATCGCGGAGGTGGGGTAGCCGCCGCTATGCCGCGACCGGCTGCGTGGCCGGCCGGCGGTGCTCTCGATAAACCCTCTGGATCCACTGAACCCCCGCGCGTTCCTCAAGCGGCGCCCGAAAGCGCTCGAAGCCCTCTGGCGGGTCACCCAGGTTCGGGGCCTCGGGCGGCAGCGCCAGCGGATAGAAGAGGGCCGCGGCGGTGAGATCGGCGACGGTGAAGCGATCACCCACCAGGTAGTCGTTTCCGTCCAGCTCCGCCTCGAGGTGGTCGAGCGCCGCGAGCACCTGCTCCCGTGAGCGCTGTGCCGCCTCCTCGCTCTTGACGCCGTAGCGCAGTCCCGTGAACGCCGAGGCGTAGCGAGCCGCCGCGGCGGATGCGGCCGGCGTCCCGCGAAGCTGCGGCGGCAGAAACCGCTCGACCAGCGCGGCGAGTCGCTCGGGATCCCTCGTCACCTCGTGCCACGCGACCAGCCTGATCGGCGGCCCCAGCTCCTCGTCGAAGTAGTCCTCGAGGGCGAGCGCCCGACGGCGGTCGGCCGGGGCCTCCGGATAGAGGGGCGGGTCGGGCCAGCGCCGCTCGAGCGCGCCGATGATCGCTGTCGAGTCGCCGATCGCCTCGCCGTCGAGAACCAGGAGCGGGAACGTCACGCTGCGGCCCCGGGTGAGCAGAGCCGCCGCGACCATGTGGGCCCCGCCGGGAAGCGCCCGCCGGCGATGCGGTATCCGCTTGTGGTCGAGTGCCCAGCGAGCCTTCTCGTTGTAGTGCGAGATCTCGATGTGCCAGAGGACCGGCGTCGCGGCGCTCACGGGGTCCACCCTACTGCGCGGCGATCAGCCACCAGTAGTGCGGCTGGCCGCCGTGGTGGAGCTCGAGCTCGAGGCCCTCGGGCAGCTCGAGCGGGAGCTGGCTGAGCGGGATCGGCGCGCCCGCCCCCTCGATCACCGTGACGATCTCGGCGCCCGCGGCGACTCGCTCGATGGTCGCCGACAAGGTCGAGCCGGCGCCGCCCCAGGTGACGACCTCCTCGCCCGCGAAGCCCACCGCGTCGCCCCGTACGAAGCGCCCCTGGGCATCGTCGCGGGCGGCGGGCGCGACCGCGCCCGAGCGGATCTCCGCCAGGGCCGCTTGGATCCGCTTCGCGTTCGCCTCTCCCCCTTCCTCGGGTGAGAGCTCGACCAAGGCCGCGAGCGCGGCCTGCTGGGAGGGGCTTCGGATCACCCGCGCCCGCTTCTCAGACAGCTTCGCCGCCTCCTCGGCGGCGAGGATCACGTTGGGCGAGTTCGGCAGCACGAGGATCTCCTCCGCGGGGACCTCGTGGATTCCGGCGAGGATCTCGTAGGTCGACGGATTGAGCGTCGGCCCGCCGTCCACGACGTGAGCGCCGAGTCCCTCGAACAGCGCCCGCATTCCATCCCCGGCGGCCACGGCCACGGCGCCGGTTGCCGCCGGTCGCAGGCGGGCTTCGCGAGCGGCGATCTGCTCGCGCATGTCCGCGACGTCCAGGCGCTGCACGTCGCCCGCCTCCTCGAACACCGCAACCGCGACCTCGGGCTCGTCGGTGTGCACGTGGATCTTGAGCGTCGCCTCGTCGCCGACCACCAGCACCGAGTCCCCGATCTCCTCGAGCCGTGGCACGAACGACCGGGCGTCGAGCCCCGAGCCGGTGACGATGAAGTTCGTGCAGTAGCGAAACCGGGTGTCGAAGTGATGGGGCCGCGTGGCGCGCGCGGGCTCGTGGTGCGGGAGTTCCGGGATCGCATCGTCGTCGTCGCGGAGACCCGCGACGATTCCCGCGAGGATGACCACGAGGCCGTGGGCTCCTGCGTCCACCACGCCGGCCTCCGCCAGCACGTCGAGCTGGTCCGTCGTGCGCTCCACCGCCTGCTCGCCCGCCCGCGTGGCGACGTCCAGCACGTCGGCGAGGAGCTGATCCTGGTCGGTATCCGCAACCGCGCCGCTCAGGCGCTGGCGATCCATGTGCGCGAGGTGGGTCGAGACGGCGTGCGCCATCTCGCGGATCACGGTGAGCATGGTCCCCTCCGCCGGATCGCGCACGGACTCATACGCGGCGTCCGCCGCCCGCGCGAATGCGGCGGCGACGAGCACCGGGTCGACCAGCTCGCCGGGACGGCTCGCGAGCTCCTCGGCCGCCCCGCGGACGATCTGGCTGAGGATCACGCCGGAGTTCCCGCGAGCTCCCATGAGCGCCGCGCGGGCGACGGCGTGGACCAGCTCGTCGCGGTCGGCCGGAATCGGCTGTCCGTCCAGCCTGTCGAGCTCCTTCATCACAGCCTGCATGGTCAGCGCCATGTTGTCCCCGGTGTCGCCGTCGGCGACGGGAAAGACGTTGAGGTCGTTCACCTCCTGCCGGCGGGCGGCGAGTTGGGCGTAGGCGGCCTGGACGACCCTGCGGAAGCGCTCGATGGAGGTGTCGACCATCGCTTGGACGGGAATTATCCCGCCGCGGCGGCGGTTACGCGGCCTTGACGACCTTGTTGGCCTTCAGGCACCGGGTGCAGACGTAGACGCGGCGCGGGCGGCCGTTGTCGTCGATTCTGACCTTCTGCAGGTTCGGCTCGAACCGGCGCCGGGTGGCGACCATCGAGTGGCTCCGGGAATTTCCGAACGACGGTCCCTTGCCGCAGCTGTGACAGACCTTGGCCATGCGGCAGCGGATGGTAGCTACTCGATCTGCTCCTTCAGCAGCGCCATGCGCGTCACCGCGTGAGCGGCGCGCCTCCCCTGATCGCGCTCATCCCCTCCCGACCGGGCCAGCGCCTGGTCCATCGTCTCGCAGGTGAGGACGCCGAACGCGCACGGTACACCCGTGGTGAGCTGCGCCTGCTGGACGCCGCGCGCGGCCTCGCTGCAGACGTAGCCGTAGTGATCGGTCTCCCCGCGAATCACGGCGCCCAGGCACGCAACCCCAGCGAAGCGCCCTGACTCGGCGCACCACTTGGCCGCGATCGGGAGCTCGAAGGCGCCCGGGACCTCATAGGTGTGAACCGACGCCGGACTGACGCCGCCCTCCTCGAAGCCGACGGTCGCGCCGTTCAGGAGCCGTTCTGCGAGCTCTTCGTAGAAGGTCCCGACGCAGATCGCGAACTCCATGCGCGCCAGGACATCGCGCTCAGCCATCCTCGGGATCCTGTTGGTGCTCGGAGTGGATCAGTTCCTCGTCGAGCGGCAGGCCCTGATGGTGGAGGATGTGCCCGAGCCGCTCGCGCTTGGTGCGCAGGTACTCCTCGTTGTGCGGGTTGGGGATCGCCTGGATCGGGACCTGATCGGTCACCGACAGGCCATAGCCCTCGAGACCGTGGATCTTCTTCGGGTTGTTGGTGAGGATGCGAATGCTCGTGAGGCCCAGGTCAACCAGGATCTGGGCGCCGATCCCGTAGTCGCGCAGGTCGGCGGGGAGGCCGAGCTTCAGGTTGGCGTCAACGGTGTCCAGTCCCTCCTCCTGTAGCCGGTAGGCCCGCAGCTTGTTGAGCAGGCCGATGCCGCGTCCCTCCTGCGAGAGGTAGAGCAGAACTCCCTCCCCCTCGCGCTCGATCATCGCCAGGGCGGCCTCCAGCTGCTCCCCGCAGTCGCAGCGCAGCGAGTGAAACACGTCGCCGGTCAGGCATTCGGAGTGGACGCGGACGAGGACGTCCTCCGCGCCTCGGACGTCGCCCTTCACCATCGCGAGGTGGTGCTTCTCGTCGACCAACGACCGGTATCCGATCGCGGTGAACTCCCCGAACGCGGTCGGAAGCTGGGTGGACACGACGCGCTCGACCAGTCGCTCGGTGCGCCGCCGGTAGGCGATCAGGTCGGCGACCGTGATCATCTTCAGCCCGTGCCGCTCGCAGTACGGCACTAGGTCCGGCACGCGGGCCATCGTCCCGTCCTCATTCATGATCTCGCAGATCACCCCGGCCGGGATGAGGCCGGCGAGGCGCGCCATGTCGACGGCCGCCTCGGTCTGGCCGGCGCGCTCCAGGACGCCGCCGTCCTTCGCCTTCAGCGGGAAGACGTGCCCCGGCTGGACCAGGTCGTCGGGCGTGGAGTGCGGGTCGATCGCGACCTGGATCGTGCGGGCTCGATCTGCCGCGGAGATCCCGGTCGTGACGCCGTCGCGGGCCTCGATCGAGGTGGTGAAGGCGGTGTTGAACGGCGACTCGTTCTTGGCCGCCATCAGGTCGAGTCCCAACTCGTCGCAGCGTTCCCCCGTCAGCGACAGGCAGATGAGCCCGCGGCCGTGCTTGGCCATGAAGTTGATCGCCTCCGGCGTCGCGAACTGAGCGGCCATCGTCAGATCGCCCTCGTTCTCGCGGTTCTCGTCGTCGCACACGACGACCATCCGCCCGCGGCGGATCTCCTCGATCGCCTCCTCGATCGGCGAGAACACGCTCGAACCTATGCCTGCCGCCTCCTTTGCTTCGCGTCCGGGGGCGGCAGGGTTCGCGCCGCTTCGGTGTTCACTCATAGCGATTCCTCACTCCTCGTCATTTAAGCCTTGCATGAGCCGCTCCGCGTAGCGGGCGACGACGTCAACCTCGAGGTTCACCTCGCTTCCCTCCCCGACCCCGCCCAGCGTCGTGCGCTCGAGCGTCTCCGGGATCAGCGAGACCTCGAAGCCGTCGGCGGTGAGCGCGGCAACGGTGAGGCTGACGCCGTCGATCGCCACCGAGCCGTGTTCCGCGATGAAGCGGCGAAGCTGGTCGGGAACCTCGACGCTCACCCGGCGGGCGAAACCGTCGTCGGACACGGAGGTCACCCGCCCCGTCCCGTCGACGTGCCCCTGCACCAGATGGCCCCCGAGCGGCTCGCCGGCCCGCAGCGGGGGCTCGAGGTTCACGCGATCGCCGGCGTGGAGCGTGCCGAGCGTCGTCAGGGAAAGCGTCTGGTTCATCACGTCGGCCTCGAACCCGCCCTCGGTCCCGGCGGCGACCGTGAGACAGACCCCGTTCACGGACACCGAGCCCCCCTCGGGCAGCTCATCGGCGACCTCGGCTCCCACCCGCACGCGCGCCCCGTCGGACGTTCGCTCGACGCTCTCGACGCTGCCAACTTCGCGGATGATCCCGGTGAACAATCCTCACCACTCCTTGAGCCGGGCGCGAATGAGCAGATCGTCGCCGGAGCGCTCCCAGTCCATCGCCTTGGCCGGGGTGGCGTCCGGAAGCATCATGGCCCCGTTACCCGCGATGAGCGGACGGGCCAGCATGCCGCCAACCACCATCGGGGCGACGAAGAGCCGCAACTCGTCGATCTCGCCGGCGTCGAGGAACGAGCCGGCGAGCGTCGGGCCCCCTTCGAGCAGGACGCTCGCGATGTCGCGACGCCCCAGCTCCGTGAGGCCCGCGAGCACGCGCTCGGACGGCTCCCCCTCGCAGACGACGACCGCGACCCCTGCGGCCTCGAGGGCACGGACGCGGCCCTCGGGCGCCGCGGGAGAGGCGACGATCAGGACCGGCGCCTCACCGAGGGAGGCGAGCATTCGGGAATTCGGCGGGAGGCGCGCCTCGGAGTCGAAGACGACCCTCGTCGGCTGACGGAGCGCGCGCGTCTCCCGAGCGGTGAGCAGTGGATCGTCCGCCAGCGCGGTCCCGATCCCGATGCACACGGCGTCGGACTCGGCGCGCCACCGGTGAGCCAGAAGGCGGCTCGCCTCGCTGGAGATCCACTGCGAATCGCCCCCGGCGGTCGCCACGCGGCCGTCAAGCGTGACCGCCGACTTGAGCGCCACGAGCGGCCGCCCGGTGCGAGCGCGCTTGCGGAAGGGCTGGTTGAGAAGGCGGGCCGCGTCGGCCTCCTCGCCCTCCACCAAGTCCACCGACACGCCTTGGGTGCGCAGGATCTCCGGGCCGCGACCGCTGGCCTTGGCGGTCGGATCGTCGGATGCCATTACCACGCGCGAGATGCCGGCGTCCAGGATGGCGTCGACGCAGGGGGGCTGGCGACCGTGATGCGCGCAGGGCTCCAGCGTCACGAACATGGTCGCGCCGGCGGGGTCGAGTCCGCGGGCGCGCGAGTCCTCGATCGCGGCCACCTCGGCGTGCAGCCCGCCGAGCTCGGCGTGGAAGCCCTCGCCGATGACCTGCCCGTCCCTCACGAGCACGGCGCCCACCAGCGGGTTCGGGCTCACCCTGCCATGCCCGCCGGCCGCGAGCTCGAGCGCGCGGCGAAGGTGAAGCCGATCCTGGTCTGTGGCCACCGTGGATGCCCCCGATTGACTGGTCAGTCAACCAATCATACGCGGGTGCGGGTACCGTGCCCGCGCATGGCGCGGGAGGTAGCGGCGGCGGAGACCAGGCGCTTCGGGCGCTCGGCCGCGATGCTGTCGATCGGCGTCGGGTCAGCGGGACTTCTGACCTACGTCTACTTCTCGCTCGCGTCGCACAACCTCGATCGGACGTCATACGGCGAGGTCGTGGTGCTGTGGTCGGCCGTCTTCGTCACGATCTCGGTGCTCTTTCGGCCCGTCGAGCAGCTGCTCTCGCGGACGATCGCCGCACGTCAAGCGCGGGGCGAGTCGATCGGCGAGGCGCTGCGGGTGGGAGCGACGATCCAGGTCGGCCTGGCGGTCGCCTTCGCGGCGGTCGCGCTCGCCCTGCGCGGCCCGCTCGAGGACGATCTGCTGTCGGGCAACTCCACGCTGTACTGGATCCTCGTGGGCGCCGTGCTCGCCTTCGGCGCGAGCTTCTTCGCCCGCGGATTTCTGGCGGGGAGCAGGCGGTTCGTGCTCTACGGGGCGCTCCTCCTCGCGGAGTCCACCGCGCGGATGTCCTTCGCGCTCGCCGTCGCCGTCGGGATCGCGAGCGGCCAGACCGCCGTCGCGCTCGGGATCGTCGCGGCGCCGCTGCTCAGCCTGACGGTCGTGCCACTCGCGTTCGCGGGGCGGGCGGTGAGCCGCCGATCCGCACCCCGACGGCGGCCCGCGGCGAGCGAGACGCAGTTCACCCTTGCGCACGGCGGCGGGTTCGCGGCGGCGGTGCTGTTGATCATGGTCAGCGAGCAGAGTCTCTTGAACGCGGGTCCGCTCATCGTGCGCGCCTCGGATGGCGCCGCGGCGGCGGGGTTCATCTTCAACGTGCTGATGATCGCCCGGGCGCCCCTCGTCCTGTTCCAGGCCGTGGCCACCAGCCTCCTCCCGCATCTGACCCGGCTGCGGTCCAGCACGGCCTCCGGAGACGCCGGCGCGTTTCAGATGTCGGTCCGCGTCACCGTGGGGGCCATCGCGGCGTTCGCCGCCGCGGTGGGGCTGGTGGTGGCGATCGCGGGCCCGGAACTCATGCAGCTCGCCTTCGGGGAGAAGTTCACCTACGACCGGGCCGGGCTCTTGATCGTCACCGCCGGCATGGGCTTCTACCTGGCGTCCGGGACGCTCAACCAGGCGGCGCTGGCGCAGGGACAGGCGCGGAGCGCCGCGGTCCGGTGGGTGGCGTGCGCGACCGCATTCGTCGTCTGGAACCTGATCCCGGTGCTGGACGAGTTCAGGCGCGTGGAGGTCGGCTTCGCCGGCGCCGCCGCGCTGCTGTGCGCGCTGCTCTACCTCCTCTACCGCCATCCGCCAAGGGTCCCGCGCCCCGAGGACGTGGTGGCTCCCGGTTCGCCCGAGGAGATCGAGGCCCGGCTGGCCGCGGCCGACGAGGCGAGCTAGCGCCGCGGGCCCTCAGGCGGCGTTCGCGGCCGCCGCGATCCGCTTGAAGGCCTCGCCGGGCTCGGGGTCGCCGAACACAGCGGATCCCGCCACGAACAGGGTCGCGCCGGCCTCCGCGACGCCGCCGACGGTGTCCTCGTCGATTCCGCCGTCCATCTCGATCACGGGGGTCGGCGCGACGGCGCGGATCCGGCGGGCCTTGTCCGGGGATGAGGCGATGAACGACTGGCCACCCCAGCCCGGGTTCACTGACATGCAGAGGATCACGTCCGCCGATTGGTCGAGCTCGCGCACCGCGTCGGCCGGGGTTCCGGGGTTGATGGCGACGCCCGCCAGGCATCCGGCCTCCCGGATCGCCCCGAGCGTACGGTTGATGTGAGGGTCGGCCTCGAAGTGCGCGGTGATGCAGTCCGCCCCGGCGCGCCCGAACTCCTCGACGTGCTCCGCGGGACGGTCGATCATCAGGTGGACGTCGACGGCTCCCCCACCCTCGTGCACCTGATCGGCGATCGCTGCGGCCACCAGGGGTCCCATGGTTATCGGCGGCACGAAGTGGCCGTCCATCACGTCGACGTGAATCACCCGCGCTCCCGCGTCCATCACCTCGGCGACCTGCTCCCCGAGGCGCGCGAAGTCGGCCGACAGAATGGAAGGGGCGACGTGGAGATCGCCGAAGAGCTCACGGGCCATGGGCTAGAGGGACCGGAGCATCGAGCTGCCACAGTGCTGGCAGCGAAGGTCCTCGGACGTGCTCATGCGGACGATCGTCTGGTGCTCGCCGCAGTTCGGGCACTGGGAGACGAGCTCGTAGCGGCGCAGGCAGTAAACGCAGCGGTAGCGGCCGGGGAGCTGCGTCGGGCGAAGCCACGGCTCGCCGCACCCCGGGCAGGCCGGCCGCTGCTTCAGCGTCGTGTCTCCGGCTTCCACTAGGCCCGCTCCAGCTCGGCGATGAAGAACCCGTCGGTCCGATCGCGGTCGGGCCTCAGCTGCAGGAACCTGGAATCGCGGGCGTCCGCCAGCTCGGGCGAGGCCAACCCCAGGTCGACCGCCTCAACCCCGTCGGCCTGGACCAGCTCCCGGATCCTGTCCGAGCCCTCGCGCCGGGAGATGGTGCAGGTCGAGAAGACGAGCTTCCCGCCGTCGGCCGTGGCGTCGACGGCGCGCTCCAGAATCGCCGCTTGGATGGCGGCCAGCCGATCGATCAGCTCCGGCGACTTGCGCCAGCGGGCGTCCGGCCTCGAGGCCAGGGTGCCGAGATCTGAGCAGGGCGGATCCACGAGGACGCGATCGTAGCCGTCGCGCAGGTCGACCTCGGCCGCGTCCCCCACGACGACGTTCACGCAGGTGACCCCCAGCCTCCCGCACAGCTCGCGCAGCTGGCTCGCGCGTTCGGAGTCGCGCTCCACGGCGACGATCTCTCCCCGGTCTCGCATCCGTCCGGCGATCGCGCTGGTCTTGATCCCCGGGGCGGCGCACAGGTCCAGCACCCGCTCTCCCGGCTGCGGGTCAAGGACCTCGATCACGGCCTGCGAGCCGCGCGCCTGCGGCACGAGCTCGCCGGCCGCGATGCGGCGCCGCGGCCCTTCGGACAGCCGGCCGTCGACGACGAGGGCCTCGAGGGGCGCGAGGAGCCCGGAGCCCGGACGCGCGATGGGTTCTCCGGCGGCCCGCAGGTCGTCGATCAGCTGCTCGGGGTCGGCCTTGAGCGCGTTGACCCGAAGCGCCGTCTCGGTGGGCCGGTTGATCGCCGCCAGGAGGGAGCGCGCATCTCGCCCGCCGAGCTCGTCCCACCACATGCGCGCAAGCCATTCCGGGCAGGAGTGAAGCGCCGCCGCGCCCTCCGGCGTTGCGTCATCGAGCCCCGCCAGCAAGTCGTCGATCGACGCCGCTCGGCGGAGTACCGCGTTGACGAGCCCGGCCGCGGCCCGCCGCCTGCGCCCGCCGCCGCCCTTGGCGAGCTCGACCGCCTGTGCGACGGCGGCGTGATCGGGGGTCGCGTCCGAGAACGCGAGCTCATAGAGGCCCAGGCGAAGGGCCGCGACCACCGGCGGATCCAGGCGGCTCACCCGGCGGTCGGCGAGGTCGGTGATCAGGTGGTCGGTCGTGCCTCGTCGCTGGACGGCGCCGTATGCCAGCCGCTGAGCCTGCGCTCGCTGGCGAGGGCTCAGCCGGTGCCGCTCAGCGGCGGCCGGGAAGGCGCGGTCGGCCCAAGCGTCGTGCTCGAACACCCGTCGCAGGACCTCGTAGGCCGCGCGGCGCTGCGGCGCGACCCCGCCGGCATCGCTCATTCCGCGAGGGAGGGGAGCGCGTGACCCCGGAGGTAGGCGTCCGCCGGCATCGGCCTGCGGCCCGCCGGCTGCACCACCTCCAGCCGCAGCGTTCCCTCGGCGCACCCCAGCCGCAGGGCGCCGCCGCTCGCCTCCAGACGCCCCTGCTCCACATCACCCCCGGCCTCGGCGATCGCCCGGCGCACGACCAGGCGCTGACCGCCGCCGAGCTCGAGGTAGGCGCCGATGCGGGGGTTCAGGGCCCGCACCGTTCGCTCCAGCTCCGCAGCGGGACGGCCGGGGTCGAGCCGGCGTTCGTCGGGTGAGATCTTCTCGGCGTACGTGGCGAGGGAATCGTCCTGCTCGCGCCACTCCAGGGTTGCCGCCTCGTACCGGTCGAGCGCTTGCAGGACCAGCTCGCCCGCGAGCTCGACGATGCGGTCCGACAGCGAGCCGAAGTCCTCGTGGTCGCCGATCCCGAGGGACTCCTGAAGCGCGACCGGTCCGGAGTCCAGGCCCGCGGTGACCTTGATGATCGAGACGCCGGTCACGCGATCGCCGGCCATGATCGCCCGCTCGATCGGAGCCGCTCCCCTCCACCTGGGGAGCAGCGATGGGTGGACGTTCAGCATCTCGAGCTCGGACAGGAGGGGGTCCTTGATCAGCTGGCCGAACGCGCACACCACGCCGAGCTCGGGTCGGGCCGCCCGGATCGCCTCGACGGCGTCCGGGAGGTTGACGCTCTCCGTCTGCAGCAGGTCGAGCCCGAGCTCGGCCGCCGCCTCCGCCGCGGGCGGCGGCGCGAGGCGCCGGCCCCGGCCCCGGCGACGGTCCGGAGGCGTCACGACGACCGCCGGACGGTGAGGCGAGTCCGCGAGGCGGCGCAGCACCGCCACGGCGAACTTCGTCGTCCCCAGGTACGCGATCCTCAACTGGCGGGCGCCGCCGCGGTGTCCTCCTCGGCGGGCTCTTCGGCGCTCGGGCTGTACTCCCCGCCCTCGCGCAGCGCCCGCAGCGCGGCCTTGCGCTGGTCTCTGGGAGCGCGGTCGAGCATGAGAACACCGTCGAGATGGTCGATCTCGTGCTGGAGGACGCGCGCCTCGAGCCCGGACGCCTCGACCGCAAGCGGCGCGCCGGTGACGTCGAGACCGCTCACGCGGGCAAACAGGGGTCGCTCGACGTCAACGGCCACCCGCGGCAGGCTGAGGCAGCCCTCCTCGGCGATCGTCTGCTCGTCGGAGACCCAGTCGATCCTCGGATTGGCGATCGCGGTGGGCGTGGCGTCGGGGCCGGCCTGAAACACGAGCAGCCGGTGCATCACCCCCAGCTGCGTGGCCGCCAGCCCCACGCCGATCCCGTCCCGCATGATCGAGACCATGCGATCCGCCTCGCGCCGGAGCTCAGGGCCGAAGGAGTTGATCTCGGAGGCCCGGGACTTCAACACGGGATCACCGAACTTGCGGATCTGCCGGAGGGCGGCCTCTCGGCGCCGTAGCGTCTCCTCGGCGAGGGCCTGCGCCCGCTCGTGTCCGCGGCCCTCCGGCTCGACGGGCCCGGCCTCGCGGATCGTCGCGGTATCCGCTTGATCGCTCATCGCTTCCCGAGTCTAGACGCAGGCGACGGCCCTCACTGAGGGTCGACGTCGACGCTGACGGCGATCCCCCTGAGGCCCCGCGAGCCGGCCAGATCCTCGACCGCGGACCGCACGACGGCGACCGCGGGCTCGCGCTCGGAGGACTTGAGCAGCAGCTGGCGCCGGTGGCGCCCACGCCTGCGGAAGCGCGGCGCCGGGCCCAGCAACGCGACCTCGTCGGGGAGAGATTCCGCGATGCGGCCGTGGGCGAGCTGCGCGGCCGTCTCGACGCGCTCCGAATCGGGGGCCGTCAGCTCCAGCCGGACCAGATGGGAGTACGGCGGGTAGCGGAGCAGGCGCCGCCGCTCGAGCTCCGCCGTCAGGAACCCCTCGGCGTCGTGCGTGGCGGCGTGGCGAATGGCGGAGGCGTCCGGTGCCAGGGTCTGCACGAGCACCCTCCCACCGAGGGGGCCGCGACCGCTGCGCCCGGCGAGCTGCGCCACGAGTGCGAAGGTCCGCTCCTCGGACCGAAAGTCCGGGAACCGCAGCGTGGCGTCGGCCTCGAGGATGACGCTGAGCACCACGTCGGGAAAATCGTGGCCCTTGCCGACCATCTGGGTCCCGACCAGGACGCCCCGATGGGCGGCCTCGAAGCGACGCAGGATGTCCAGATGCGCGCCGACCGGTGCCGCGCTGTCGGAGTCCAGGCGGAAGACGGGCAGGGAGGCGACGGCCTCGCTCAGCAACGCGGCCATCCGCTCGGTGCCGGACCCGTGGCGCGCCAGGGTGACCGAGCCGCAGTCCCGACACGACTCGGGCATGGCCTCAGCGTGTCCGCAGTGATGGCACCGAAGGCGGCCCTCACGCTTGTGGACGACGAGCGAGACGTCGCACTCGGGGCAGCCCCATGCGCGCCCGCAGGATTGGCAGGCGAGGAAGGGAGACCACCCGCGGCGGTTCAGCATCACGATCGCCTTGCCGGCGCCGTCGCGGATCTCGCCGAGGGCCTCCAGGGTCCGCGGGTGAAGCGGGCCGTCGCGGCCCGAGCCCGACCTCATGTCCAGGACCTCCACCGGCGGGAGCGCGACGCCGTCGGCGCGCTCGGGAAGCTCCACGCGCGGGAGACGGGCCCAGCTCTCGGGTCGCGGGGTCGCGCTGCCGCAGACCAGCGCCGCGCCGGACTCCTCCGCGCGCCTGCGTGCCACCTCGCGGGCGTCGTAACGGGGATCGCCCTCCTGCTTGTAGGAGGGGTCGTGCTCCTCGTCGACGACGATGAGGCCGAGATCCTCGACGGGGGCGAACACCGCCGATCGGGGCCCGACGCACACGGCCGCCTGGCCCGAGCGAAGCCGTTCCCACTCGTCGCGGCGCTCGCCGGCCGAGAGCCTCGAATGAAGGAGGGCGACGCGATCCCCGAAGCGGGCCCCGAACCGCGACACGGTCTGCGGCGCCAGGGCGATCTCCGGCACCAGCACGATGGTGGCGCGGCCGCGTGCCAGGGCGGCCTCGGCCGCGGCGAGATAGACCTCGGTCTTGCCCGACCCGGTGACGCCGTGCAGGAGCAGCTCACCCTGCCCATTGCCGTCCATCGCGCGGGTGATCGTGGCCAGCGCCGCGGACTGAGCATCGGCGAGGGCGGGCCGCGAGGATCGGGCGCCGACGCCGACGATCGCCGGACGGCGAGAGCGCTCCCTTCTCTCGAGCTCGACGAGGCCGCGGGCCTCGAGTCGCCGGAGCGCCCGGGTGCCGGGGCCGGCCGCCTCGAGCTCGGCGGCCGTGAGCTCCGCGTCGCCGGCGCCCCCGAGCGCGGCGAGCGTGGCCCGCTGGACCCGTCCCAGGCGAGAGCCGTCCTCGAGCGCTGCCCGGCCCGCGGGCGTCAGCTTCGCCAGGAGCTCCAGCCGCGGGGCGGGACCGGCGCCGCCGCGGCCTGCTCCGGGGGGCAGCACGAGTTCCAGCCCGCGGGCCGGCGTCGAGCAGTACTCGCGGGCGACCCATTGGCCCAGGCGCACCAGCTCCGGTGGCGCGCCGGCCTCGAGGGCCTCGATGGGCTCCGCCAGGCGCTCGGGGGGCAGGTCGCTCGATTCGGCCACGTCGACCACGACGCCGACGATCCGCTGGCGGCCGAACGGCACCCGGAGCACGGAGCCCACGCCGACGCCGGAGAGACGGTCGGGCAGCAGATAGTCGAACGGACCCCGCAGGGATCGCGTTGTGAGGAGCGGCTCGACCTTGGCGATCGCCATATGTGTTAGGCGGGTGCCGTACGGCACCCGCAGAGGCATGTGCTGTTCATGGGGTTTGAAGCTAGTGGTCGCCCCGGCGGCGCCCAATTTCCCGCCGCGCGCCCCAGGACCTATGCTTCCGGCAGTGGCACCGCGCCTCGCACCCGGGGAGCAGATCATGTTCGAGGGTCACCCCTCGTGGCGCTCGATCATCGGCTTCTATCTCAAGGGCCTCCTCGGCGTCCTGGTGATCGCGTTCCTGGTCGGCCTCGTCACGAACATCGCCGACGGCGACACCAACACCGAGCTGGTGGTCCTCGTCGCGGTGATCGGGGTGGCGATCGTGATCCTCGCCGGATTCATCAAGCGCATCACGACGCACTACACCATCACGACCCGGCGGCTCCACATCAAGCGCGGCATCATCGCGCGCGACATCCAGGAGACCCGCCTCGAACGGGTCCAAAACGTCAACTACAACCAGTCGCTGCTCGAGCGGATGCTTCAGGTCGGTGACGTCGACTTCGACACGGCCGCGGGCGACGACTACAACTTCATCTTCGTCGGTGTGGCGGACCCCGCCGAGGTCGTAGAGCGGGTCGACCGCGCGACCCACGCGACGTCTCCGACCGGCCTGGGCGACGAGCCGCGGGCGTCACAGTCCGGGGGGCCGCAGGTCTAGGCCGACTCGTGGCAAATGCAAATGGGCACTTTCTTTCGCATAGCGAAGGTAAACGTCCAGCCGCCGTGATCGCCCTCCCCTACTTGCCGAATTCCGCCGGCGCTGGGAAGGACGCTGGGGTCGACTAACCCGAGCTCGAGACGCCCGCGCCGATTCCCGCCTCGTTGTCCGACGAGGCCATGCCGGCGGCGGCGCGGACGTCGTCGACGCGGTCGGTGCGCTCCCACGTGAAGTCGTGGTCCTCGCGGCCGAAGTGGCCGTAGGCGGCGGTCTTCTGGAAGATCGGGCGGCGTAGATCGAGGTCGCGGACAATCGCAGCCGGCCGCAGGTCGAAGACCTCGCCGATCGCACGGACGATGTCTGCGTCGGAGACCCTGCCCGTCCCGTACGTCTGGACCATCAGCGAGACCGGATGGGCGACGCCGATCGCGTATGCGACCTGGATCTCGCACCGGTCGGCCAGCCCCGCCGCGACCACGTTCTTGGCCACGTAGCGCGCGGCGTAGGCGGCGGAACGATCGACCTTCGACGGGTCCTTGCCCGAGAACGCACCGCCACCGTGCCGCGCCGCACCCCCGTACGTGTCGACGATGACCTTGCGGCCGGTTAGCCCGGCGTCGCCCATCGGGCCGCCGATCTCGAACTTGCCGGTCGGGTTGACGAGGAAGTTCGGGAGGAGCTCGCTCTCCGTGAACAGCTCCTTGTAGCCCTCGTGGAGGACCGGCTCGACCACGTGCTCCCAGAGGTCGGGCTTGATCAGGGTCTCGCCGTCGATGTCGGGCTTGTGCTGAGCTGAGATCAATACCTTGACCACCTCGACCGGGCGATCGTTTTCGTAGCGGACCGTCACCTGCGTCTTGCCGTCGGGTCGCAGGTACGGAATCACCCCGGCCTTGCGGACCTCGGCGAGTCGGTGGGAGAGCGTGTGAGCGATCTGGATCGGCATCGGCATCAGCGTCCGCGTCTCCCGGGTGGCGTAACCGAACATCATCCCCTGGTCGCCGGCCCCGGCTCGATCCAGCTCGTCGTCGTCGTTGGGGTCGGTTCGCGCCTCATATGCCGTATCGACCCCCTGGGCGATGTCGGGGGACTGCTCGTCGATCGCGGTGATGACCGCGCAGGTTTGTGCGTCGAAGCCGTACTTGGCCCGGTCGTAGCCGATGCGGTGGAGCGTGTCGCGGACGATCGAGGGGATGTCGACGTAGGTCTCGGTCGAGATCTCACCCGCGACGACCACGAGGCCCGTGTTGACGAGGCACTCGCAGGCGACCCTCCCCGCGGGATCGGCCGCCATGACCGCGTCGAGGACACCGTCGGAGACCTGGTCGCAGATCTTGTCGGGATGCCCCTCGGTAACCGACTCGGACGTGAACAGGTGCTCGTTCGCTGAAAGTCTCTCCATGGTCGTCGCGGAACGGTAGCGAACGCGAGCCCGGCCGTGGATCTAGTCCTTGGGGACGGCTGCCCGTCCGCTCGACTCGCTCGGCGCCGATGCCTCCGGGCTGACGATCAACCTGACGTCCGTCGCGAGCTCGGTCGGGCTCTGGCGCACGGCGAGTCCCAGCGCGCGGAGCTTGCGGAGCTCCGGTGCGAACGTCTCGTACGCCGGGTCCTGGGCCAGGCCGGCGTGCTCGCCGAGCGTCAGCAGCCCCTCGAGGTTGAGGTAGGAGAGCAGCGAGACCGAGTCCGGCAGGCCGTCGGTGGCCTCCTTGAAGGCCTCCTCGTCCGTGAGCCCGCCGCTTTCGCCGGCGAGCTGCCTGACGGCCACGGGGTCGGTCGCGATCAGCAGGACGGTTCCCGCGATCGCGTACGTAAGGTCGACCGTGGGGGACAGGCGGACGCTGTGGGCGGTGACGCCGCCGACCTCCTCCTGGCTGAAGGTGGGGACCTGGCCGGCACTCGGATTGAGCGCATCCGCAATGGGCGCCTGGAGGCTCGCCAGCGCCCGCCCCGCGCGCTTCGCGTCGATCCCGGAGCTGAGGAACTCGAGATACGGGACGCCGGACGTCGGCCCGACGTCCGCACCGCCCCGGCCGCCGCCGGCCGCGGCGGGCTGGAGCGCGAACGCCGCCTCGCCGCCGAGGGACGGCAGGAGGTCGGTCTCCAGGTCGACCTTCCCAAGCTGCTTCACGCGCTTGACCAATCCGGCCGCGGCCGCAGCGATTCCCGGCTGATCGGCGCTCGCTTGCTCGATCAACGAGACCAGGGTGTGGCCGGGATCGGCCACGCCAACGTAGGCGAGGGAGTCCGCGGGGAGCGAGTCCGTGAGCGTGGGCTCGAATGAGGGGAACGCCGCGAAGAACCCCGGCTGGGCCTCGGCCCTGGCCTCGTCGAGCTCGGAGCGAATGTCCAGGTCGATGCCCTCATCGCTCGCCACGACCGCCATCGCCACACCGTTGCTGGCGGTGGGATCGACGACGGCGTCGAGGGTGGCCAGCGGGCCGCGCGGGTTGCCGACCAGCCTCGCGATGCCATCCGGCGACAGGTAGGCGTCGCCGAGGCGCTCATCGGGGAGCGCGTCCAGCGCCGTGCGGGCGGCCGCCTCGTCCGCGAGGGAGCCGGTCCCGGAGGACCCACTCTGGGCGTCGATGACGCCCCGCACGCCGCTTACGCGCCCAATCGTCAGAAAGCCGCCGACCAGGGCGGTCGCCAGGCCTCGGCGGTCGACGTTGACCGGGATGTCCCGGTAGTCGGTGGTCCTGGGGGTGCCCGTGGCGACCGAATCGGCGAACTGCTCGGCCGCGTCGTCGTCCTTGACCTGAAGCAGCTGGACCTCCTCGGCGGACCTCTCCCCGGCAGGCACGATCGCGAGCGCGGCCTGTCCGCCGAACCACGGCTCGATGTCTCGCGCGAAATCGGGGGGTCCGCCGCTCGGCCCGGGCACGCGGGCGAGCAGGCGCGACGTCAGCTGCTTCGTGATCGTCGGGATCCGGTCGGCGACGTCCCTGGCCTGCTCGTACTGCTCAGTGCCGGGGTCGAGGTTCACGTGCAGGTAGCCCAGCGCGTCGTCCGGCACGAGATGGATCGAGTCGTCCGAGCGCGGGCACACGTCGCCTCCCGGCGCCCCACAGGGAAGGGCGGGAACCGCAACGAATGCGATCAGCAGCAGCGCCGCGATGACCCCGATCGCGATCGCGAGCCGCCTCCGGGTCTGGCTGGACATGCTGGTCCAAAAGCGCCGCGCGCCGCGGCCCGCCGCTGCCGGCACCCTGCTGACGGCGGCGACCGTGCCGGCGAATCGGCTGCCCACGGAGCGCGCGCCCCGCCTGCCTCCGCCCGGCTCCGCCGGGGGCTTGACCTCGGGCTCGGGTTCCGGAGTGCTCGGTTCGGGGGCGGGCGGCGCTGGCGGAGGTGGCGGTGGCCCCGTGCCACCGCGCCGCCGGCGTCGTGGGAGTCGGAACCTGGGCACCAGCAGTTCTTATACCGGCTGACCTTGAAGGTCGCGCAAGCTCAGTCCGCCTTCACGGCGACCCCCGACCGGGGTCGCCGGCGCCGCGAGTGAGGCACGAAGTGGATGACCAGCGGAATGCCCTCCAGTCCGTATTCGGAGCGCAGCCTGTTCTCGAAGTGGTAGGCCCAGTCCCGCGTGATCAGACGGCGATCGTTGACCTGGACGGCGAAGCGGGGCGGCCGGGTCTCCACCTGCGCGGCGTAATAGATCCGAAGCCGCCTGCCCCTCCTGGCCGGCGGCGGGCGGCTCGCCATCAGGTCGGACACGAAGCGGTTGAGACCGGGGGTGGGGATGCGCGATGAGCGCCGGTCGGCGAGCTCGATGGAGCGCTCCAGGAGCTTCGTGACGTTGCGTCCGGTGAGCGCCGAGCAGGCCATCACGGGTGGCCGCTGCCGCAGCCGCTTGGCAAGCCGCCCCGTGGCGTTGTCCAGCTCGGTCTGGCCGATGTCCCACTTGTTCAGCGCCACCAGGGTCGCGCATCCGGACCGCATGGCGAGCTCGGCGATCCGGAGGTCCTCCGACGTGATCCCCTCCGACGCGTCGCACACCAAGAGGGCGACGTCGGCGCGCTCGGCGGCGCGCTCCGAGCGCAGCTGCGCGTAGTAGGCAACCGTTCCCGCCACCTTCGTGCGCCGGCGCAGGCCGGCGGTGTCGACCAGGACCAGCCGGCGGTCGCCGAAGGCGACCTCGGTGTCGATCGCGTCCCTGGTCGTGCCCGCGACGTGCGAGACGATCGCCCGCTCGGAGCCGAGGAACGCGTTGACGAGGGACGACTTGCCGACGTTGGGCCGGCCGATCACCGCGATTCGCGGCACCTCGGACTCCGCGCCTCGATCATCGTCATCGGCCGACGCGTCCCGCACCCACTCCGCGAGCCGATCCAGGAGATCCCCGGTGCGGTGACCCTGCACAGCGGAGACCGGGAACGGATCACCCAGCCCGAGCCGGTGGAACTCGGCGGCGAGGTAGTCGTCTCCCGGTTCGTCGATCTTGTTGGCCACCACGGCCACGGGGATCGAGGCACGACGCAGGATGTCGGCGAGCTCGGCATCCCCCTGGCGCAGACCGGCGCGGGCGTCGACCACGAGAACCGCGCCATCCGCCTCGTCGATGGCCTCCCGCGCCTGCCTCTGAACGGCCACCGACAGGGAGTCCTCGGCCTCCAGATCGACGCCTCCCGTGTCGATCAGCCGGAACCGAAGCCCGTTCCACTCGGTCTCGACGGCCTTCCGGTCGCGGGTCACGCCCGGCTCCTCGTGCACGACCGCCTCCCTGCCCCCCGCGAGCCGGTTCACCAGGGTGGACTTCCCGACGTTCGGGAAGCCGACGACGGCGATTTGAGGCACCCGGCCCGTCATCTGGCGACGAGGCCCCGCTCCTCGGCCAGCGCGACGACGCGGTCCACCACCTCGCCGACCGGCAGACCGGTCGTGTCGATCTCGACCGAGTCGCTTGCCGCTTGCAGGGCCCCGTGCTCCCGTCCGCGATCCCGAGCATCCCGGGCCGCCTGCGCCGCGAGCACCGCACCGACGTCCTCGCCGGTGTCGGCGGCGCGCCGGCGCGCGCGCACCGCGTCGGAGGCCGTGAGGAAGACCTTGAGGGGCGCCTCGGGACTGACCACGGTGCCGATGTCCCTGCCCTCGGCCACGTAGTCGCCGCGCTCGATGAGGGCGCGCTGCTGGGCGACCATGGCCTCCCGGACCGCCGCGTGAACGGATACGCGGGAGGCGGCCGCCGAGACGTCAGGGGCCCTGATCTCCTCGGTCACGTCGCGTCCGTCGAGGGTGACGCTGCCATCGCCGATCTCGATCTCGAGCCCCCTGGCGAGCTCGCCCAGGGCGGCGGGGTCGTCGAGGTCCGTCCCGGACCGCAGCGCCGCGAGCGCGACGCTCCTGTACATGGCCCCGGAGTCCAGGTAGGTGAAGCCGAGCGCGCTGGCGACTCCCCTTGCCACGGTGGACTTTCCGGCGCCGGCTGGACCGTCGATGGCGATGACCATGATCCGGCCGCTGAGGATAGAGTTGCGCCGAGTCTGACCCCGGGAGGACACGATGCGGAGCTGGGACATCTCGACGCTCGACGTGCAGCCGCACAACCCGGCCGTGCTCGACTCCGAACAGGAGGGTCGGGCGATAGTGATCCACCTGCCGGCCGGTGAGCGGCTTCAGGAGCACCAGGTGCACGAGCGCGCCTGGCTCCTCGTCGTGTCCGGGTCGATCGAGATCGAGGACTCGGGCGGCGAGTCGGTCACCGGCGGCGCCGGACTGCTCGCCGAGTTCGACCCGAACGAGCGACGCGAGGTGCGCGCGACCGACGAGTCCCGCCTCGTGCTCGTGCTCTCGCCGTGGCCCGGGGTGGGGCACCCGAGCCAGCGGTAGCCGCGCGTTACGAGAGCGAGGCCAGGTCCGCCTCGAAGCCCGGGTAGCTCACGGCCGCCGCCTCCATCCCCTCGACTTCCACCCCCTCGCGTGAGGCCAGGCCCGCGACCGCGCCGAGCATCGCCAGGCGATGATCGCCGTGGGCGGCCAGCCGGCCGCCCCGCAGGCTGGCAGTTCCCGTGACCGCGAAGCCGTCCTCGGCGGCCTCGATCTCGGCGCCGAGTGCCTGAAGCCCGTCGACCACCGTCGCGATCCGGTCCGACTCCTTGTGGCGCAGCTCGCCCGCGCCGGAGACGACCGTGGTTCCCTCCGCGAAGCAGGCCAGCAGCGCCACCAGCGGCAGCTCGTCGATCGCCAGCGGGACCTCCTCGGCGTGGACGCGCGTTGCCTCGAGCGGTCCGTGGCGAGCGAGGATCGAGCCGGTTGGCTCGATTCCCTCCGGCCCCTCCTCGACCTCGATCGGAGCGCCCATCCGGTTGAGGATCCCCAGGAAGCCGATCCGGGTGGGGTTGAGGCCGACCTCGGTGAGCCGCAGCCGGCTGCCCTCGACGATCGCGGCCGCGACGAGCATGAAGGCGGCCGAGGAGAAATCGCCCGGGATCGCGATGGCAGCACCGCGCAGGACGGACGCCGGCTGGATCGTGATGCGGCGGGCGGGGCCGCCGCCGAGGGTTGGGAGCGTGCGAAGCTCATCCGTCGCCACCCGGGCGCCCCAGGCCGAGAGCATGCGCTCGGTGTGATCGCGGGTGGGTGCGGGCTCTGTGACCTTGGTCTCCCCGTCCGCCAGCAGGCCCGCCAGGAGCACGCACGATTTCACCTGCGCGCTTGCCACCGGCATCCGGTAGGGGATGCCATGAAGCGCCGCGCCCGCGACGTTCAGGGGAGGCAGGCGCCCGTCGCGGCATTCGACCCTCGCGCCCATCTCGCTGAGCGGCTCGGCGACGCGGTCGACCGGGCGGCCACGGATCGAGTCGTCACCGTCCAGGACCCAGGTGCCCCTCCCCTGCCCGGCGAGCCAGCCCGGCAGCAGCCGCAGCAGCGTCCCCGCGTTGCCGACGTCGAGGCCAATGGGATCGCCACCGGCTTCGACGCGCTCGCCCGGACCGCGCAGGCCGATCCCGTGGACGCTGAGATCGACGCCTCCGGGTGCCGAGGACCGCCCCGTCTCCTCGACCTCGACGCCCAGCTCTCGCAGCGCCGCCAGCGTGGAGCGGGTGTCGGCGGCGTCGAGGCAGCCCGAGACGTCCACCGTTCCGTCCGTCATCGCGCCGATGAGCGCCGCGCGGTGGCTGATCGACTTGTCCGGCGGTGGGCGAAGCTCGCCCCGGAGCGGTCCCGAGGGCGCGAACCTCGTCATGTCGAGATCGAGACCGCGTGGCCCAGCTCGCGCACGATCCCCGCCGTCCGCTCGGCCTCGGTCTCGCCCGCGACCCAGAGGGAGACGGCGCCGGTCCGCATGTCGGGGGCTGGATAGAGGGCCATGTCCTCGATGTTCACGCCCGCCCGGCCCAGCGCGAGGGCGATCTCCGCGACGGTGCCCGGACGGTTCTCGACGCCCAGCCGCAGCTCGAACAGCTCGCCGCCGACCAGGTCCGCCTCCAGCAGGCGGCGCCGATCCTCCCGGGCCGCACCATGCCAGGCGGCGACGCGCCGGGCGTCGCCGGAGCGGATGACGTCCGCGGCCTGCCGCAGGCGCTCGGCCGCGGCATCGATCTCGCGAGCGACCGCGTCGCTGTTCGCCGCGAAAATGTCGCCCCAGATCGCGGGGTTGGCCCCCGCGACCCGGGTCGTGTCGCGAAAGCTGGGACCGACCTCCGGCAGGCGTTCCGACTCCTCCGTGGCGGCCGCCGCCGCCTGCTGGACGAGCACGTTCGCGATCACGTGCGGCAGGTGACTGACCGTGGCCATCAGCCGGTCGTGGGTCTCGGGGTCGATGGCCTGCGGGCGCGCCCCAAGATCGGCGACGACACGCTGGAGCCGGTCGTAGTGAACGCCGCTCGAGCGCTCCATCGGCGTCAGATACCACCGGGCGCCCTCGAACAGGTCATCGCGGGCGTTGGCGACACCCGAGCTCTCGGCGCCGGCGATCGGATGCCCGCCGATGAACCGCTCCAGACGATCGTCGCCGGGTAGTCCGGCGATCAACCCCCGTTTGGTCGATCCGACGTCGGTGACGACGGCGTCGCTTCCACTCGCGGCGAGCGCCTCTGCGACGAGCTCCGGGAGCGCGCCGACCGGTCCGGCGCAGAACACGATCTCCGCGTCCTCGAGCGCCTCGGGAACCGTGGCGCCCATGCGATCCAGCGCCCCGACCTCGACCCCGCGCTCGGCGTTCCCGGGGTCGACGTCGAAGCCCGCCACCTCGGCCCCCAGGCGTCGCCTCGCGGCCAGCCCGATGGAGCCGCCGATCAGCCCGACGCCCAGGACCGTTATGCGCATCGGCGGCCCGCGGCGCTAGACGGCGGCGAGCTGCTTGCCGGCCACCTCGGCGACGCTCCGCACCTGCTCGGCGTACTCGGCGAAGGCATCCGTCGCCAGCGCCTGCGGTCCGTCGCAGATGGCCTCGTCCGGCTCGTTGTGGACCTCGACGATGATCCCGTCGGCGCCGGCCGCGGCCGCCGCCAGCGACATCGGGCCCACCCAGTCGCGACGCCCAGCGGCGTGCGAGGGATCGATGACGACGGGCAGGTGGGTCAGCTCCCGCAGCGCCGGAACGGCAAGCAGGTCGAGCGTGAACCGGTACGTGGTCTCGAACGTGCGGATACCGCGCTCGCAGAGCATCACCCTTTCGTTGCCCTCCTTCAGCACGTACTCGGCGGCCATCAGGAGCTCCTCGAGCGTCGCGGACAGGCCGCGCTTCAAGAGCACGGGAAGCCCGGTCCGCCCGACCTCCGCCAGCAGCGAGTAGTTCTGCATGTTCCGGGCGCCGATCTGGACGACGTCGGCCACCTCCACCACGTCCGTCACGTCGCGAACGTCCATGAGCTCGGTGACGACCGGCAGTCCCGTCTCCTCGCGCGCCTCGGCGAGCAGGCGGAGCCCCTCGGCGCCGAGCCCCTGGAACGAGTACGGCGACGTCCGCGGCTTGTAGGCGCCGCCGCGCAGCATGGTCGCGCCGTTCTCCGAAACCACCCGCGCCACCTCGAGCGTCTGGTCCCGGCTCTCGACCGTGCAGGGGCCGGCGATCAGCGCGAAATGGTCGCCTCCGACCTTGCGGCCGTCGACGTCGATCACCGTCCGCTCGCCCTTTCGGAACTGCGCCGAGGCCAGCTTGTACGGCTTCAGGATCGGCACCAGGTGGTCTACGCCCGGGGCTCCCTCGAGGCCGAGGGCCGCGACCCGGTCGCGGTCGCCGATGGCGCCGATGACGGTCAGGAGCTCGCCTGGGGAGACGTGAGCGGAGCAGCCGACCGACTCGACGCGGTCGACGACGGCCTGGATCTCCTCCTCGGTCGCCCCCTCTTTCATCACGATCATCATGGTTCTAGTAAGCCTTTCAGAGTCTTGTGTAGGAACGCGGGTACGGCGTCCGGCGGGGGATCTTGAGCTAGGTGGGCCTGGGGCGGCCGGGCCGGACGCCTAGCTAAATCGCCAGTAATAGAACCATGCACGCGGCCGCGCGCCCTGTGGGGCGGTGAGGAAAGCCGACGTGCTCGCGCGGTTCATCGCTTGAGCTTTGTAGCAGGTGCGGCCGAAATAGTCCAGCGCGCGAGACCGTCACGCAATGGCCGCGCCGAGCGCCTCGAGGAAGCGCTCGTTCTCCGAGCGCGTCCCGTAGGTGACGCGGATGTGGCCCGGCCCGCCCAAGCTGGCGCCGCTGCGGACGACGATGCCGCGCTCGCCCAGGCGCCGAATCACCTCGGCCTCGTCGCGGTCGCCGAGCGGGATCCAGGAGAAGTTCGCCTGCGACGGCGCCGGATCGAGCCCGAGATCGCGCGCGCCCTCCTCGACGAACACTCGCTCGACGATCGTCCGCTCGACGCGTCCGATCACGTCGTCGCCGTGGCGGATCGCCTCGGAGGCCGCCGCCTGGGCGAGCTCGTTGACGCTGAAGGGCTGGCGCACGGCGTCGACGGCGGCCCGGAACTTCGCCGAGCCCAGCGCGTATCCACAGCGCAGGCCGGCTAGGCCGTAGACCTTGCTGAAGGTTCGCAGCAGGACCAGGTTCGGGAAGGCGCGCAGGAGATCGACGGTCGTGTCCGGATCGTCGTTCACCTGGAACTCGATGTAGGCCTCGTCGAGCGCGACCGTCACGTGGCGCGGAACGCGCTCGAGGAACTCGGCGATCCGCGCCGCCGGCAGGTGGGTGCCGGTTGGGTTGTTCGGGTTGTTGACGCAGACGAGCTGCGTCGCTGCCGTGATCTCGGTCAGCATCGCGTCGAGGTCGTGGACGTAGCCCTCCGCGACCGGCACGCGGATCTCGCGGGCCCCGGTGAGCGCCGCGAGGTGCGGGTAGATCGAGAACGAGGGCCACGCGAAGACGAGCTCGTCGCCGGGTTCGCACAGTGCCTCGGCGGCGGCCAGCAGGAGCTCGCAGGAGCCGTTGCCGATCGCCACCTGGGCGGGCTCGACCTCGAATCGCTCCGCGATTCGCCGGCGAAGGCGCCTCGAGTACTGGTCCGGGTAGCGGTTCAGTCCCGGCGCGGCCGCGGCTATCGCTTCGACGACCGCCGGGTGAGGTCCCCACGGCGACTCGTTGGAGGCGAGCTTGACGATGTCGTCGGCGCCGAACGCCTCGCGCGCGGCGTCCTCGTGAAGGCCCGCTTCGTAGTGCGGCATGCGCTCGAGCTTCCGCGCGAAGGTGATCGTCATCGCCCACCCATTGTGCCGGGGGCCGGGCTACTGCGCTGAATGCAGGTCGGCGCGGAGCCGCTGCGCATCGCCCAGGTACGTGTGGGCGGGGGAATGCCCGTCGGGGGCGTAGTAGTGGACCAGCACCCGGATCACGCTCCGCATGGCGCCCGGGACATCGAGCTCGCGGGTGCAAAGGAGCGGAACCTGGCCCAGTCCCAAGCGCCTCGCTGCCACGGCCGGGAACTCCGCGTTCAGGTCGTCGGTGGACGTGAACAGGCAGCTGACCATGCGGTCGGGTTCCAGCTGGTTGCGCGACATGAGCTCACCCAGGAGCTCCTCGGTGGCGTTGAGGATCGCGGCCACGTCGTTGCTGGCGACCGCGGTGGCACCGCGGACCGCGTACAGTCGCTCGCTCATCGGCCGGCATCCTTCCAGAGCCGGTTGACCTCCGGCGATAGCAACCGCCGCGCCTTGCCTTCGGGCAACGGCCCGAGCGCGAGGGTTCCGAAGCGGATTCGGGCCAGCGTCACGACCTGGTTGCCGACCGCCTCCACCATGCGCCTCACCTGCCGATTGCGGCCCTCGGCGATCGTGATCTCGATCACCCTGGGCGAGGTCCGGCGGACCCTGGCGGGCCGCGTCCTGCCGTCCTCGAGGTCCACGCCGCGCCGCAGGCGACGAAGCTGGGACTCGCTCACCTGTCGGCGCAGCCTGGCCCTGTAGGTGCGCTCGAGGCCGTATCGCGGATGGGTCAGGCGGTTCGCGAGCTCCCCGTCGTTGGTGAGCAGGATCAGGCCCGTTGAATCCGCGTCGAGCCGGCCGACCGGATACAGCCGGCGCCGCGAGTCGACCAGGTCGACCACCGCTCGTCGGCGCCCGGGCTCGCGCGCCGTCGAAACGACGCCCGCCGGCTTGTTCAGCATCCAGACCTCACGGGGCTCGGGGCGCACCGGTCGCCCGCCGACGGCGACGCCGCTCGTCTCGTCGACGTCCCGCGCCGGATCCGTGACCCTCTCCCCCGCAACCGTCACTCGCCCGGCCGCGATCAGCTCCTCGGCGCGCCGTCGCGAGGCGACCCCGCAGTGGGCGAGGTACTTGGCGAGCCTCACTGTCGGATACGCGGGCCCGCGCTAGCTTGCGCGCTGCTCGCCGGCCTTCAGCAGGCGCTCGCGGAGCTCACGTTCGTCCTCGGGCGCCGGGTCGAAGTGCGACGGCTCCGGCAGCTGGTCGAGGCCGGACAGGCCGAAGAGCTTCTCGAACAGCGTGGTCGTCCGGTAGACCATCGCGCCGAAGCGCGAGCGGCCGGATTCCTCGATCAGGCCCCGCTCCGTGAGCGTGGCCACGGCAGACTCGGACGACACGCCGCGGATGCGGGCGATCTCGGGTCGCGACACGGGCTGGAGGTAGGAGACGATCGCGAGCGTCTCGGCCTGGGCCTGGGTCAGCGGCGGGGTACGTGGCGTGGACAGCAGGCGTCGGGCGGCCTCCTCGGCCACCGGGTCGGCGGCGAGCGTGTAGCCGCCGGCCACCTGGCGCAGCACGACGCCTCGCATGCCCTCGGCGAGCGCTCCCTCCAGCGCATCGAGCGCGCGGTCGATCTCCGCTTCGCTCGCGTCGCACGCCTCCGCCAGCTCCGCGGTCGTCACCGGCTGCGGCGACAGGAACAAAAGCGCCTCCACCGCGCGCTCCAGAACGGTCATCGCACCTCCACCTCGATCGGTCCGAACAGGTCCTTCTGCGTCCACGTCGCCTCGCCCCGCTTGTGCATCTCGAGCAGCGCGAAGAGGGTCACCGCCTGCGTCAGGCGGTCCTCGTCGGCGAACGCCTCGTCGAAGTCGAACCGCCCACGCCGCGCCAGGAGCTCGCGAAGGACGTCGAGCCGCCGCTCGAGCGAGACGGTCGGACGGATGTGGCTCGTGTCCGGCTCGGGCGGGACCCGGAGCAGGTCGCCCAGGGCCTCGGCGAGGCGGACCGGCTCATAGACCTGGCTCGCGGCGTCGAGCGACGCGCGGCGAAGCTCCGGCCGGAGCGGCGCAACACGGTAGGTGTATCGCCGCCCGTCGGCGAACAGGCCCGACAGGTGAGCCGCGGCCTCCCGGTAGCGCCGGTACTCGAGCATCCGGGCGAGGAGCTCGTCCGCGGCCTCCTCGGGGCCGAGCTCGATCCGCTCCTCGTCGGCCGCCGGCAAGAGCAGGCGCGACTTCAGCTCCAGGAGCGACGCGATCAGGACCAGGAACTCCGTGGCCGAGTCCAGGTCGAGGTCGCCGGAGCTCTCGAGATGCTCGAGGTAGGCCACCACGATCTCACCGAGGGAGACCTCCGCGAGCGAGATCTCCTCGCGGAGCACGACCGCCATCAGCAGGTCGAAAGGCCCGGCGAAGACGTCGAGGTCGAGATCGAGCTCGGCGGCTCTCATCGGGAGGAGCGTAGAAGGTGGTCCGGACTCAGGAACGCGGCGGGCCCACGCCCATTGCCTGGCGGACGTCAGCGAGCGTGTCCGACGCGATGGCGCGCGCCTTGTCGGCCCCGGTGGCGAGGGCTGCCTCGATCGCCGCCTCGTCGGGCCGCAGCTCGGCGTAGCGCTCGCGGACGGGCGCCAGGTACGAGACGACCGCGTCCGCCACGGCGCCCTTGAAGTCGCCGTACCCCGAGCCCTCGAACTCGCTCTCGATCTCATCCGGGTCGACGCCTCGGATCACCGACAGGATCTCGATCAGGTTGGTGATCCCGGCCTTGTCCGGGCCGCGGCGGACCTCCGTGCCGGAGTCGGTGACCGCGCTTCGCACCTTCTTCTCCAGGGTGCCGGGCTCGTCGAGGATGTAGACGGTCCCTGGCTCGGGACCGTAGGTCGTGGACATGCGCGAGGTGGGCTCCTGGAGGTTCATGATCCGCGCGCCGACCTCCGGATAGCGGCCGGCCGGCACCTGGAGGACCTCGCCGAAGCGGGCGTTGAACCGCTCCGCGATGTCGCGCATGAGCTCGACGTGCTGGCGCTGGTCGTCGCCCACCGGCACCTCGGTCGCCCGGTACGCAAGGACGTCGGCGGCCATCAACACCGGATAGAAGAACAGCCCGGCGGAGACCAGCTCGCGCTGCTGCTCGGACTTCTCTTTGAATTGGTGCATCCGGTTGAGGTCGCCCCAGGCCGTCACCGCGGCGAGCAGCCAGCAGAGCTCCGTGTGCTCCTTGACGTCGGACTGGCGGAAGAGGATGCAGCGATCGGGGTCGAGCCCGGCCGCGAGCAGGATCGCCGTCGTGTCGTAGAGGCGCTCGCGGAGGTCAGCCGGCTCGTGGGGAACGGTGATGGCGTGCAGATCGACGATGCAGTAGATGCCCTCGCCGCGATCCTGGCCCTCCACGTATTGACGGATGGCGCCGATGTAGTTGCCGAGGTGCTTTCGCCCCGTGGGCTGGATGCCGCTGAAGATCCGTTCCGTGCCGGCCATGGCGGGCGCGGACTATAGACGCCGGTAGCGCCGCTCCTCCGGGACTCAGAGCTGCTCTTCGCCGGCCTTGTAGGCGATCTGCAGGAAGTCGGAGATCGCGACCGTGGCCATGACCGCGGCCACGAACCTCGTCGCCCTCGGCGCCACCACGAGGCCGGCGACGTACCCGGTCGCGACCCACTGGTCGAGGCAGAACGGGCAGGAGATCAGCTCGCCGACCGTGTGCTGCATGCCAACGCCGCGCGGACTCTCCTCGAGCTCTCCCGGGCTGGCGTCCCCCTCGTGCTCCGTGAACGGCGCCCGCAGCGGCGCGGTCACCTTGTCCTTCGCGATCGTGCGGCTGGTCTTGTGGCTCGCGACGCCGATCAAAGCCAAATCGCGCGGCGAGATCTCCCTCGGAAGCCGGTCGCGGAAGCGCCACAGGAACGCCCCGACGGCGGCGGCGTAGGCGCCGGTGAGGAGCCCGTACGGCACGAGTCGTGACCGAGGCTCGGTGGGGTCGCCCGTCCCGTTGCTTGACTGGACGCTTGGGTCGATCGGGGCCTGCTTTGGGAGGGCCGGGGTCATCGGGATCGTGCGCCGACTTCCCACCGCGGGGGAGGTCGAAACCTAAAGCGGCGCCTGGGCCGTGCCCGATGCCGGCTCGAGTGCCCCTGGAACCGGCTCAGCGTCATGGAACGGCGCGGCGCGACCGCATTCCCCGGCGGTCGCCGCGCGGGGTGGCGGCGGCGCGACGGCCGGACGGCGGCGCGGATTCTCGATCCCGAGGGCCGATGTCAGCCCGCCGGCGAACATCAGGCAGGCCCCGATCAAGGCCGAGAGGCGGAACGCGTCGCGCGAGGAGGTCTCGATCGCGGCCGCCACCGTTGGGCGCTCCCCGCCGGAGAGGTCATCGGCCTCGTCTCCGCTGGCAAGCGGCTCGGACTTCGCCGACGACACGACGTGCTCCGCCCGGGGCGAGAGGTTGGGTTTGGCGAGATCGTTCTGAAGGCTCGACGAGAACTGGGCGGAGACCGCCGCACCGAGCACCGCGATCGCAAGCAGCCCCGCAACGCGCGAGATCGCGTTGTTGGTTCCGGATGCGATCCCGGCGTTGTGCTCGTCGACCGAGTTGAGGACGGTCGTCGTAAGCGGTGCGACGGTCGCCGACAGGCCGAGGCCGAAGACGAAGAGCGCGGGCAGGATCTCCGTGACATAGGACGGGTGCACGTCCACCCGGATCAGGAGCAGCAGCCCGATCCCGCCGACGATGGGCCCGACCGCCATCGGCAAGCGTGGTCCGACGCGCGCGGTGAATGCGCCGAAGCGGGGCGAGAGAACGAAGAGCATCAGCGAAACCGGGACTGACGCGAGGCCGGCGGCCAGGGGTGAGTAGCCACCCACCTGCTGCAGGTAGAGCGTGAGGAAGAACGAGGAGCCAAACAGGCCGGCGTAAATCGTCAGCGTCGCGGCGTTCGCCACGGCGAAGTTCCGCACCCGGAACAGCCTGAGCGGGAGCATCGGCGCCCGCGCCGTGGCCTCGCGGAGGATGAATGCCGCGAAGCACACGAGCCCGGCCAAGAGCGGGACCAGGACCACCGGGTCGGTCCACCCGTACGTCGGCTGCTCGATCAGGGCGAACACCGGACCGCCGAGGCCGAGCGCCGACAGCACCACGCCGGGGATGTCGAAGCCTCGGGCCGCGGAGGGATCGCGGCTCTCCTTGACCCCTCGTACTGTCAGCAGCAACGTGACCACGAGGAGCGGCACGTTGATCCAGAACACGAAGCGCCAGGACAGGGTCTCCGTGAAAAAGCCGCCCGCCGCCGGCCCGGCGATCGTCGAGATGCCGCTCCAGGCGGTCCAGGTCCCGATCGCCCGGCCCCGCGCCTCGCCGTTGAAGGTCGCGGTGAGGATCGCCAGGGAGCCGGGGACCAGCAGCGCCCCCGCGAGGCCCTGCAGCCCCCGAAGGCCCACGAGGACGCCGGTGCTGGGCGCCACGGCGCAGAGGATGGAGGTGACGCCGAAGCCGGCCAAGCCGATCGCGAAGATCCGCCGTCGTCCGAAGTGATCGCCGAGCGAGCCGCCGACGAGCAGCAGGGAGACGAGCGCGAGCAGATACGCCTCCACCACCCACTGCTGCCCGGCGAGCCCCATGCCGAGGTCCCGCTCCATGGCGGGGAGGGCGACGTTGACCACGGTCGCGTCGAGGAAGACCACGGTCGACGCCAGGATCGTGGCGACGAGCGTGAGCCGCTGCGAACGGGTCATGCATCCAGTCTGCCAAGGGGCCTCCAACCCCCATCGATCAGGGGCGCCCGAGCACCAGGCGCATGCCCGCCGGCTCGAGCTCACGGGCGCGGATCGCCTCCTCCTCGCTCGCCACGAGGTCCTCCCGCCCGGCCTCTCGCGCCAGGTAGGGGGCCGGCTCGGCAAGCAACGGACGAAAGCGCCCTTCGAGCCACTCGCGCAGCCGACCCAGCGGAATGACGTCCTCGTGGTCGGTCTCGGTGACGGGGTGCGAAAGGCCCTTCGCCGCGAGCCACCGCTCCGCCGCGGAATCGACGTTCTCGATCGCGAACTCGAAGAGGACGAGGCGGCCGCCCGGGACGAGCGAGTCCCGCAGGTTGTCGAGCGCGCGATCCGGGTCGTGGAGGTGATGGAGCGAGCGGATCGCAACGGCGCCGTCGAACTCTTCGCGCGTCTGGAGCTCCTCCAGCGTGGCGGGGATGAACTCCCGCCCATCGGGCGCATCGGGATCGAGGCCAAGGGCCTCGTAGCCTCGCTCGGCGAGGAGGCGGGTCAGCGATCCGTCCCCGCACCCCACGTCCAGCACGCGGGCGGGCGGCGCCGGCAACCAGCTCCCGATGAACTCGACGAGATCCGCGGTGAGGTGAGCCACTAGTCTGGCCATGATGACCCTCGAGACGGAGACCCCGCGCGCGGTCGTGACCGAGTACTTCGCCGCGCTCGCAGCGCAGGATCTCGATCGCGCGGTGGCGACCTGGAAGCCGGGCGGCCACGACCGCCTGTACGGCTTCGCCGACATGGTCGCGCCGGATGGGATCCGCGACTACTTCGCGAGCCTCTTCGCCGCCATCCCCGACTTCAGGCTCGAGGTGCAATCGATGGTGGCCGAGGGCGAGGAGGTGGCGGTGCACTGGCGCGCCTCCGGCGCCTTCGACGGCACCCAGAAGTTCGAGGGCCTCACTCCCAACGGTCGCTCGGTGGAGCTCCGCGGCCTCGATCTGCTCACGGTCGAGGACGGCAAGATCGTCTCCAACTACGCGTACACGAACGGGATGGAGTTCGCCCGCCAGGTCGGCGCGCTTCCTGCTCAGGACTCCCCGCAGGAGCGTGCGATGGCAGCGGCGTTCAATGCGAAGACGGCGATCGAGAAGCGCCTGCGGGGCGGCTGATCCTGCGCCCGGCTAGGGCTCCGGCTGCTCGCGGAGCTGGTGGGCCGGCGTGAAGAAGTTCCGGTAGGCGAGCGTCACCGCGATCAGGCCGGCCAGGGCGACGCTGCCCAGCAGCGTCCAGAGCAGGATGAGCTGCAGGCGGACGGCGTCGGTGGGGCTCGCGCCCGCCAGCAGCATGCCGACCATCGTCCCGGGGAAGAAGATCAGCCCCGTCGTCTTCGTGGAGTCGACGAGCGTGATCATCCCCGAGCGCAGGCTGCGCCGGACGATCGGCGCCGCCGCTTGGGTTGACGTCGCCCCCAGCGCCAGCGTCGCCTCCACCTCGCGAGCGTGGTGGGTCATGTCGTCCCCGAGCCGGTTGAGGGTCACGGCCGCCGCCGTCATCGCGTTGCCAACCACCATCCCGCCGACCGGGACGAGATATCGGGGCTGCGCCTTGAAGATGCCGAGAGCCACCACGAGCCCCAGCGTGGTCGCGCCGGCGATCCCGAGCGCGACGAGCAGGGGCCAGAAGGCGTCGGGCACGCGCCTTGCGCGGCGCTGCGCCGTGAAGGCGCCGAACACCACCATGACCGCGATCAGGACGACCACGAACCACAGGCTGTCCTGGTCGAAGATGAACTTGATGACGTAGCCGATCGCGGTGAGTTGGATCGCCGAGCGGACGACCGCGATCCCGATGTCGGCCTCGAGATCCGCCCGCCGCCAGAACGAGACGGCCACCGCCACCGCCACCAGCGCGAGCGTGGCCGCGACCTCGCCCAGGGTGACGTGGATGGAGCTGCTCATCGTCTCCCGACCGCGAGCTGCTCTCGTACGTGCCCCTCCCCCACCATCCGGCCCTCGTCCAGGCGGACGAACCAATCGGCCATCCGGCGCGCCTGGGCGAGGTCGTGGGTCACCAGCACCGTGGAGACGGCGACGCGCTCGCGCAGGTGCAGCAGTGTCGCCTCCACGGCCCCACGCGCCCCCTCGTCGAGCGCCGACGTCGGCTCGTCCAGCAGGAGCACCCGAGGCTCGAGCGCCAGCGACCGCGCGAGCATGGCCCGTTGCTGCTCCCCGACGGACAGCTTGCTCGCCGGGCGTTCGGCGAACGAGGAGTTCAGGCCGGCGAGGTCGAGCAGGCGGGGAACGTCGGGCTCACGCCCGGCGAGCTCGGCGGCGAAGCGGACGTTGTCCTCGACAGTGCCCTCCAGTAGGGCGGGCAGCTGAGGCACCAGGCAGACCTCGCGCCGCAGCTCGAGCGGATCGCGCTCGCGGACGTCCTGACCGTTGTAGCGCACTGTCCCTGACGCCGGATCGGCGAGGCGATTGAGAAGCCGCAGAAGAGTGGACTTCCCGCTCCCGGACGGCCCTGCTACGCAGCTCGCGCCCTTGGGAAGCGACGCGCTGACATCCTGGAGCACCACCTTGCCGTCCCGCTCCATGGTCACCCGATCGAGCTCGAAGAGCATCGGTCGATTATCGCCCGCGCTGAGCCCACCACGGACCTATCGGCCCGCGCAAGCCGTATTGCATGGATGTCCCATGGCGTGATTGTTCGGGGGAAGATGGTCGTGTTACGGCCGCGGCCCGTTGCCGCGGGCCTCGGTGAGGAGATCCAACTGACTGTCGACGGGAGCATGGAGAGCGTCGCTGCACCGCGTCGGGCGGCCCGCACCACGTCCCGGTCGAAGGCGATCGAGCGGCGGCGCGAGCGGGGGTGGATCAAGGCCGCCCAGTCGGGCTCCGAGGAGGCTCTCGAGCAGCTCTACCGGCGCCACTGGCCGTGGGCGCATCGCGCCGCATATCTGGTGGTGCACGATGCAGTCGCTGCCGAGGACATCGCCCAGGAGGCGTTCCTGGCGGCAATCAGGTCGCTCGATCGCTTCGATCGACAGCGGCCCTTCGGACCGTGGCTCAACCGCATCGTGATCAACCGGGCGATCGACTGGGCAAGGGCGCGGTCGCTGCGCAGGGAGACGGCCCTCGAGTCGGATCCTGAGCCCGCTGTCGCCAGCGGCACCCATCCCCCGGAGGCAACATCGTCCGTCTACTCGGAGGACATCGTCGCGGCACTGCGATCGCTCACACCCGAGCATCGGGCGGTGGTCGTACTTCGCTACCTGCTCGACTACACGCCCGGCGAGATCGCCAAGGCGCTCGAGCTTCCCAGGGGCACGGTCAACTCCAGGCTTCGGCGTGCCCTAGACCGACTGGGTCTTGAGATGGAGGCGGCGAAGTGACGCACGGCGATCTGCGCCAACGTCTCCGCGACGTTCCGATCCCCGATGAGCACGGCGCACGCGAGCGCGGCTGGAGAGTCGTGCGCGCCAGCTTCGAAGGACACCGGCTTCCCACCCGGGCCACCCGGGTCCCCGCGCGTCTCGGAATCGCGATCGCGGTCGCGGCCCTCGCCCTGGTGCTCGTCCTGACCCCGGCGGGCGCCAAGGTCGTGGATGCTGTCCGCGACGTCGTCCAGCCGGGGGAGGAGAACGCGCGCCCCACGTTGACGTCCCTGCCGGCCCCGGGCAGCCTTTTGGTCACCTCCCCCGAAGGGGCCTGGATCGTCCATCGGGATGGCTCGAAGCGGCTGCTCGGCCCGTACGAGGACGCGACGTGGTCGCCCAGCGGGCTGTTCGTAGCCGTCACGCGCGGCCGCGAGCTGACCGCGGTGGATCCCGTCGGAACGGTGCGCTGGTCGGTGCCCAGTGACCATCCGGTGAGCGATCCCGCGTGGTCGCCATCCGGGATCCGAGTCGCCTACCTGAGCGGCAGCTCACTGCGAGTTGTGGTTGGGGATGGTTCGGGTGACCACCTGCTCGCCAATCGGGTCGCCAAGGTGGCGCCTGTCTGGAGGCCGCTGCGCAAACCAGTGCCTGTGACCGAGACGGTGCCGGGCACGAACGTGCTCACCTATGTCGATCGCCACGGTCGCGTGACATTGCGTGATGTCGTTTCCGGCAGGGTTCTCTGGCGATCCCATCCGTACGGCACCCCGATCCGAGCGCTCGAATGGTCGGCTGACCGCAGTCGCGTTCTGGTCCGCACCGACTCGTTCGTCGACTTCCTCGACGCCAGGGGACGAACGGTCAGCAGGGTCACCATGCCGACGATCGACGCGAGCATGTCGCCGGACGGCAGGCAGGTGGCTTTCGTCCGACGCACCAAGAGCGGAGACAGCCGACTGCTCGTCACCGGACGCGATGGCGGCGGCGCGCCACAGAGCCTGCTCTCCGGGCCGGGTCGAATCACCACCCCGACCTGGTCGCCCGACGACAAGTTGCTCCTGGTCGCCTGGCCGGATGCCGACCAGTGGATCTTCAACGATCCCGCGCACCCCCGCAGGGTCGATCCCGTGGGACACATCTCGCGTCAGTTCGACCCCGGAGCCACCGGCCAGCCATCGTTTCCCCAGATTCGCGGCTGGTGCTGCGCCAGCAACTGATCGCCGAGAGCCCGAGGCGCTAACCCGGCCACCCCTGATGGTGGGCGCGAACGCGTTCGACCTCGGCGGCGTTTCGCGGCCCGTAGGTGGCGTGTTTGACGCCGATCTGGCTGCGGATCTGCTCCAGCTCACGCCGGCTGAACTCGCACTTCTGGGTCCTCGGCTGGACGCCGTAGACGCGTGCGCCGTTCAGGCCGAGGATCTTCGCCTTGCGCTCGCGGGTCAGCTCCGGGTAGCCGAATCGCTCCTGGAACTCGGGTGAGATCTCGAACGTGCGCAGGGTCTGGATCTGGTCCTGGGGAGAGCCGTAGAAGATGCAGTCCGTGCCCCACAGCACGTTGTCCTCGCCGACGAACTTGAGCAGCTTGCCGAGCAGGTGGGCTGACTGCACGGGGTCGCGCATGATCGTCCACCAGGTGGAGCCCAGCTCGGCGTACACGTTCTGGTTCGGCCTCACGCGGTGCTTTCGCATGGCGGTGATCAACCGGTTGACCCCTTGGTCCGCGGTGGCACTGGTGTAGTGGCCTTCGGGCGGCCCGTCGGCTTCGAAACCCGAGTGGTAGACGATGAAGTTGACGTCGGGGAAGTCGCGCGCCGCACCGGGCACGTCTTCCGGTGACGCGTAGGAGCTCCCCGCGCCGAAGCCCTTATGGGCGCAGATCGTGTTGATCTGGAGCTCCCGCGCCTTCTCGATGAAGGCGTGGCCGACCTGCGGCAGGCTCGGGTCCGCGTCGTCGAGCCGCCAGGCGTTGCCCGGATCGCCGAACGCATCCGGAAAGTGGGTAAACACCTTCCAGGCGGCGATCGGGTACTTGCCGGCGTTCTCCTCCATCTCGTCGAGGTTCGCGTCCAGCGGGCCGTAGTTGGGTAGCGCCTGTCCGTGTAGGAGGACCGAGTCCCAGCCGCAGGCAAGCTCGGCGGTGTGGCGGGTCTCCTCCATGATCGCCGCCGACAGCGGGCTTCCCTTCGGCGCGATCGGCAGCGCCGAGAGGGTCACCATGTTCGTGTCGCTGCGCAGGAAGAAGTCCTCGAGGAATACCTCACGGGCGAAGCAGGCGCGGGGATCGTCCTCGCCGCAGTTCACCTGTGGGAAGACCGACCCGAAGAAGGGCTCGCCGCGCGTGGAGGGCATCAGGTCGTACTCGAGGTGGTGTCCCTGGACGTCGAAGACGAATTCCTCGCCGTCGAGCGCGGCATGAGCCGCCTCGTGGTCCCTTTCCGCCTCGGGCGGCACCTTGTAGCCACCGCCCGAGGGCTTGCCGGAGTCACCGAGGCAGCCCTGGAGGGCGAGCAACGTGGTCGCGGCTGCTGAGGCCGTGTAGAGGAACTGACGCCGGGACATGCCGACGCTGCGGGCATTCTCGTCGCATGCCACCCGAGCCCGGCGGATTGCCTCCCGCTCGACGGAGCTCAACGGCGGCGGCACGAACTCACCGTTGGAGCAGGGGCCGAACTTGATCGGGAGCCCCGGATCCTCGCGATTTGACCCCACGGCCCAAGTACGAGCGCCGGGCGGTCAGCGGTCCTTGCCGCAAGATTCGTTCCGTTACACACCGGGTATCGAGGAACTCGCGCTAACTTGGGAAACTGATGAGAGCGATGACTTTGACCTCCTACACGGGTCTCAGCTAAGGACGATGCCTAGAGCAATTTGGAGTGGATCGATCAGCTTCGGGCTCCTGAACGTGCCCGTGAAGCTCTACAGCGCCGTCTCGCGCAAGAACGTGAGCTTTCGCGAACTGCGCGAGAGCGACGGCTCGCGCATCCGCCATAAGCGGGTGGCCGAGGCTGACGGCGAGGAAGTCGCCTACGAGGACATCGTGAAGGGCTATGAGATCTCGCCCGAGCAGTACGTGGTCGTCACCCGCGACGAGCTCGAGGAGATCGACCCCAAGAGGACGCGGGCGATCGAGATCCAGGACTTCGTCGACCTCGACGACATCGATCCCATCTACTTCGACCACCCGTACTACCTGGGGCCCGACAAGGGCGCCGAGAAGGCCTACGCCCTGCTCGTCAAGGCGATGGGCGACGCCAAGAAGGTGGCCATCGCGCGGTTCGTGCTGCGAAACCGCGAGCATCTGGCGGCCATTCGCCCTGGCGATCGCGTGCTGACGATGGCGACCATGCGCTTCGCGGACGAGGTCGTCGCTCCCGAGGAGCTCGGAGAGGACGTCGTGCCCGAGGACGGCCGCAAGCTCGACAAGCGCGAGGTCGAGATGGCGAAGCAGCTCATCGACTCGCTGACCTCGGACTTCGAGCCCGAGAAGTACCGCGACGAGTACCGCGAGGAGCTCCTCGCGCTGATCGACCGCAAGGCCCAGGGCAAGGCCGTGGTCGAGCCGGTGTCCGAGGAGCCCAAGCCGACGAAGGCGCCCGACCTGATGGCCGCCCTCGAGGAGAGCCTCGCCGCCGTGCGCGGTGAGCCGCTGGCCGACGGCGCGGACGGCGACGGCGGCGCGAAGCGCAAGCGGTCGCCGGCCAAGAAGTCTGGATCCCGTTCGAAGACCTCCCAGTCCAAGTCGCGATCGCGAAGCAAGACCAAAGCCGCCAAGTAGACGTCGACGGGCACCGGCTCGAGCTCACCAACCTCGACAAGGTGCTGTGGCCCAAGGCCGGTTTCACCAAGGGCGAGATGATCGATTACTACGCCCGGATCGCCGACCTGATCCTGCCGCACCTCCGGGGGCGGCCGCTGACCTTGAAGCGCTATCCGAACGGCGTGGACGAAGGCCACTTCTACGAGAAGCGCTGCCCCAAGCACCGGCCGAACTGGGTCCACACGGCGCCGATCTGGAGCGGCCGGAACGAGGGCGAGATCGACTACTGCGTCTGCGACGACCGGGCGACGCTGATCTGGGTCGCGCAGCTCGCGTCGCTCGAGCTGCACCCCTCGCTCTCGCGCGCGAAGGAGATCGAGCGGCCCACCGTCCTGGCCTTCGACCTCGACCCGGGCCCGCCGGCCACGATCCTCGAGTGCTGCACCGTGGGCCTGCGGCTACGGGAGCTGTTCGACGACCTCGACCTCGAGAGCTTTCCCAAGACGTCCGGGTCGAAGGGGCTTCAGGTGTACGTCCCGATCAACACCAAGATCACCTACGAGGAGACGAAGCCGTTCGCCCATGCGGTCGCGCAGGTCCTGGAGCGCGCCGATTCGGAGCTGGTCGTGTCACGGATGGCGAAGAACCTCCGCAAGGGCAAGGTCCTCGTCGACTGGAGCCAGAACGACGAGCACAAGACGACGGTGGCCGTCTACTCCCTCCGCGCCCGGGAGCATCCGACCGTCTCGACCCCGGTCGAGTGGAAGGGGGTCGAGCGCGCGCTGAAGCGCGAGGACCCGGATGTCCTCCGCTTCGAGGCGAGCGACGTGCTGAAGCGCGTCGACAAGCAGGGCGACCTGTTCGCTCCGGTGGCCGAGCTCAAGCAGAAGCTGCCGGATCTCGACGCCGC
>JBKPFQ010000023.1:0-8719 GCA_046728915.1 Actinomycetota bacterium | reverse complement strand
CCTCGTAGATGCTCACCCCGCCGATGTGCAAGGGGGTCGACGGGCCCTCGATATGCAGGAACGACGCGTCCATCGGGCTCATCCAGTCCATCGATCCCCCTCCTGGTCGAGGATCTCCGAGACCACGCGGTAGACGCGCGGGTTCACCGACATGCCCCCGTGGCTCGACTCGACCTCGACCTGCTCTGCGGACGGATCCAGACACGCCTCCCACGAGACGATCCCGTCGCTTCGGGAGTAGATCGAGACGGCCCGGACACCCGCTGGAAGCGGAGCCCGTAGGTCCTCGCGGAAGGCGGCGCAGCACGGGCCGTCGCGGCATTCGCTCGAGAACATCCCAGGCACACCGAGGTCACCGAGCCGCGCCACCGAGCGCACCGCCCCGAGCACCGCGGGTCCGACGCTCAGCGGGTTGAGCACCGGGGCGCCGAGCATCACCAGCGCGCCGACGATGGCGGGGTTGCGGAGCGCGACCACACGCGCCAGCTCGCCGCCCCGGCTCTGACCGATCAGGACGACCGGGCCCTCGCTGCGCTCGGCGAAGCGCCGAAGCCGCGCCTCGATCCGGCCCACGGCGCGCTCCGCGCAATCGGTGTTGAGCAGCATGCCCGTTCCTTCGGTGGGCGAGCCACGCCTGCGAAGCCAACCGGCGAGTACGCCGAGCGACTGATCCCCGGCCATGAACCCGGGGACGAGCAGCACCGGGGGGCCGTTCGATCGGCGAGGCGGACGGCGGAAGTCGCGATCGGCGAGCAGGCGCGTGAGCTCGAGGCCGTAGCGCAGTTCACCGCGAAGCGGCACAACCGGAGCCCTACCCGGCGCGAGCAGCGGCATCCATCCAGCGTACAGCCCACCCGACCCCGCCATGATTGACGCGTGGCGAGCAAGGCATCGGACCGGCTGCGCTGGGCGGTCGAGGTTCTCGAGGTCGACCCCGGGGATCGCATCCTCGAGGTGGGATGTGGCCATGGCGTCGCCGTCTCCCTGGTCTGCGAGCGGCTCGACGACGGACGGGTGACGGCGATCGACCGGTCGCCGAAGATGATCGAGATGGCGCGCAGGCGGAATCGAGGTCATGCGCGCAAGGCGCGGTTCATCGGCGCGAGCATCGCGGAGGCCGACCTCGGGGACGAGGTCTACGACAAGGCCTTCGCCGTCCACGTGGCAGCGCTGCACGAGGGGGGAGAGGAATTGGACGCCGTCCGGCGGCGGCTCGTACCGGGCGGTCGCCTCTATCTCTTCACTCAGGCGCCAGGTTGGAAGTCGGCCGAGCCGGCGGAGCGCTTCGGCGTGGAGCTCGCGGGCTCGCTCGAGGCGGCCGGCTTCGCGACGCCTGACAGGCTGGTCAAGGATCTGGCGACTGGATTTGCCGCCGCCGTGATCGCACGGCGAGAGCGATGAGTTGCGGCAACCGCGACGGTCCTCAGATCAGGCGATAGAAGGAGCACCCTGTGGAAGAGTCCAGGCGAGATCCAGCGCTCGAGCCGCTCGAGGCCCTGGTCGGGGAGTGGACGATGGAGGCGGGTCCGCCGGGTGGCCCCGCGTGGCCCGGCGATGCCCGGGTCAGCTTCGAGTGGCTGGAGGGGAGAACCTTCCTGATCGAGCGGTGGACGATCGAGATGCCCGAGGCTCCTGACGGCATCGCCATCATCGGCGCGGGCGGGGAAGCCGGAGGGCTTCGCCAGCACTACTTCGACTCGCGGGGCGTCCACCGGACCTACGAGATGAGCCTCAGGGACGGCGTGTGGAAGCTGTGGCGGGACTCCCCGGACCCGTTCCCGCAGCGTTTCACCGGCACGTTCGCCGACGACGGGAGGACGATCACCGGGCGCTGGGAGAAGGCGGAGGACGACGGCCACTGGGATATCGACTTCGATCTGACCTACCGGAGGGCAGGCTAGGCGAGCGGCGCGCGCATCGGCGAGACTGCCCGGGTGGGCAATGGCGCATCGCTGATCCACCGGGCGCCGACGACGTTCTTCGGCGTGCCGAGCCTGCGCGACCTGGACAAGTTGGATGCGCAGGTGGCCTTCCTCGGGGTCCCTTACGACGGCGGGACGCCGGAGCCCGGCCTGCCGACCGGGCAGCGGGCCGGCCCCGCCGCGGCCCGCGAGGCGTCCGCCGTGCAGTTCTACTACCCGCACCTCACCGAGGGCGAGGGGGACCCTGGTGCGGAGGGCTGGTACGACGTGGAGGCCGACCGCGACTGCCTGGTCGGGGTGACGATGGCCGACGCGGGCGACGTCGCGATCCAGGGCTCCGACACCGAGGGGAACTACGAGCGCATCACCGGCACCGCGCGCCGGATCGCCGAGCGCGACGCGCTCACGGTCGCGATCGGCGGCGATCACTCGATCAGCTACCCGCTTGGCCGCGGCATGGAGCCCTGGGGCGAGTTCGACGTCGTCCACGTCGACGCCCACACGGACTTCCTCGACGAGCTCGACGGGTCGCGCCTCACGGGCGCGAGCCAGCTGCGCCGCCTGGCCGAGCTTCCCTTCGTGGGGACCGTCACAGCACTGGGGATCCGTAACGTGGACCGCGCCGAGGTCGACGGGATGCGCGAGCTCGGCGGGCGCTGGGCGACCAGCCTAGACGTGCTGGAGCGGGGGGCCGAGGCCGTCGTGCGAGAGACCGTTCCCGAGACCGCCGCGCTGTATGTCTCGATCGACCTGGACGTGCTCGACTCTTCGATCGCGCCGGGCCACTCGCTTCCGGAGCCCGGCGGACTCGGCTACCGCCAGCTGCGGGCGATCCTGGCCGCGGTTGCGCGGCGCGGGCGCGTGATCGGCTTCGACGTCGTCGAGCTGAACCCGTCACGCGACCATTCCGGGGCGACCGCGCGGGTCGCCACCTGGATCGTGACCCACTTCCTGAGCGAGGTCTTCCCGCCGGCCGGCTAGCTCAGATCCCGAGCGCGATCAGCCACGCCCCGAAGAGGAGCTGGCCGCCCGAGAAGCCGTCCAGGGCTGACGTTAGCCTCGCCCGCTCGATGGGAGGAGGGTCGTGAAGCTGGTGATCGGAATCGTTCGCCCCGAGAAGGCGAACGACGTGCTTGAGGCGCTCTACCGGGCCGAGGTCCGCGGGTTCTCGCTCAGCAGGGTCCAGGGTCACGGCGGCGAGCTCGAGCGCGTCGAGACCTACCGCGGCACGACGGTTCAGATGGGGCTCTCCGAGAAGGTCCGCTTCGAGATCGCCGTCTCGGATCCCTTCGTCCAGCCGACCATCGACGCCCTCTGCTCCGGCGCCCGCACCGGCGAGGTGGGCGACGGCAAGATCTTCGTCGTGCCCCTCGAGCGCGCGGTCCGCATCCGCACGGCGGAGACCGACGTCGAGGCCGTGACGCCGGTGGGCAAGTGAAGGGACTCCCGATCCTGACGGCCGCCGCCAAGGTGGATACCGGCGATACGGCCTGGATGCTGACGGCCACCGCGCTGGTCTTGATGATGACTCCGGCGCTCGGGCTCTTCTACGCGGGCCTCGTGCGGTCCAAGAACACGCTCAACACATTCATGATGTGCATCGCGGCGATCGCCGTCGCCATGGTCACCTGGGCCCTCGTGGGCTACTCGCTCGCGTTCGACGGGACCGGAGACCTGATCGGCGGCCTTAACCATGCCGGCCTGCACCAGGTGGGCTTCGCCCCCCGGGAGGGGACGACGATCCCGCACCTGGTCTTCATGGCGTTCCAGGCGACCTTCTGCATCATCACGGTCGCGCTGATCTCGGGCGCGGTGGTCGAGCGGATGCGGTTCGGGGCCTTCCTGCTATTCGCGGCACTGTGGTCGGTGCTCGTCTACGCCGTGCTCGCGCACTGGGCCTTCGGCGGCGGCTGGCTGGCCTCGAACGGCACGCTCGACTTCGCCGGCGGCGTCCCGGTCGAGATGGGATCGGGCTTCTCGGCGCTGGCGGCCGCGCTGGTGGTGGGGGCTCGGAAGGACTACGGGCGCCAGGCGCTCCTGCCCCACAACGCCGTGTACGTCCTGCTCGGCGCCGGCCTGCTGTGGTTCGGCTGGTTCGGCTTCAACGGCGGCAGCGGCTTCTCGACCGGCGACAACAGCGTGCTCGCGTTCACCAATACGCTCCTGACACCGGCCTGCAGCCTCGTCGTCTGGTTCGTGCTCGACCTCGCGCGCGGCAGGAGGGTGACGGCGATCGGCGCGGCCACGGCGATCATCGTGGGCTGCGTGCTGATCACCCCGGCGGGCGGGTTCATCAGCCCCGGCTGGGCGATGCTGCTGGGCGCCGTGGGTGCGCTGCCCTGCTACGCGGTCATCGTGCTGCGGCCGCGAACGCGGGTCGACGAGACCCTGGACGTGCTGGCCGCCCACGGCGTCGCCGGCTTCACCGGAATCCTCTTCATCGGCTTCTTCGCCCAGCTCGCCTGGAACGGAATCTCGGACGGCCTGGTTTACGGCAACGCGGCCCAGCTCGGCGACCAGGCGCTGGCGGCACTCGTCGCGCCCGCATACGCCTTCGGCGTCACATACGTGCTCCTACGGCTGATCGGACTGGTCATGCCGCTGCGGGGCGCCGAGCGCGAGGAGGCCCTGGGGATGGATGTCGTCCACCACGGGGAGGAGGCCTACGCGACCGGCGAGGGCGCGATCCTGGTCACCCCGGAGGCCGGGATCGAAGAGACCGTGGCCGTGAAGCCGATCTGAGGCCGCCGCCTCAGGCGGCGAGGGCAGACTGCCCCGTCTCCTCCTCCGTCCGCGGTGAAGCCGGTGCGCGCGTGAAGGTCATCGCGTCATCCACCGGGCCCCGCTTGAGCAGGCGGATGTCGCGGAAGTAGTTCTGGTGCAGGCGCCAGGGGAGCGATTGCCCCTGCTTCGGCAGCTGGTCGATCGAGCGCATGACGTAACCGGACTTCAGGTCGATGATGGGGTCCGTGGGGAGCGAGGGGTCCGGTGGCCGCGGCGTGCACATCGCGTACCCCTCGCGGTCCATGTGAGCCAGCAGGCGGCACACGTACTGCGCGACCAGGTCGCACTTGAGCGTCCAGGAGGCGTTGGTGTAGCCGAGCGCCATCGCGAGGTTCGGCACGCCCGAGAGCATCAGCCCCTTGTAGGCGACGCGCTTCGAGAAGTCGACGTTCTCGCCGTCCACGACCACCTCCATCCCGCCCAGCAGCAGGAGGTTGAAGCCGGTCGCGGTCACCACGACGTCGGCATCGAGCTTCGTTCCCGACTCCAGAGCGATGCCGCGCTCGGTGAAGGACTCGATGCGGTCGGTGACGATGGACGCCCGTCCCCTTGCGATCGTCTCGAACAGGTCGCCGTCTGGAACTAGACACAGCCGCTGGTCCCAGGGGTCGTAGGGCGGGTTGAAGTGGGTGTCGACGTCGTAGCCCTCGGGCAGCTGCTTCTGCGTCCAGTTGCGCACGAGCTTTCGCGCGAACCGCGGCGCTCGGCGCGCGACGTTGAAGGCCAGCATCTGCCGCAGCACGTTCTTCCAGCGCACGATGGCGTACGCCGCGCGCGCGGGAAGTCGGCGCTCCAGGGCCTGGGCCATGCCGTCGCTGCCGGGAAGCGAGACCACGTAGCTGGGGGAGCGCTGCAGCATCGTCACGTGGGCGGCGCGCTCGGCCATGGCCGGGACCAGGGTGACCGCGGTGGCGCCGCTGCCGATCACGACGACGCGCTTGCCGTCGTAGTCGAGATCCTCCGGCCACTGCTGCGGGTGGACGATCTGGCCGCGGAAGCGCTCGGTGCCGTCGAAGTCCGGGGTATAGCCCTCGTCGTACCGGTAGTAGCCGGTGCAGGCGAAGAGGAAGTCGCAGGTCAGCGTCACGGCCTCGCCCGTGTCGGTTCGCTCGGCGAACACCGTCCACCGTGCATCCGGCGTGGACCACTCCGCGCGCGTCACTCGGTGGCCGAAGCGGATGCGCTCCTCGACACCGTAATCGCGAGCGGCGTCACGGATGTACCGGAGGATCGCCGGGCCGTCGGCGATGGCCTCGGCCTCTCGCCAGGGGCGAAACGAGTAGCCGAGCGTGAACATGTCGGAGTCGGAGCGAATCCCGGGATAGCGGAAGAGGTCCCAGGTACCGCCCATGTCGTCGCGCGCCTCCAGGATCGCGAAGGACTTGCCCGGCAGGCTCCGTCGGAGGTGACATGCGGCGCCGATGCCGGACAGGCCGGCGCCGACGATCAGCACGTCGACGTGCTCGCTCGAACCGGGGGTTCCGTTCATCCCAGGTCAAGGGTATGCGCACGCGATCGGTCGAGCCGCCGGTTCCGGGCCGACGTGTGCTCCGTCTCACACAATTCAGCACGGTCTCGAGCGCCCGCTCCGGAATTCCCTCCAGCTTCAGGATCCGGTCGACGTTGATCGAGACCGCGACGAACACCAGCCCCGCGAGGGCCGCGGACGCGCCCGCCGTGGCGACGAACAGGTCTTGGATCGTTGACGGCAACTCTCTTCGATCTCGGCGACTGAGTCAAGCGAGGCAGCCGAACGTTTCGTCGCTTGTCAGATCGGTTCCGTGATCTCAGACGGCATCGGGCACCTCGAGCGCACCCTGCACCAGCAGGGCGACCGCGACGGCGTCGATGATGCGCTCCAGATCGTGGACGCGCGGATCGAACCGCGACGCGATGGAATCGGCCACGTCCGGATCGAGCCCGAAGTCGCGCGCGGCCTTCAGCGCCGCCATGAATCGAAGCGCCGGGAACCGGGGACGCGCAGTCTCGAATCCGCTTGCCACGCCTCCCCGGTTACCCGGCCTGCCGCGCTCCACGCACGAAGCCGCCGAACGGCGGGGTTCCGCCTTATCCGATGGAGTGGGCGATCAGCGACGCGTAGAGCGCCTCGCCTTCGGGCGTCAGATGGATCTGATCGTAGGTCAGGTCGGAGTTCTCGGCCGCCGCGCTGTGCCAGTCGATCACGGTCGCCTCCGGCCACTGCCCGACGAACTCGGCGAGCTCCGAGTTCACCTCGCCCTCCCACGAGCGCGGGACCTCCACGTTGACGAGGTAGACGTGGGACACCCCCGCGAGCGACGCCTGCAGGGCGACGAGGTCGTCGTACCAGACCGGGCCGTTGTTGCCGATCTGCACGATCACGTCATCCGGAAGCTGGTCGGCGTCCCGATACGCGTCGACGACCGAGGGGTAGTCGGTCGGCTGGCGGGCCTCCTTCGCGTCGACGACCGCATCGCCCCCGAACGTTCGGCGCAGCGTGTCTGCGGCACCCGCCATGACCGAATCCCCGACCGCCAGGACCCTCGGCGGATCTCGCAGGATGGGGATGACGACTCGGTCGCCGTTCGACTCGCCGGCTTGCCCGCCGCCGTTGGCCGCCAGCTGCTCGGAGCGCGCCTTGGCGCTCGCGAGCTCCGTGTGCAAAGGTGGCCTGCCACCGGAGACGATTCCGCTCCAGCCGACGACGATGACCGTCGCCGCGACCCCCGCCGCGAGCGCTGGTCGGCCCACGCCCAGCCAGGCGGGCGCCGATTTGGAGTCCCGGCGCTGCCGGAACGGCTGCTCGACGTAGCGGTATGAGAGGTCCGCGAGACCGAGCGTCACCCCGAGCTGCAGCGCCGCAAGGAGCGGGCCGTGCATCGGCACGTCGATGCCCGGCCGGGTGAGCGCGAGCACCGGCCAGTGCCACAGGTAGAAGCTGTAGCTGCGAAGGCCGAGCCACACGAGCGGCGGATTGCCGAGCAGGGTTCCGAGCCGCGCCGCGGGGTGCGCGAGCACGCCCACGAGCAGCGCCGTCCAGAAGGCCAGCAGCAGGAAGCCGCCCCGGTAGAGGCCCGGGTCGAAGTCGTGAACCTCGAGGAAGGTGCGAAGGATCATCACGAGCGCCAGGACGCCCGCGCCGTCGAGGATCCAGCGGGCGCCGCGTCCGGTGATCGGCCGTAGCCGCGACGGATGCCACACCATCGCTAGGGCCACGCCCAGCAGCAGCCCAACGGCCCGGGTGTCGGTTCCGTAGAAGTCCCGGGCCGGATCGGGGGACTCGAACAGGATGATCATCAAGAGCGTGGACGCGAGCGCGCCGGCGAGCACCCCGATCAGGAGCCGCCGCTTGCCGAACACGGACATCCCGGCGGCGAACACGAGCGGCCACAGCAGGTAGAACTGCTCCTCCACGGACAGCGACCACAGGTGGCGGAACAGCGACGGGCGGGCGAACTCCTGGAAGTAGGACTGATCGCTCAGGATGAGGTGCCAGTTGTTGACGTAGAAGAGCGAAGCCAGGGCGTCGCCGCGCAGGCCGGCGACGTCGCCGGGCGTGAGGATCGCGGCGGCCACCAGCGTGACGGCGATCATCACCGCCACCGCGGGGAGCAGCCGCCGGGCGCGCCGCAGCCAGAACCGCGGGACGTTCAGGTGTCCCTCCCGCCGGTACTCGCTGAGCAGAAGGGAGGTGATCAGGTAGCCGCTGATCACGAAGAAGACGTCGACGCCCAGGAAGCCGCCGCGCATCCAGCCGCCGGTGCTCACGTGGTAGAAGAACACCGCGAGGACCGCGATCGCCCGCAGCGCATCGATCCCTGGCATGTAGGGAAGGCGGTTGTCCTGCGGACGCGACATCTGAAACGAGGCTCCCCGAACCGGGCGCGCCACTTTGCGCCCGGCGCCTCCGCTACTGAACGAGCGAACTCGAATCAGGGTAACGCGATGCCGGTCAGAAGCCGCAAGGATACGATCGGGGTATGCCCGATCGCCTTTACTTCACCGATTCCGGTGAGGCCAACGCGCTCATCGCC
>JBKPFQ010000022.1:0-10074 GCA_046728915.1 Actinomycetota bacterium | reverse complement strand
GTCACGATCACGCGCCCGCGCATCGAGATGTACAGAGACCCGGGAGGGATCGACCTGGACGCCCTGACCCTGGAGACGGAGACGGCGATCGAGGTCCTCGGCGAGCTCGGCGACGAGACCGGGCTCGCCCGAGGGTACATGGTCCTGTCGGACCTTCACTGGTGCAACGGAAGCCTTCGTGAGACGATCGATGCGGCGACTCTCGCGGCGGACTACGCCCGCCGCGCCGGGAATCGCCGCGAAGTCGGGTGGGCGCTCGGACAGATCGCCCTCTGCCTGATCCACGGCCCGATGCCGGTCACGGAGGGACTGGCCTGGCTCGAACGACTCCTCCAAGCCGAGCCGGAGAACCGGACGCTCGACGCGAACCTCTCGGGGTTCGTGACGACGCTCGAGGCTATGAGCGGCCGCTTCGACGAGGCCCGCCGGCACATCAACGAGAGCCGGGCGCTGGCGCGAGACCTGGGCCTGATCTGGCAGGCATCGGTCCAGGACCTCTACAGCGGGTACATCGAGTTGCTGGCGGGGGACCCCGCGTCGGCCGAGCGCGACATGCGGGCCGCAGCGGACGGCTTTCGTGAGATCGGCGAGGGCTGGTTCCTGACGGTCGCCATGCTGGACCTGCTCCGCGCCGTCTATGAGCAGGGGCGCCACGAGGACGCCTTCACGCTGCTCGAAACGATCGACGAGACGCCGGCCCCCGATCGCGAGTGGCTGATCAAGCGCAGGGGGGTCCCCGCTCGGGTGCTCGCCAGGCGGGGGCGGATCGAGGAGGCCGAGGCGCTCGCCCGTGAGGGAGTCGCCCTCGCCGCGGACAGCGAGTTCGTCGTCGCGCATGCGGATGTCCTCCTGGACCTGGCGGAGGTGCTGGAGCTCGCCGACCGGCCGGAGGAGGCACGCGGGGCGGCCACTGAGGCAGTGAGCATCTACGAGCGCAAGGGAAACGTCGCCGGGGCGAGGAAGGCGCAGACCCTGGTCAGCGCGGATTAGGACCAAAGCGGCGACCGCCCTTTCACGCTTATTTCATCGCCGGCCCGTACGGTCGCGCCTCGTTTTTCCCGGAACAAGGAGGTACGAGATGAACAGCCGACTCAAGGGCGGACTCGTCGCGGCGGCGGCCGTCGCTGCGCTCGCGGGCGGCGGCGCGGCGATCGCAGGAGCGACGGGCGGCGGCGACGACAACGGCACCGATCAGCCCATCACCGGCAGCGCGCTCGACCGGGCGAAGACCATTGCCCTCAACGAGACGGGCGGCGGCCACGTCAGCGGGACCGAGATCCGCGACGAGGAGGGCTACTACGAGGTCGAGGTCACCCGGGCCGACGGCAGCCAGGTCGACGTGCACATGGACCGCAATTACAACGTCCTCGACTCGCAGGCCGACGGTTCGGCATCCGACGAGGGCGCCGGCAACAACTGATTCCTGGGGGCGACGCGGGCGCTCAGCGCCCGTGTCGCCCCATGCGCATCAAGCTCACCGGGGGCGAGTCCATGCGTCGGGCTGCGAACCTTTGACGGCCATGCTTCGCCGCCTCCTGATCGTCGCGCTGGTGCTGCTTGCCGTACTCGGCATCAGCCAGCTCGTGATCCCGCCCATCGTCGAGCATCGCGTGGAGGACCGCCTCACCGTGGCGGGCGGCACCGCGGACGTGTCGATGTCGGCCTTTCCAGCCGCCCGCCTGCTGTTCGGCGACGGGAGCCGGATCACGGTCACCGGAAGCGGCCTGGATCTCACCGCCGAGTCCGAGAGCACCGAGGTCTTCTCCCATCTCGACGGCTATGACCGCGTCGGGGTGAACCTGGACCACTTCCGCGCCGGGCCCTTCCGGCTCGCGAGATTCGACCTCACCCGAGCGGCGCCGGAGGCTCCGTATCACCTGATGACGCGTGGCCAAACCACCCCGAGCGACCTCGCCGCCTATGGCACCTCCCGCCTGGGCCTGCCGGGAGGGCCCCTGCTGAGCTACCTGGGCGACCGGGTCCTCGGCCGAAGCTCCATCCCGATCGACCTCGACATGGAGCTCGAGAGCGACGGGGGCCGCGTCGTGGTCACCTCGGGCACCGGCACGGTCGCCGGCATCCCGACGGGCCCCCTCGCCGAGCTGATCACCTCGGCTGTTGCCGTCCAGCTGTAGGCCGCTTACGCCCGCGGACTGGACGCGCCTGCCGGCGCCGCCGCCGCATCGCGGGCCTTGAAGTAGTCCTCGCCCTCGATCCCCACCCGCGGCAGCCGCCTGAGGAAGCGCGGTAGCCACCAGTTGCGCTTCCCGAGCAGCACCATCACCGAGGGCACGAGCACACACCTGACGATCGTCGCGTCGATAGCGATCGCCGCCGCGAGGCCGAGGCCGAACTCCTTGACCACCGGCTGACCGTTGAGGATGAAGCTCGTATAGACGGAGACCATGATCAGCGCCGCGGAGGTGATCACCCGAGCGCTGACGGCGAGCCCGTCGACGACCGCCTCGTGGTTGTCACCTGTTTCCTCGAAGTGCTCCCTCATCCGGCTGAGCAGGAACACCTGGTAGTCCATCGAGAGCCCGAAGAGGATCGCGAACATCATCAGGGGCACGTAGCTCACGATCGGCGTCGCGCCTCCATCCACGCCGAGGAGGCTCGCCCCGTGCCCCTCCTGGAACACGAAGGTCAGCACGCCGTAGGACGCGGCCACCGACAGCAGGTTCATGAGCGCGGACGTGAGCGGCACGACCACCGAGCGGAACGCAATCAACAGGAGGATCAACGCCAGTGCGATCACGACCGCGATCACCAGGACCAGCTTGTCGGCGATCCGATCGGCCAGGTCGATGTACGAGGCGGTCTGGCCGCCAACGTACGAGGTGAGCGTCGTCCCCTTGTCGGCGTCCGGGATCACCGCGTCGCGCAGGTGGCGAACGAGGTCCTCGGTCGCGTCGCTTGACGGCGCGGTCGTCGGAATGACCGTGAACGAGGCGGCGCTGCCGGACTTGTCGACGACGGCCGGCGAGACGTCCTTGACGCCATTGGTCTTGTCGATCTTGTTCTGAAGGTGGACGAGGCGCGGATCGCTCGCCTTGGTCTTGAGGAACTGCTCCTGCTGCTGCGCCTGCTTTTCCTGCTTCGTGGGCGGCTGGGACTTCACCTGCTGCTCGGCCTCCGACTGCGCCTCATCGGGAGGGACGCCCTGCGCCTCGAGCTGCGCGGTGGTCTGCTGCACCGCCTGCTGCTCCTGCTTCTGCTGCTGTGACTGCAGCTGGTCGAGCTTCTTCTGGTCGTTGTGGGCCTTGTCGGAGCCGAAATCCACCGCGATCAGGAGCGGGCCGTTGACGCCCGGGCCGAAACCCTCCCGGAGGAGGTCGTAGGACTGCCGGACCGTCGTGTCCTTCGGCAACTGGCCGTTGTTCTGCTGGCCGAGCTGCAGATTGAGGACCGGGATCGCCAGCACGAGGAGAATCGCGACCGCGATCAGCATCGCCGGAATCGGATGACGGCCGATGAAGCGCGCCCAGCGCGCCCACCCGTGCGGACGGTGATCGTGCGGAGGAGGTTTCAGGAAGGGGACGCGGAGCGAGTCGATCCGCGTGCCGATGATCGCGAGCAGGGCGGGGATCAGCGTGATCGCGGTCAGGATGGCGATCAGCACCACGACGGCCGCCGAGTAGCCGAGCGCGCTGACCAGCGGGATCTGCGCAACGGCGAGCGATATCAGGGCGATAACGACCGTCCCACCCGCGAACACGACGGCGCCGCCCGCCGTGGCCACTGCTCGCGCAGCCGCCTCCTCCACGGGGTGGCCCTGCTCCATGAAGCCCTTGTGCCTGGTGACGATGAACAGGGCGTAGTCGATGCCGACGCCCAGCCCGAGCATGGTTCCGAGCGTCGGGCCCACCGTGGGCACGGAGATGCCGTGCCCCAGGAGGCCGATTGCAGCCAGGCCGGTGCCGACCCCGATGATCGCCGTGACGATCGGCAAGGACATCGCCGTCACCGTGCCGAAGGTGAACAGCAGGATGATCACCGCGGCGATCAGGCCGATCACCTCGCTGGACTCGACGTCCGGCTTGGAAACCGCGTTGCCGAGATAGCCGCCGTTCGCGATCTCGAAACCGGCGTCGGTCGCCGGCGACTCGTGATCGATGATCTCCTGAGCCTGCTCCTCGGTCATGTCGCTCTGGCTCAGGCCGATCGTGAGCGAGATGTAGCCGATCGTCTCGTCCTTGCTCAGGAATGAGGAGCCCTGGGAGCTAAGCGGGCTGACGGCCTTGGTGACGTGCGGCGCCTTCTTCAGCGAGGCGACCGTGTCCTGGACGACCTTCTTGTTCGCGGACGAGGTGAGCTTGCCGCTCGGCGCCCGCATCGCGACCGGGTTGGTCCCGTTCGCCTGGTCCGGGAGGTCGGCGTCGAGCAGGTCGGTCGCCTGCGTCGACCCGGTCCCGGGCAGCGTCAGGTCGTTGCTGGTGTTCCTGCCGAAGTGATTCGCGAGCAGGACGGTCGCGATCAGGACCGCGAGCCACATCGGCAGGACGACCCACTTGTGGCGCACGCAGGTGCCGCCGATCGCGTAAAGGGCTGCACTCACTGACTTGTCCTCAACTGGCGAGGTCTGCTTACCGCGGCGGTCACTGGATTCCTCCGTCGGGCGCCTCCATGCGTCCTCGGCTCGATCCTATCCCGCTCCCCGGCCGCGAGGCGTGCCTCGACCCCGGCTTCCATGCTAGCTTTGAATGCATACTCGATATCGGTTCGGTAATGTACCATATTGAATATGGTTAATGGGGCGGATCCGATCACCGACGACAGGACGCTGCTCGGCTACGGGCACGGCGGGCGCCAGTCACCGCTTCCCGCGCCGCCGACGCAGGCCCGTGGCGTCGAGAAGCGCGATCGCCTCTACAAGGCCGCGATCGCGCGTTACGCCGAAGCCGGAGTCGCCGACACCAGGGTCGAGGATGTGATCGCCGACGCGGACGTGAGCTGGGCCACGTTTTTCCGTTACTTCCCGCGCAAGGAGGACGTCCTGCTGGAGGGCGCCGCACGGCATTTCCGCGACCGGGTGCGCACCGTGGCGGAGCAGGGTCTGCGCGACCGACGCCTCAAGGTGAGGACGGTGATCGAGCGCACCTTCGCCGCGCTGCTCGAGTCTGCCGACCTCCCACCGGCCCTCCACAGCGCCGCGTTGCTCGAGGTCTTCGCGAACCCGGCGCGCTTCGCCGCGCTGGTCGGCGATCATCCGCAACCGGTGATCGGACTGGTGGCCCAGCTCCTGGAGGAGGGCCGGCGACGCGGCGAGGTGAGAGCCGACATCGACGCGGGGCTCGCAGCCCTCTCGCTGAGCGCTGGCTGCATGTTCCCCGCGGTCCAGGCCGCAGCGCTCGGAGCGGACCCGGCGAGCAGTGCCGCCGGCGCGCTGGAGATCCTGTGGGACGGCCTTGCCGGTCAGGCCGGCGCGGCGTGACCATGGACTCCGGGCCCGCCGGCACGCGGAAGGTCGCTCGCCTCGCGGTCATCGCCCTCCTGGCGGCCGTCCCGCTCAGCATCGGCCTCACCCCCGCCTTCGCTTCGGGCAAGAGACCGACCATCTCCCCCGCCCCCGGCACGCCCGACGCCTCGCCCGAGACCCAGATCAGCATCCTCGGCGTCAAGCCGCACCGGATTCGCTCGGTCCGGGCCATCGGAATCGTCACCGGTGCGCACCCCGGCACGATGCGCCGCTACTGGGACGCGCGGGGCGCGAGCTTCGTTCCCCGCGAGCCGTTCGCCGAGGGCGAGCGGGTCAGGCTCGTCGTGAGGATCCGGAATCTGCGCCCGGTGCAACGCTCGTTCACGATCGCGCACCTGGGCCCGATCCAGCCGCCGCTCAACCTCACGAAGCAGCAGCCGGACAAGCTCCAGCACTTCGTGTCGGAGCCGGACCTGCTTCCGCCGCGAATCTCCATCCACAAGCGCGGGAACACCCGCGGCCGTGTCTTCCTGACCCCGCTCCCGTCGCCCGTGGTCCACCCGGGCGGCAGCCTCACGATCAACCCCGTGGGCCCCGGCGGTCCCATGATCGTCGACGCCAACGGGGATCTCGTCTGGTTCAAGCAGCTCGACCCGCCCAACGTCGCGGCGAACCTGCGTCTGCAGAGATTCCGCGGCCGCCGCGTGCTCACCTGGTGGCAGGGAGGCGTGACGCCGTCCGCCTTCGGCCTGGGGAAGGGCGTGATCGCGAACCGCGCCTACCGGACCGTCAGGACGGTGCACGCCGGCAACGGCTACGAGATGGACATTCACGAATTCACGCTCGCGCCCAGCGGCCACGCCCTGTTCACGGTGTACTCGCCGGTGCTCGTCCACCTGCCGGGAACCCCGCCCGACGAGCTCTCGCCGCTCCTCGACTCGATCATCCAGGAGGTGGACATCCGCACCGGCCTTGTCGTGTGGGAGTGGCACTCGTACGGTCACATCCCGCTCGCCGACTCCTACGCGACGCCGGAGAACAGCCGCTCGTACGACGCCTTCCACATCAACTCGATCCAGCGGCTTCCGCGCGGGCGCGTGCTGATGTCCGCCCGCGACACGTCCGCGATCTACAAGATCGACCGGGCTAGCGGGCGGATCCTGTGGACGCTTGGCGGCAAGGCGAGCGACTTCCGGCTCCGTCGCGGCGCCGGGTTCTGGCTCCAGCACGACGCGCAGCTCCTGCCGGGGCATCGAGTCAGCCTGTTCGACGACGAGGCCGGCCCCCCGCAGAAGGCGCCGGCTTCCCGCGGCCTCGTCCTCCAACTCGACAGGCATCGCGGCACGGCCCGGCTCGCAGACGAGTACCTCCGCTCGGAGCACACCTCGGCGCAGAGCGAGGGAAGCGTCCAGACGCGTCCCGACGGAAACGTGTTCGTGGGCTTCGGCTCGGCCCCGTTCTTCTCCGAGTTCTCCCCGGGTGGGCGGCTCCTCTACGACGCCAGCCTCCCAAAGGACGACGGCAGCTACCGCGCCTACCGCCACCGGTGGTGGGCGACGCCCCGAACGCTGCCGGCGCTCGCCGTTCGCCGCACCGGTGCCGGACGGGTGTCCGTGTTCGCGAGCTGGAACGGCGCCACCGCGGTCGATCGGTGGCAGGTGCTCGCCGGGGCGAGCGGCGGCACGCTTCATCCCGTCGGTTCGGCCGCGAGCGACGGCTTCGAGACACGGATTTCCCTGGCGAGCTCCGCGAACACCTTCGCCGTGCGGGCGATCGACGCCGACGGACGCGTCCTCGCCACCTCGCCGCGCACTCATCCCTCGTGAGCGGCCGGGGGCTGACGCCGGCCGTCCAGGACTGGCGGGGTCGCGGACGGGAGGAGTTCTTTCGCGGTCGACGGATCCACGTATTCGAACGCGACGGCGCGGGCCCGCGGCTCGTGCTCCTGCACGGATTCCCCTCGAGTTCGTACGACTGGCGGGGCCTGCTGGAGGTGGAGAGCGAGCGGGCAGCGTTCGCCTTCGACTTCCTCGGCTTCGGCCTCTCGGAGAAGCCTCGCGACCACGCCTACACGCTGGACTGGCAGGCCGATCTCACCGAGGCGCTCGTCGATGCGCACTTCGGAAGCGCGGCCGTCTTCGTGGTCGCCCATGACATGGGCACGTCGGTGGCGACCGAGCTGTTCGCCCGCGACATCGAGGGGACGCTCGGAATCCGCATCGCGGGCGCGCTGCTGTTCAACGGCAGCATCGTGGTGGAGCGAGCGAGCCTCACGCGCTCGCAGAAGCTCCTCCGAGGTCCGCTCGGCCCATTCGCCGCCCGGCTCGCCAATGAGCCGGTGTTTCGGCGCGAGTTCGGCGCGCTCTTCAGCCCAGCCCACCCCCTGACCGACGCCGAGGCGGCCGACCAGTGGTCGCTGCTGACCCACGATGGCGGGCACCGCCTCGGTCACCGTCTCATCCACTACATCGACGAGCGGGTGCGCTACGCGGAGCGCTGGCACGGCGCCGTGCGCGACTGGCGAGGGCCGCTCTCGTTAGCGTGGGGCCTTCGCGACCCGGTCGCGACGACGGCTGTGCTGGAGGCCCTCCTCGAGCTGCGACCGAGCGCCCCGACCGACAGGCTGCCCAAGCTCGGCCACTACCCGCAGATCGAGGATCCGGCGGCGATCGCCGCATCCCTGCGGGCGGCGCTCGACCAGGCGGAGGAGGCTGGCTGATGTCAGGGCCCGGCGGCCAGGGACGGCCCCCCAACATCCTCCTCGTCATCACCGACCAGCAGCGCTACCCGCGCCACTGGCCGCGGGATCACGCCTGGCTCGCCGAGCTCATGCCGAACGAGGCCGAGCTCGCGCGCACCGGGTTGACGTTCACCAACGCCTTCTGCAACACGGCCATGTGCTCCCCCAGCCGCGCGACCCTCCTGACCGGGCGCTATCCGGCGGAGCACGGCGTCGAGCTGACGCTCACCGCCGCCGACCTGCACCCGGACCCGCGCAACGGGCCGGCGGTGGCGGCGACCACGGCCGGGATCCTGCGCCGCTCGGAGGCGCCGGCCCGCCGCGTCCTCACCCAGTTCGCGCGCGGGGCACTGCGCCTCGGGCCCCGCTCGGGCAACGAGCCGGTGCTCCCGCCCGGGATGGGCAACCTCGCGAGCCTGCTCGGCGAGGCCGGATACGCGGTCGCCTACAAGGGCAAGTGGCACCTGACCCATCCATCCGGGGACGGCGGGCTGCTGGGCGGCTGGAGCAACGGCGACGCGACCCGCATCGCGCGGGACTACGGCTTCGCCGACTGGGAGGCACCGGACGCCGGCGAGAACGCCAAGGCCGAGCATTTCGGGGGCGGCAACGCCGGGGAGGGAGCCGGCTGGGACGAGGTGTATGTGGCGCAGGCCGAGCGGTGGCTCGGCCGCGCCGACCTGCCGGAGCCGTTCTGCCTGGTCATCTCACTCGTCAACCCTCACGACGTCCTCGGCTACCCGGCCTCGTACGTCCGCGGCGGATACGCAGCGGAGGAGTTTCGAGAGCTCGGCGTGAATCTCCCGCCAACCGTCGAGGAGGATCTGAGCACCAAGCCGGCGGTCCACGCGTTGGCCCGGATGGGGATGACCGCCTACCTGGGCCCCCTCAGCGACCGCGCCGCCCAACTCGACTACGTCAACTTCTACGCCCACCTGCACCGCGTGGTCGACGGCAAGCTGGGGCGCCTCCTCGACGCGCTCGGGAGCGCGGACGATCCAGCATCGCTCCGCGCTCGAACCGTGGTCGTCCGCTGCTCCGACCACGGCGAGATGGGGCTCGCCCACGGCGGCCTGCGGCAGAAGATGTTCAACGACTACGAGGAGACGATCAACGTCCCGCTCGTTCTCTCGAGCCCGGCGCTGTTCGGGCGGCCGGCCTCGACCGATGCGCTTGCGTCGCTCGCCGACGTCCTACCGACGCTGTTGCGGCTGAGCGGCCGCGACGTTCCCAACGATCTCCGCGGGCACGACCTGACGCCGATCCTGGCTGCGATCGGACGGCCCGACCGCGAGCTCGCCGAGCGCGCGGGCGTCGACCTCTCCCCCGCTCTGAACCATCCGGCGCCCGCGCCCTCGGTCCAGGACGCCATCCACTTCACGTACGACGACCACCAGGCGGGAACGGCGATGCAGAACGCGCCCGGGCAGCCCAACCGCATCCGCGCGATCCGGACCCGCGACGCCAAGTACGCCTTCTACTTCGACCCGAACCGGCGCAGGCGAACGGAGTACGAGCTCTACGACCTCGAGCGGGATCCGCTGGAGACGAAGAACCTGCTCGGCGTGCGCACGGGAGCGCCTCGCTCACCCGCAGCGCGGGACCTCCACGGAGCCCTCAGCGAACGACTGGACGAGGCAATGAAGGAGTGCCGCACCACCGCTCCGAACGGTTTTGGCAGCTCAGGTACGCCATAGCGTCCCTGAAGTGCCAAAAGCTGCTCGGGGGGTCAGCTCTTGAGCCAGGTGGCGATCCGGCGGCCGATCTCCTCGCCCGCGTCCTCCTGCAGGAAGTGCGAGGCGTTCTCGATCTTCGTCGGCGGGTCGGCGCCGATCAGGCGCGAGAAGGCCTCCCCCACCTTGAACGGCAGCACCGGATCCGAGTCGGCCCACAGGACGAGCATCGGGCGCCCGTC
>JBKPFQ010000021.1:0-12830 GCA_046728915.1 Actinomycetota bacterium | reverse complement strand
TTCCCATCTCCAGGGAGAGGTACGTGCCGCCGGCCGCGGTGATCCGCTCCGAGCGCCAGCCGCAGACGCGCGAGTAGAACTCGCAGGCACCGCCCTGATCGCCGGTGTGCAGCTCCAGGTGGACGATCGGGTTGGAAGGTTCGCTCGCCATGGCCTCTCCCATATGACCAACGGCGGCGCGGAAAGTAATCGCGGCCGATGAGCCTGGCGCGGTCTCGCTGTCTAGTCTCCCAGACGCATGCCCTCCCCATCCACAAGCTCGACCACAGGTGAGCGGGATCTCACCGCTGCCCGCAACGGCGACGAGAGCGCCTATCAGCGCCTGGTCGATCCGTATCGAGGCGAGCTTCAGGCGCACTGCTACCGCATGCTCGGCTCCGTCCACGATGCTGAGGATGCGCTCCAGGAAACCTTCCTGCGCGCCTGGCGGGGTCTTCCCGGCTTCGAGGGGAGAAGCTCGCTGCGGTCCTGGCTCTACCGCATCGCGACCAACACGTCGCTCACGATGATCGACAAGCGCCCGAAGCGAGTGCTGCCCATCGACTACGGCCCCGCGGCCGATCCGCACGACGGGCCTGGCGAGCCCCTCATCGAGTCCGTTTGGGTCGAACCCTACGCCGACGAGCATTTCGGCGTCGAGGACGGCTTGGCCGGTCCCGAGGCCCGCTACGAGCAGCGCGAGGCCGTCGAGTTGGCCTTCGTCGCGGCCCTCCAGCACCTCCCCGCCAACCAGCGCGCTGTGCTCATCCTCCGGGACGTGCTCGGCTTCTCGGCCAAGGAGTCGGCGGAGACGCTGGACACAACGACCGCGTCGGTGAACAGCGCCCTCCAGCGTGCGCGCGCTGCGGTCGAGGGGCGGCTCCCGGAGCAGAGCCAGCAGGAGACGGCGCGGGCGCTCGGCCACGATGGTCTGCGGGAGGTCGTCGAGGCCTACGTGGACGCCTGGCAGCGGGGGGACGTGGAGGCGGTGGTGGGGATGCTCACCGAGGACGCGGCGTTCTCGATGCCGCCGCTCCGCACCTGGTTCGGCGGGCGCGGGGAGATCGGCATCTTCCTCGCCGGCTCGCCGCTCTCGGGCCGATGGCGCTGGCGGCCGGTAAGGGTGCAGGCCAACGGCCAGCCCGCACTCGCCTTCTATAGCTGGGACCCCGGCGAGGGGGCGTACATGCCGTTCGCGCTGAACGTGCTCACGCTCCGCGATCGGCAGATCAGCGACGTGACCGCGTTCATAATCCGAACGCCCGAGAGCCCCGACCGCGAGGTCATCGCGCGGATGCCCGAGCAACCGACCGACCCGCAGCAGCTCGAGATCGCCTTCCAGGCCTTCGGCCTTCCGGACAAACTGGAACCAGAGCAATAGGAGCAGCACATGTGCCGAAACATCCGCACCCTCTACAACTACGAGCCCGCCGCGACCGACGAGGAGATCCGGGCGGCCGCGCTTCAGTACGTCCGCAAGATCAGCGGGTTCAACAAGCCCTCGCGGGCGAACGCCGAGGCCTTCGAGGAGGCCGTCGACGAGGTCGCACGCGTCTCGGGCGACCTGCTTGAGCGACTCGTCACCGCGGCGCCTCCCAGGGACCGCGAGGTCGAGGCGGCCAAGGCCCGGGCTCGGGCCGCCGAGCGCTTCGCAACCGCCTGAGCTCCCGGGTCGAGACGCCTAGACCGGCAGCTTGCCGCGCCCGCGACGCCCGGTGTTGGCGCTCTTGTTCGTCGCCTTGCGCGAGGCGCTGAAGGGCTTCTGAAGCCACTGACCCAACCTCGACGGCGCCTTGCCGCCGGCGCGCTGGCCCGCCCCGAGGGTCTTGTCCACGCCCCGCTGAGGGTGTCGGGAGAGCCGCGGGAACAGGAACGCGAGGACCAGGAGGATCACGCACACGCCCACGATGACGGCGATGGTCATGATGGCTCTCCGCTTCGCTTGCGGGACCCGCTACCGGTCACCGGAGCTGGTCCTCCCGCTGAGCAGCTTCCTCGTCGTGGCGTGCTGCCGCCCGCCCCTCCCGCGAGACCCGCTCGGATTTCTCTCTCGCCTGCGCGGCGTGCTCCTCGGCCTGCTCCGCATGGCGCCGCGCCACCTCCTCGTGCTCGCTCGCCACGCGCTCATGACGCTCGACGTCCCCGCCGAGCTCTCGCGCCCGGGAGGCATGAGCGTCCGCCTCCTGGCGGTGACCGGCGGCCTCGGTCGTCAGCTGCTCACGTACGCGTTGCCGCTCGGCGGCCCGGCGGCGCAGAAGCAGAGCGATCGCCACCACGACGATCACGGCCACCACGACGATGGCGATGATGAGAATCGTCGACATGTCGCTCTGCTACCCCCTTCGCGCGGGCCTAAGCCGGCAGGCGGAGCGCTATACGTCGGCGAGTCCAGGCACGGCTGACCCCACGATCCGGATGCTCGACCGCGGACAGCAGCCTCCGCTCACGCCGAGCGCGCGCCGCCAGAAACTCGTTCACGACCGCCACCCCGACGATCAGCACCAGTATGTCTGCGACGACAGAGGTGACCATCGCGTTGCGGTCCCAAAATCCCGTGAGGAGGAAGTCCGAGAGCGCGACCGCCGCCAGCGCAACCATGGACAGCAGCGCGCTCACCCTGGTCAAGCCGGTCCCGGGGGCCCTCGCCATGGACGCGGATCGTAATTGGCCGACGCCGCTGTTCCGTCTGATATCTCCGAGGAGCGACTACAGTCAACCCCAGGGGCCAGGGTGCGAGGCGGAGGACGGAGAGCAGGAACGCTTGCGGTGGCGGTGACGCTGATGGCTGGGGCGGGCGCCGCGGCCGCGATCGAGCCGGGCGGCGCAAATCCGGGCCGCACCGCGGGTACGTCCCTTGCCCCAGGCGCGCCGAACTTCCTGTTCGTGCTCGTCGACGACCAGGCAACCAACAGCTTCCGCGCGCGATTCATGCCCGAGACGTTCAGGTGGATCGTCACCCCGGGGACCAGGTTCACGAACGCGCTCGCGGCGCCGCCGCTGTGCTGCCCGGACCGAGCCGGCCTCATCACCGGTCAGTACCCGCACAACCACAACGTGTGGTCGAACCACCCGGGCTATGCCACGCTCGCCGACAGCTCGAACACCCTGCCGGCCTGGCTGACGAATGCCGGCTACCGAACCGGTTACTTCGGCAAGTTCCTCAATCACTACAAGGCCGTCCGCGGGTTTCAGCCGGCCCCGGGGTTCGACCGCTGGTTTGCGTTTACGGAGGAGGAGTCCACGTATTACCGCTATTGGATGAGCGACGACGGAGTCCTGACCCACTACGGGCTGGATCGATCCGACTACTCGACCGATGTGCTGACGCGCCAAGCGCGCATGTTCATCCGCGATAGCGATGCGAGCCCACGACCCTTCTTCGCGTGGGTCGCCTACTCCGCTCCGCACGTGAACCCGTTGAGTTCGGGTCCATGCGCGGGCCTCAACCCCATGCCTCCGGACGAGGCCACCTACCGGCGCTTCGCCGGCACGACGCTGCCCCAACCGCCCTCATTCAACGAGCGGAACGTCTCCGACAAGCCGTGGAGGGTCGCCCACCTCCCGCCGTTGGACGCGGCGACGGTCGCGAAGATGACGCTCCGCTGGAGGTGCACCCTGGCGACGATGAGCGAGGTGGATCGCGGGGTGGGACAGCTGATGTCGCAGCTACGCGACGAGGGGGTGCTCTCGCACACCATCGTCATCTATCTCTCCGACAACGGCTCCTTCTTCGGCGAGCATCGCGTTCCGATTGGGAAGGGGCTGGAATACGAGCCGGCGCTCCGGGTGCCGTTCGCCGTGTATGTCCCGCCGGCGTTTCGCAGTGGCGTGCCCGCGGCCAAGAGCGGCGCGCTGGTGACGAACCAGGACATCGCCCCCACGATGCTCCATTACGTCAATCGGTTTGCCGGGCCCGCTCCCCCCTGCAATCCGCCGGCTGACTGCAGGCGAATGGACGGCCGCACCCTCGGACCGCTGCTCGGCGGCGGAGGGAGGTGGCGGTCCGGCCGCGGCGTGCTCGCCGAGATCGACGCGCGGAGGACCCCAACTCCGGCGCGTGCCGGCCCGGCGCGTGCCGGCGAACGCCCGCCGGACCCGGAGTGCAACTGCGCCTACGAGGCGATTCGGACCCACCGTTATCTCTACGTCGACCTCGCCGCCGGCCCGCACGAGCTCTACGACCTGAAGCGCGACCCCCATCAACTCGTAAATCGCGCGAGGTCTCACCGCTATGTCCGCGTGAGGCGCCGCCTCTCGGTCCGCCTGGCGAGGCTCGAGCGCTGCTCGGGGCAGCGGCACCGGGAGGCGCCGACGCCGGCGCCGTTCTGTGAGTGACGGCGGGCAAACGCCAGCGCCGGTCCCGCCCTGTTAGCTTTGTCGTCGATGCCCGTGTCCGCAGGGAAGCGAGGGTGGGGAGGTTGTCTCGCCACGAGTGGATGTGCCGTCGGGCTGCTGCTCGCACTGGCCGCGTTGTTCTGTGTGACGTCGACCGCCCGCGCGGGCACCAATTGCCCGCCGATCAAGAACAAGCCGGGCGCGATCCCCCACGTTCACTACAACGGCGTCAAGCACCTGACCTACTGCTCGGGGCCGATCACGGTCAATCCGGGACAGAACGTCATCCGGCTGAACGGGACGAACCTCTTCCCGCACCAGCCCGGCTACATCACGCGGTTCGATCCCGAGCTCGTCTTCACGAACGGCAAGGTGCCGCGGGTCGACGTCCTCCACCTCCACCACGCCGTGTGGGTCGTGAACGGCAACCCGCAGTTTGCGGTCGGCGAGGAGAAGACGATAGTCCAGGCGCCCAGGGGGTTTGGATGGCGAAGTCTCCCGAGCGACCGGTGGCTGCTGAACGACATGCTCCACGACCTCGTCGGAGAGCAGGCCGAGGTGTACATCGTCTGGAGGCTCGACTTCGTCCCCGACACCGCGCCCGCAGCGGCTCACATGCGAGCCGTCCACACCCAATGGATGGACGTGTCCGGGCCGCAGCCGCAGGTCGGCGTCTCGAATCGGTTCTATCCCGTGTTCGACGCGCTCCGGCGATATGGCAGGAACGGGAAGTACACGTTCCCGGATCAGGCGAAGGGGAGGCAGCGGGACCTGATCGGCAACTACCAGACCTGGAGTCCGACCCATCCGGTCACCCTGATCGGCACCGCCGGACACCTTCACCCGGGCGGCCTGAACACCAAGCTCACGGTGAAGCGCGGCGCCCGGAGGAACAAGCTCTTTACGTCCCGGGCCCACTACTACGAGCCCGCGGGGGAGGTCTCGTGGGACGTTGCGATGAAAGCGACGCCACGGAAGTGGCGAGTCAAGCTACGACCCGGCGACAAGCTGAGCGTGCATGCGACCTACGACACGAGCCGCGCGGACTGGTACGAGGTGATGGGGATCATGCCCGTGGCCGTGTACAACGGGACCGACGCCGGCGGGGTCGGTCCGTTCAGCAAGAAGATCCCGAAGAAGGGAGTCCTCACCCACGGGCACCTGGCCGAGAACAACCACCATGGCGGCGGGCGCACCAGCATGCCCAACCCGCTGGCTCTGCCGGACGGCCCGTTCGCAAGCGGCCCGGTCGAGATCCAGGACTACCTGTATTCACAGGGTGATCTTCATGTGTCGGGCGCCGATCGCCGCCCACCCGCGATCCACGCCGGCCAATCTTTGACGTTCGAGAACCTCGACGACGCCAAGAGCAACACGTGGCACACGATCACCGGCTGCAAGGAACCATGTAACCGCGAGACGGGCATCGCCTACCCGATCGCGAACGGGCCGCGAACCTTCGACTCGGGACAGCTCGGCACGAACCCGCCGTTCAACGCGCCCGCCACCGGCCGGATCACATGGAAGACGCCGAAGAACCTCTCCCCGGGCACCTACACGTACTTCTGCCGCGTGCACCCGTTCATGCGGGGCAGCTTCCGCGTCAAGCGGTAACCGGTCCGCTTCACTCGCAGAGGACCGTGTCGTCGTCCGAGTAGGGCGGTGCGCAGCAGCAGAGGAGCACGAGCGGCTCCGGGCCCGGGTTCCACAGCTTGTGCCGCGTGCCCGGCGGAATGACCACCGCCTCGCCCGCGCGCACGGAGCTCACCTCGTCGCCATGCCGCATCCGGCCTTCGCCGCCGACGAAGTAGTAGATCTCCTCGGAGGTGCGGTGGAGGTGCTCGACGGTCTCCGATTGGGGCGGCACCGTCGCCTCGGCGAGCGACTGGTTGCGAGCCGTGGCCGACGGCGGCCCGGCCAGCTCTCGGACCATCGACCCGTCAGACGCGACGAACGGCTCGCGCTGATGCGTTCTGATGATTTGGATCATGTGGCGGGAAGGTACCGTCGAGCGCCACGGGCAGGGCGCGGATGTCAGCTACTAGGGCGCAGCCCGTCGAGGAGGACCGTCCACCCCTCGATGCTCTTCACGCGCAGCATGCCGTTCTGGTGCCAGTTGTCCTGCGCCAGCCGCTCACGGACCGCCTGCTCGGATGGCGCCTCCACGATGTGCAGCACGTCACGATCTCCCTCCAACGGCCCGCCGAGCACGATGAATCCGTCGTCGACGAGAACATCCATGAACCGCGCGTGCTCGTCCCAACCGTCCTGCTCGCGAAGATCCCGCGACCAGTCCCAGGGGCCGCCGCGCTGGAGTCGAACCGCGTAGAGCACCGGCGCCATCGTAGTCGCGGATTCTTGATTACGCAAGTATCTATGATATTTGGAGTGACCAAGAAGGAGAGAAGCGGACAAGTCTGGGTGCTCGACACCGAGACGAAGGGCACCGGGGCGGAGATGGTGCCGCTCGAGAGGCTCGTGCGCCAAAGGCGCCTGCAGAACCGGCGTGGACCGGTCTCGGCTGCTCGCAAGCGCTCGGACTCTGAGCCCGTAGCCGAGGCAGGAGAAGCGCCAACCGCGGCGTCGCAGGAACCTCGTAGGTTCAAGCTCGTCAACGTGATCAAGCACGAGCTGGTCGCCGAGCACGTCGGCGCGCGCGAGATTCTGGACCTCATCGAGGATGTGCCCAGCATCGCCGACGTGCACATCTACGTCTGGGAGCCGGACCACGAGCGCTGGCGTCCCCTGAGCCTCGATGAGCAGCGGGTGTTCTGGAGCTTTCGGTCGGACAACACCCCGACGCTCTAAGGAGGAGAGGCACCGACACGGGCACCCGAGCGACCGCGACCCTCTACCTGAAGGCCTGACGACAGCTGGGCGGAACGCTTCTACGTCGACGGCTCCCCGAGGGCGAAGGAGCGTCTGCTCTTTGCAGGCTCGGCTTGAAGATGCCCACCTCGATACGGGCACTCCGAGGGTCCGGCTTGCCCTGAGCACTGATCGGGTAACTAGCAAGCACGGGAGCAAACGACGAAGGGACGCCAATGGACGCCACCGAACTTGGCCAGACAGCGCTCGTCGGCTGGCGGGAAAAAGTTGCAACCAGCGTCTCGCGGTCGGTATCCGAGCGGACCGGCGTGGAGGAAGACGCGATGCGCGCGATCGTTGGCGCGCTGTTCTTCGCGCTGAGCCTCTACTACGTTGCGGGCACGGTACGTCGGGCACTCAACGAGGCGCGCAGCTGACCTCGCGCGGGTTTAGGGCGATCTGGAACCGCCATTCTCATATGGACCGGCGCTAGACCTTCTTTGCCGCCTTGTCCGCGGTCTCGCTCACCGTCTGGACGCTGTTCGCCACGTTGCTCACCCGCTGACCGAATCGATCGGCCCGCTTCGCGGCATCGGTAACGGCGCCGGCGATCTTTCGAGCGTCGACCTTCTTTAGGTTCTTTCGAGCGTCGACCCCCTTGAGGTAATTGCGCCGCGGCATCGTTACTCCAAGCACTTTGCGGCGGCTGGATCGCGAGTTGAGCACCGCTGCCCCGGTCACCGCTGCCCCGGTCACGCCAGCGATTGCCGCACCACCCGCAATCAGAGGCGTCTTGCCCTTCTTGACGACGCCCGCCACGGCTTGAGCCGTGTTCTGAGCCCCCGAAGAGACCGTGTCTCTGACCGATCCAAAGGTACTGCGGCTATTTGTGGAGCGGGTCGACCGCGTCCTCGGGCTCGAACCGCTCGAACGCGCCCGGCTGCTGGCGCGCGACCGCGTGCCCGAACGCGTCCGAGTGCGTCCGGCGCTCGGCTGCTTCCGGGCCGAGTTTCCGCTTCGTGTCGCTGATCCGTTTTGCTTTCGCGCCGCACTTCCGCTTCGCGATCCGTTGCTCGAAGAGCGCGCGGTCGAGCGACTCTTTGACCTTCCTGTGGACGAGCGGGAGCTCGAGGACTTGGCCGGGCTGCCGCGGCGGGTAGATGTCTTGGTCTGGGCCATATTTCCCTCCTCCTGATGGGAATCCGTTGTCGGGATCCATTACCCCCGTAGGGGTGCGACCAATCCGGACGCGGGGATGTTTGCCGTGGCAAGGGAGGGGAAGCTGGACCGTGACGGGAGGTCGACGCACGAAGGATTAGGGGTGCGAGATGGCAAAGCAGCAGACCAAGCAACGCCGGGGTAGCGGCAAGGGCTCGAGTAGGGGAAGCAGTAGGGGGAGCTCCACGTCCTCTCAGAAGCGGCCCGCTGCGCGCAAGTCCGGCCAGGGCAGCAGCGGGCGTCAAGGCACCAACAACGGCAATTCTTCTCAGAGGCGCGCTCCACGCAAGTCCGGCCAGGGAAGCAACGGGACCGCGCAGGGCAGCGGCAACAGGACGTCGGCGAGCCAGCAGCGGCAGGCCGCTAAGGACGCTGACCGCGATCGGCCCGGAAGCCCTTTCAAGTACGGCACCGACGAAGGCGGCAAGAACCAGACCGGCGGGGCGACGGTCCCCGAGCGCGAGTACCAGGACTACACCATGCTGCACCCCGGCTCCATCAGCGACTCGGATGAGCCGGATGTACTGGTCGACATTCCGGTCGTTGAGGTCGAGGAGATCCACTTCGAGCTGGACAACCTCATGGCGCGGGTTTCGCTGCACGCCGAGGTGCTCGATCTCGTCAAGCTGAGCGTTGGCGTTCATGCCGAGCTCGGAAAGGTGGAACTGAACATCAAGGGGGTGGAGGCCCAGGCGCTGCTGCGCGCCCGGCTCGACCACGTGACGGCGATCGTCGATCGCGTGCTGACTACCCTCGACCGCAACCCCGAGCTGATCCAGAGCATCGGGCGCTCCGTCGAGAGGCTGGGGTCCGGCGTCGGAAAGGGCGTCGGTGAGATCGGCCAGGGGGCCGGGCACGCCGTTGAGGATGTCGGCGAGGGCGCCGAGGGGGCGGTGAAGGACGTCGGCAAGGGCGCCGGTGGCGCCGTTGAGGACGTCGGCAGCGGCGCGGGTCAGGCGGTCGGCGACGTCGGAAGGGGCGTCGGCCAAGGCGCGGGCCAGGCCCTGGGCGACGTCGGCCAAGGCGTCGGCGAAGGCACAGGACAGGCTCTCGGTGGGCTTGGCCAGGGCGCGGGTCAAGCGGTTGGCGGCGTCGGTCAGACCCTCGGACAGCTCGGGCAGGGCGCCGGGCAACTGCCGGGCGGGCTCGCCGGCGGCGGCGGTTCCGGCGGCCACGGCGGCAACGGCATCACCGGCACGAAGCTGGCAAAGGAGGCCGCGAAGGTGATCGCCAAGGAGATCGGTTCAGCGGCGTCGGACGAGGCGAAGGACCTTGGGCTCGCCGCGACCCACAAAGCGGTGCAGCTTGGCGAGCGCCGGCGCCAGCGGCGAGCGACGAAGCACAACGCAACCGAGGCGGCGCTGCGGGCCGCCGAGGAGGGCGGCATTGATCTGGATGACGTGAAGGGAACCGGCGCCGAGGGCCGCATAGTCGTTCGCGACGTCCAGCAGGCGCAGCAGGAGTCATGAGCGAGCGGGAGAAGAACCGGCGAGACGAGCTCTCTGAGGAAGAGATCCCCGACGTGGACGTCTCCATCTCGGTGCGAGCGAAGAGCCTCCGCTTCGAGACCGTGCCCGAGACAAAGGTCTGGTTCGAGGGGGAGCCCGCCGAGCGCTCCCGGCTCGACACGGGGCGAGAGAATCTGCCCGATGAGGTCGAGCCCGGTGTCACCCATCGCGACGTGCGGGTGACATGGCGCGCGCGGTCCCGGATTGTCCATCCCGCCGACGCTGATGCCCTTAACGAGCGGGCTCAGTCCTCGGGGGCGTAGGGCTCTCCGAAAGCGAGTACTCGAATAATCGAATCCAGGGAAAGGAGCGGCAGGATGGCACAGGAGGGGACCGGCAACCGCCGTCGAGCGGCGACCTCACGCGGTACGCAATCTTCGCGTCGGAGAAACGGTGGTTCGCCGCGGCGAGCTACAACCAGCCGCCTAACAAGCTCAGCATCCAGGACACGCGGCAACTCGTCACCAGCATCGAAGCGCAGGGGGACATCGAAGCGGCAATCTCGCCGTGCAGCTGGCAGCGTTGCGAGCAAGGCGAAGAGCCTCAAGACACCGCTGATCGCCGGCGGCGCAGCGCTTGGCGGCCTGGCCGGTGGATTGGTGCTGGGAGCGAGACGCAATATGCCGCGAAAGATGCTCGGCATGACGATGCCGCGCTGGGGAAACGCTGGATCGGCGGGCAGGAACCTCGCGAGCCTGGCGAAGCAGGTTGCGGTCGCCAGTGAGCGAGTCGGTGAGCTGACCACGGAGGTGAGGCATGTGCGCGAGGAGACCGCGAAAAGCACCCGCCGATCGCCGGTCGAGGTTGTTCTCGAAGGCCTCACCTCGAGGCGAGTTCGCGGATAGCCGATCGACCTCTATCAGCTGATCCGAGGGGCCTCCGTCTCCCTCTCACAGCTCCCCGCCGCTCGTTTTCGTGAGCGGGGTTTTGGCTCACGTTTTGCTCGCGCGAGCCGTCCGCCTTCATCACGTAGATCTCGTTGTTGCCGTCCCGGTCGCTTTCGAAGGCGATTCTCTTGCCGCTGGGCGAAAAGGCAGCCCACGTAGTCGTTGGCCGCATTGTCTGTGGCCTGGCGCTGCCGGGCCATCCGTGGTACTCCGGCGCCCATGCGGGACATGGGCGCGGCTGGTTTCGAACGAGCAGGGACGCGAGTGGTGTGAAGAAACCCGCCCCGGCGCCCATCGGGACGATGGGCGCGGCTGGTTTCGAACCAGCGACCTCTCGCGTGTGAAGCGAGCGCTCTCCCACTGAGCTACGCGCCCGGCCGCCTGATGATAGGCGGCGGAACGGGGGCCAGAGCTCGCATGCGAGGATGCTGGCGTGAAGGTCACGATGATGCTCGCCGATGCCGCGCAGGCCGTTGAGGGGAAGCTCTACATCCGGGGCGGCGGCTGGTCGATCACCGGGCCGGACCCGGCGGCGTCGGCGATCGCCGCCTACATCCAGGTGCCCTGGGATCGCACTAACGTGCAGCACGAGTTCCGATTTGAGCTGATCGACAGCGACGGGCAGCCGGTTGCCGCGGAGACGCCCGAGGGCGACGAGCAGCCCGTCGCCATCGAGGGCGCGTTCGAGGTTGGGCGGCCGGTGGGAGTCCGCCCGGGGACGCCGATCGATGTCCCGCTGGCGATCAACATCGGGCCGCTCGCGCTTCCGCCGAGTGGCCGGTTCGAGTGGCGCCTGACGATCGACGGCGAGACCTCCGACGAGTGGCGGCTGGCCTTCTCGACTCGTCCCGCGAACTGACGAGCCCCCACGCACGACCCGAGTCGTGGTTTGGCCGCCCGGCCAGCCGGGCAGAGGTAGATCACCGTGGTCAAGCCGGGTTTTCGACACGAGGCGCTCTTCTATGCGGGCAAGGACGTATTCCTCGCCGGGACGTTGCCGTTCATCCGCGATGCGGTCGACTTCGGCGAGCCCATCCTGGTGGCCGTCAACGGCGAGAAGATCGAGCTGCTGAAGAGCCATTTGAACGGCGCCGCCGACCGGGTCCTGTTCGCCGACATGCGCGAGATCGGCCACAACCCGGCGCTGATAATCCCCGCCTGGCGGGACTTCGTCAGCGCGAACGCTGGGAACGGGAGGCGGTTGCGCGGGATCGGCGAGCCGATCTGCGCGGAGCGCGGCGCCGCTGAGCTCGCCGAGTGCCACCATCACGAATCGCTGCTCAACCTGGCGTTCGCCCGCGGGCCCTCCTGGTGGCTCCTGTGTCCATACGACACCGAGTCCTTGAGCGCCGAGGTCATCGCCGGCGCCGAGCGCAACCATCCACTCGTCAACGAGGACGGCGTCGGGCGCGAGTCGGGCGCCTATCTGGAGCCCGCCGACACTCGGGCTCCCTTTGCCGGCCGGCTGCCGGAGCCACCGGTCACGCCGGACGAGATTGCATTCGATTCGGCGACCGATCTGGAGCAGACGCGCAGGTTTGTCGCGGATCAGGCAATCGCCGAGGGGATCAATCCCGATCGCGCTGACGGGCTGGCCCTCGCCGTGGACGAGGTGGTCGCGAATGTGCTGCGACACGGCGACGGCAGAGGGAAGGTGCGCGCCTGGAATCAGGACGGTGGGGTGGTCTGCGAGGTTGCCGACGGCGGGACGATCTCGGATCCGATGGTCGGTCGCGTTCGCCCGGACCTCGAGCAGCACGACGGCCGCGGCCTCTGGATCGCCAACCACTTCTGTGACCTCGTCCAGATCCGATCGTCGAAAGGCGGCACCGTCGTCCGCTGTCACCTCGGGCCCGCCCCCGCCGCGGTTTCCGTCTAGCCGTCGGGCGCGTCCTCTCCGACGGCCGCCGGGCTACACCGGCGAGGATCCTCGCAACCCTCTAGGATCTGCGTTGGACCGTGCTAGGCGGGGAGGTAGCGGTGCCCTGTCACCCGCAATCCGCTCTAGCGGGGCTGAATGCCCGTCCGAGGGCCGCGGCCTTCGGGGTCAGTACGTCGCGGGCGGCGCTGACGGCCAGGTCCCGCGCAATGCGCG
>JBKPFQ010000020.1:0-7978 GCA_046728915.1 Actinomycetota bacterium | reverse complement strand
ATCGTGTCGTACGTCCACACGAGGGCGCTCAGATCGTGCGGGCCGAGCCTCAGCTGCGACGTCGGCTCGGCGAGGATCGGGAAGCCCGATCGCCGGGCGAGCGCGGCCAGGGGCTCGGCCAGATCCGGATCGGGCTGCCGGCCGGCGACGATCACCCCGCGCGGCGAGGCCGCGATCCGCTCGGCGAGCTCGTCGAGGAGTGCGTCGTCGGCCCCGCGCGGTCCGCTCGCCACGGCGGTCAGCGGCCGCTCGCCACGGCCCTCGAGGGCAAGCTCGGAAGTGGCCGTCACGTCCTGGGCGCGGGGCTCCGGCCCGAGCGGGTCACGCCAGGCCAGGTTCAGGTGCACTGGCCCGGGCCTCGGATCACCGCGCGCTGCCGCGTAGGCGCGGCAGGCGACGGAGCGGTAATGCAGGAGGCCGGCGTCGTCGGCGTCATGCGTGCCCACCTCGCAGAACCAGCGGACGGCGGAGCCGTAGAGCTTGAGCTGGTCGATCGTCTGGCCGGCACCGATGCCCCTCAGCTCCGGGGGACGGTCAGCGGTCAGAACGATCAGGGAAACCCCGGCCTCGTCCGCCTCGCAAACTGCCGGGTGCAGGTTCGCCGTGGCCGTTCCCGACGTGCAGAGCACCGCGGTCGGGCTCCCGCTTGCCTGGGCGGCGCCAAGGGCGAAAAACCCCGCCGATCGCTCGTCGACGATCACGGCGACCTCGATCGCAGGTTGGCGCCACAGGGCCAGGGCGAGCGGGGTGGACCGTGAACCCGGTGCGAGGGCAGCGTTGCGAACGCCGCAGCGCGCGAGCTCCTCGACCATCGCGGACGCCAGCGCGGTATTGCGGTTGGTGGGATCCACCGCCGCGAACGGTACCCGGCGGGCGGAACGGGCACCCCCCGCCGCAGCCCCACCTACAGATCGACCACCACCTCCAAGACACCCTGGCCCGCCCATCGGGCCTCGTAGGGACCCGCGACCTTTTCGATCAGACGCTTGACCGCGGTGTTCTCCGCGTGGACCAGGCCGGTGAATCGGACGATCCCGGCTTCGCGGGCGCGGCTGGCCAGCGCGCTCAGCAGCGCCGTGCCCAGGCCGATCCGCATCCATCGATCGCCCACGCCAACCGCGAACTCCGCCGTCCCGGGATCGTCCTCGCTGCGGACGTAGCGGGCGGTCCCGAAGCTCTGGCCCGTCTCGGGATCGATCGCGATCAGCGCCTCGTGGCGAACGTGATCGATCGCGGTCAGATAGTCGAGCTGGCTGCTCGAAAGCCGTGGCTGGGGACCGAGGAAGCGCATGAAGATCGACTCGGCGCTGGCACTTTCGAAACCCTCGTTCAGCCGTGCGCGGTCCCGAGGCTCGATGGGCCTGATCAACGCCCTGGTGCCGTTTCGCAGCTCGACGATCTGCCCCGTCTGCCCGTTCATCGGCGGCTAGATCCGGTGACGCTCCAGCAACGATTCGTCGATCTCGACGCCCAGACCGGGACCATCGGGTAAGTGCAGCAGGCCCTCGCCGATCTCGCATTCGACCGAGGCGATCGTCGCCGCGAACAGGAGCTGTGTGGCGAGCCCCTGGGCGAGGTTCGCCCAGGGCGCGGTCGGGCGCAGGACCTGGGCAAGATGGGCCGCGGCGGCGATGCCCACCGGTCCGTCGAGCGCGCTGGAGAGGTAGGTCGGCAGCTCGGCCGCGATCCGCCTGGCCGGACCGATCCCGCCGACCTTCGAGAGCTTCACCGTGGCCAGCTGGCAGGCGCCGAGCTCGTTTGCGCGTCGCGCGTCCTCGGGGTCGCTCACGCTCTCATCGGCTGCGATCGGGATCGCCGTCTGGTTGCGGACAGCCGCGAGATCCTCGAGGTCGCCGGCGGGCTGTTCGGCGAGCTCGATGCCGTGGCGCTCCATCGCGGTCAGTCGCAGCACCGCGTCCTGCGGCGTCCAAACGCCGTTCGCGTCGACGCGGATCCTCGCCTGGGCTCCCACGGCCCGACGCACCGCCTCGACCTGACCGACGTCACCGGGCACGCCCACCTTGAGCTTGAAGGTCGAAAAGCCACGCTCCGCCCACCGTTGCGCATCCGCCGCGACCGCCGCCGGCGGGCCGGCGACGAGCGTCGCGTTGCAGTGGACAGGCTGGATGCCGTCGGCACCCAACATCCGCCACAGGGGCACGTCGGCTGCCTTGGCCGCGAGGTCAAGGCGGGCGACGTCCAATGCCGCGCTGGCGGCGGGGGAGATTCCCGCGACGGCTTCGACACGTCCCGTATCGGCATCGAGATCGAGGCCCACGAATTGCGGACCGGCGAGCTCGGAGATCTCGCGCGCGAGCGTCCGGGTATCGGAACCGCCGCGAAGCGACATCGCGACCGCCTCCCCGAGGCCGACCAGGCCGGCGTCGGTGCGCAGGCGCACCAGGACCATCTCGCGCCGGTCGAGCCGCCCCCGGGCCGTGACGTAGGGATCCCGGAACGGAAGCGCGTAGGGCACGGCATCGAGGGCGGCGACCTTCATGGCTCAGGAGCCGAGCAACAACCCGGCGGTGAGGAGCAGGCTGAATGCCGCGAGCAGCGCGCCGGTACCGGCGAGTGCCCCGTTCAAGGCGGGTCCGTCGGTGCGGGTCATCACGGTCGACAGGGGTCGATGGACCATCGGGGTGGCGAGTAGCACGAGCAGGCCCCACGCGGGTGTACCCGTGGCCAGGAGGGTCACCGGCACCGCGACGAACGCGGCGCCGACCAGGGTGGCATACAGGTTGCGCGTTCGCTGGCGCCCGAGTCGAACGGCGAGGGTCATCTTCCCCGCCCGGCGGTCGGTGTCGATGTCGCGGACGTTGTTGACGACGAGGATGGCCGTGGCGAGGAAGCCGACCGCGAGCGAGAGGCCGAAGGGCAGCCAGTCCAGGCGCTCGAGCTGCACATAATAGGAGCCGTTCACCGCCACGAGGCCGAAGAACAGGAAGACGAAGAGCTCGCCCAGGCCGGCGTAGCCGTAGGGTCGCGGCCCGCCGGTGTAGAGGACGCCCGCGAGGATCGAGGCGGCGCCCACGATCAGTATCACGACGCCGGCCACGGTGGCGAGGTAGATGCCCGCCGCCACCGCGACGCCAAACGCGATCCAGGTCGCGACCAGGACCCGCCGCGGGGCGACCAACCCGGAGGACGTCACCCGCACCGGCCCCAGGCGGTCGGCGGTGTCGGCGCCGCGCCTGGCGTCCGAGTAGTCGTTGGCGAGGTTGGTTCCGATCTGGATGAAGATGCTGCCCACGAGTGCTGCGACGAATGCGCCCACTCCAATGTCCTCGACGCGCTCCACGGCCGCCGCGGTTCCGACCAGAACGGGCGCGATCGCGGCCGGCAGCGTCCGCGGCCGCGCCGCCATGATCCACAACCTCACCCGCCGCCTCCTCTGCTCCCGCTCGCTCGCGCTCCAGACATCGAAATCTCGCTCGCTCGCTCCCGCGTCCGGGGGCGGCGGGGTTGAATGACTACGGTCTCCGTGGGTACTTGCCGAAGTCCGGCGGGCGGCGCTCCACGTACGCGTTGCGTCCCTCCTGACCCTCCTCGGTCATGTAGAAGAGGAGGGTGGCGTCGTGGGCCAGCTGCTGGAGCCCGGTCAGCCCGTCCTCGGCGGCGTTGAAGCTCGCCTTCAGCAGTCGCAGCGCCAGTGGTGACAGGCGGGACATCTCACGGCACCAGGCGACCGTTTCGCGCTCGAGGTCCGCGGCGGGGACGACGGCGTTGACGAGCCCCATCTGAAGCGCCTCCTCCGCGTCGTACAGCCGGCAGAGGAACCACACCTCCTTGGCCCGCTTCACTCCGACGTTCCGGGCCAGGAGCGCGGCGCCGAAGCCGCCGTCGAAGCTGCCGACGCGGGGGCCGGTCTGGCCGAAGCGGGCGTTGTCGGCCGCGATGGTGAGGTCGCAGACCAGATGGAGGATGTGGCCGCCGCCCACCGCGTAACCGGCGACCGCCGCGATCACGGGCTTGGGAGTGCGGCGGATCTGCACGTGGAGGTCGCCCACGTCGAGGCGCCCGACCCCGCTCTTGGCCACCTCGTCATCGCCGATGTAGCCGTCGTCGCCGCGGATCCGCTGGTCGCCGCCGGAGCAGAACGCTTCGTCGCCGGCCCCTGTGAACACGATCGCGGCGACCTCGAGGTCGTCTCGCGCCCGGGCGAATGCCTCGCGGAGCTCCGCCAGGGTCTGGGGTCGAAAGGCGTTTCGCACCTCGGGGCGATTGATGGTGATCCTCGCGATCCCCTCCGCGCGCTCGTACAGGATGTCCTGGAAATCACCGGCGCTCTCCCACTCGATCGGTGCGTAGAGCTCCTCCTGGGGCGGGGCGTCCTTGTGGCGAATCGGCATGTTCGGAATTATCCCTGCCGATGCCGAACCGGGACTTCACGCGATGATCCTCGACAACTGGCTGGCGCAGCGTGCGGAGACGTGTCCCGACCGCGTGGCGCTGATCGCGGACGGCGTGGAGCTCGCCTACGGCGAGCTCGAGGCTGAGGCGACGAGGGCCGCGCGCAGGCTCGCGGCGCGCGGGGTGCGCCGCGGGGCGAGCGTCGCCATCGCCAGGCCGGGCGGCCTGGAGTACGTGGTCCTGGTCCACGCCCTGATGAAGCTGGGCGCCGTGGTGCACCCGCTCAACCCGGACCTCGCTCCCGGGGAGCTGGAGGCGGAGCTCGAGCGCGCGGGGCCGGCGCTCGTGATCACCGAGTCGGACCACGTCACGATGAGCGAGGCGGACCTGCCGCTGCTCGGCGAGCACCACCTCGAGGCTCTCCACTGCCGGATCCTCACGAGTGGCACCTCCGGGCGCCCTCGCGCGGTCGGGCTGACCTACGGCAACCACCTGTGGAGCGCCGTGGGCTCTGCGTTCAATCTCGGCGTGGATCCCGCGGACCGCTGGCTCTGCTGCCTGCCGCTGTACCACGTGGCGGGCCTGGAGATCGTGATGCGGTCGGTGATCTACGGCACCGGCGCCGTGGTGCACGACGGCTTCGAGATCGACCGCGTCGCCGGGGCGCTCGAGCGCGACGGCATCACGCTCGCGTCCCTCGTCACGACCCAGCTCGTGCGCCTGCTGGACGCCGGGGTGGATCTCTCCGGGCCGCGGGCGATCCTCGTGGGCGGCGGGCCGGTCCCCATGGAGATCCTGGAGGAGGCGATGGGCCGGGGCGCGTCGGTCGTGCAGACGTACGGGCTCACGGAGACCGCCTCGCAGGTCACGACGCTGGCGCCCCAGGACGCCCGCCGAAAGCTCTGCTCGGCCGGGCGGCCGCTCCTGACCACCCACCTGCGCATCTCGGACGGTGAGATCTGCGTGCAGGGCCCCGTCGTGGCGCCGGGATGCGCCGACGAGGACGGTTGGTTTCACACCGGTGATCTGGGCCGTATCGACGACGAGGGCTTCCTGTACGTCGAGGACAGGCTGGGTGACGTGATCGTCTCCGGCGGGGAGAACGTGCTGCCCGCCGAGGTCGAGGAGGTCCTCTTGCGGCACCCCGACGTCGCCGATGCGGCCGCCGTCGGGCGGGTGGACCCGGAATGGCAGGAGGCCGTCGAGGCCGTCGTGGTCCTGCGGGAGGGTGCGGCGGCCGGCCCGGCGGAGTTGCGAGATCACTGCGCCGAGTCGTTGGCGCGGTACAAGGTCCCGAAGCGGTTCGAGTTCGTGGCCGAGCTGCCTCGCACCGCATCAGGGAAACTGCTGCGGCGCGCGTTGCGCTGAAAGGAGAAGGCGATGGACAGAGCGGACGTGGCCCGCTGGCTGGACGAGTACGTGGAGGCATGGAAGACGTACGACCGCGACCGGATCGCGGCGCTGTTCGCCGAGGACGTCGAGTACCGCTATCACCCATACGACGACCCGATCCGGGGGCGCGAGGCGGTCGTCGAGTCGTGGCTGGGCGAGCACGAGGGTGCCTCGACCAGGGATCCCGAGGGCACCTACGACGCCGCCTACAGCCCGGTCGCGGTCGATGGCGACATCGCCGTGGCGACGGGGTCCAGCACGTACTTCGAGCGCCCGGGCGGCCCGCTGGAGAAGGTCTACGACAACTGTTACGTGATGCGGTTCGACGGCGAGGGCCGGTGCCGCGAGTTCACGGAGTGGTTCATCGAGCGCCCGGACGCATAGCATCAGGCGCATGAGCGACAAGGACATCTTCTACGGCGGCGACGCCGACCTGGGGCATCTCGAGGGCAAGACGATCGCGATCCTCGGGTACGGGTCACAGGGCCATGCTCACGCGCTGAACCTCCGGGACACGGGGTCCGAGGTCGTGGTGGGGCTGCGCCCGGATTCGGCGAGCCGCGCGGAGGCGGAGGGGGAGGGCCTCGAGGTCCTGGACGTCCCGCAGGCGGCGAGCCGCGGCGACGTAGTGATGATCCTGCTTCCGGACGAGAAGCAGGCCGAGGTCTGGGACGCGGAGATCCGCGACGGAATCGCACCCGGGAACCTCCTGATGTTCGCGCATGGTTTCTCGATCCACTTCGGGCAGATCGAGCCACCGGCCGAGGTCGACGTCGGCATGGTCGCGCCCAAGGGCCCCGGCCACCTGGTCCGCCGCCAGTTCGCGGAGGGCCGCGGCGTCCCCTGCCTGATGGCGGTGCACCAGGATGCGACTGGCAACGCGCGCGACCTGGTCCTCGCCTACGCGAAGGGGATCGGCGGCACCCGCGCTGGGGTGATCTCCACGACGTTCAAGGACGAGTGCGAGACCGACCTGTTCGGGGAGCAGGCGGTGTTGTGCGGCGGCGCCACCGAGCTCGTCCGGGCCGGGTTCGAGACGCTCGTGGAGGCCGGCTACGACCCGCGGCTCGCGTACTTCGAGTGCCTCCACGAGCTGAAGCTGATCGTGGACCTGATGTACGAGAAGGGGGTCCAGGGGATGCGCCACTCGATCTCCAACACGGCGGAGTACGGCGACATGACGCGCGGCAAGCGCGTGATCGGCGACGAGACCCGGGCGGCGATGGGTCAGGTCCTGGCGGACATCCAGTCGGGTGAGTTCGCCCGCGAGTGGATCGCCGAGAACCGCGCGGGGGCGGAGAATTTCCAGCGACTGCGGGAGGAGGCCGCGGGTCACCAAGTCGAGCAGGTGGGCTCGGAGCTCCGCAAGATGATGCCCTGGATCGAGGGCGACGGAACCTAGAGTCGCGCGCCGCGCGCCGGTTACCGCTTGCCCATGCGGTTTCCGGCTGCGACGGAAATTTCACGTCCACCGCCGACGCACGTGAGATGATGCGCGCGATTCAGCAAGCCGCTCGCGACCGCGGACCGGTTGCAGGCGGACGACCCGAGGAGGGGAGATGACCGAAACGCCTGAGACGCCGGGAGCGCCAGAGGCGCCAACCGGCCCTACGGGAGGGGCTCAGCCGCCCGCGCAGCCGCCTCCAGCCGCGCCGCCGACCGCGGTTAGTCCCGCGGCGGACTACCCCGTGCAGCTCGACATCGAGCGGCAGGAGGAGTACAGCCGGTTCATGCCGCTGATCAAGTGGCTGCTCGCGATCCCGCACTACCTCGCGCTGATCGTGTTGGGGATCGGGGCTCTCTTCGTGATCATCGTCTCGTTCTTCGCGGTGCTGTTCACGGGGCGCTATCCGGAGGGCATGTTCAATTTCATGGTCGGCGTGCACCGATGGGCATACAGGGTGACCGCCTACGTATTTCTGATGGTCGACCCATACCCGCCGTTCACCCTCGACGACGATCCGAACTATCCGGTGCACTTCGACATCGAGTACCCGGAGCACGTGAACCGCTGGCGGCCGCTCGTCCACTGGCTGCTCGTGATCCCGTTCCTGTTCGTCGCGTACTTCGTCTACCTCCTGGCGGAGATCATGGCGTTCTTCGCCTTCTTCACGATCCTGTTCACCAAGCAGTTCCCGGAGGGCCTGTTCAACATCGCCCGGATCGGGCTTCGGTGGCAGGCTCGTGGCAACGCCTACAACTACTGGATGGTGACGAGGTACCCGCCGTTCGT
>JBKPFQ010000019.1:0-6660 GCA_046728915.1 Actinomycetota bacterium | reverse complement strand
CCGCGTCGGACGACGTCACGCTCAGGCTGGCGCCCACGGCGTGGCGGTCGTGGACCGCGGAGATCGGGGAGTCGCCGGAGCGGTGGTTCCGAGCGGTCGATGCCTAGAATCGAGCGTCTCGTCGAGGCGGAGGAAGCGGCGTGGGCCGGTCGAAATCTCACCCACCTAAGTGGTCGTAGGTCAGGCCCGAGCCGGCGCAGGCGAAGAAGATCGACGGGCGCTTGCCTCGCTCGCTGATCGAGCCGAACTGCTGCGCGCGCGTGGACTGCTGCGCGCCGCGTGGGCCGCCTGACGCCCGAATCGAGGCGGCCACGCTTGCGACATGCCGCGTCGCGTTAAGAGCGAGGTGTTCGCCGATCTCGCAGATCCGGTCCTCTTTCCGCGCTTGTCGGAGGTCAAGATCGAGCGGTTGGCGGCGCGGGGGGAGCGCCGCGTCTACGAGAAGGACGAGCTGCTCTTCGATCAGGCATGCGCGACGCACCCTTCTTCGTGATCGAGCATGGCACGGTCGACATCATCGATCGCCGCCCGCACGAGGAGCTCTGGTTTGCGCGGATAAACGGCGGCACGTTCATCGGCGACGTCTCCATGTTTACCGGCGAGCCGACCGTCGCGGCCGGCGTGGCCGTCGAGCCGACCAGCACGATCGTCTTCGAGCGCCCCAGCTGCGCGAGATGTTGGCAGAGTGGCCCGAGTTCGGCGGGGGCCAGGAGTGCGGCCAGCCGGCTTTCCTTGCCGACAAGCCTCGACTGTCAAGCTGGTCCTACTGCGCAAACCCGAAGGAGGCGCCGATGAACCTTCCCGAGGTTGTTTCCGAGCAGGAGTGGCAGCTTGCCCACGAGGAGCTGCTGGCCCGTGAGAAGGCCCACATGCGCGAGGGCGACCGGCTGGCCGCCGAGCGCCGGCGCCAGCCGATGCACGAGATCACCAAGGACTACCGCTTCGAAGGTCCGGACGGGGAGGTGAGCCTGCTCGACCTGTTCGAAGGGCGCCGCCAGCTCGCGCTCTACCACTTCATGTTCGGCCCAAACCAAGAGCAGGGCTGCGACGGCTGCTCGATGTTCGTCGACCAGGTGGGCCACCTCGCGCACCTCCACGCCCGCGACACCACCTTCGTGCTGGTATCGCGCGCGCCGGTCGAGAAGCTCGAGCCGTTCAAGCGACGGATGGGCTGGGACGAGATCCCCTGGTACTCCGACGGCAAGGGCGACTTGGGGATCGACTTCGGCTTCTCCCCGCCAGAGCCGCAGCCCGACCAGCACCAGGACGGCGAGATCTTCGGCTTCACCGTCTTCATCCGCAACGAAGATGGCCGCGTTTACCGCACCTACTTCACCAACTGGCGCGGGGTGGAGGCCATTGGGACGGTCTGGAGCATCCTCGACCGCACCCCGCTCGGCCGCCAGGAGGATTGGGAGGACACTCCCGAGGGTCGCCCGCGGGGGCCGAAGTTCGACTGGTGGCGCTTTCACGATCGCTACGAGGACTCCGGGGAGCCCGCATGAGCGAGCGCCAGGGTTTCGAGGCCGAGCAGGTGCTGCGGTCCGCCTACCGTGCGTTCAACGCGCGCGATATCGGGGCCGCAATCGAGTTGATGGATCCCGCGGTCGATTGGCCGAACGCCTGGGAAGGCGGTCGGGTAGTCGGCCGGGCGGCAGTCCGCGACTACTGGAACAGACAGTTCGCCTCCATCGCGAGCAAAGTCGAGCCCGAGGGCTTCACCGAGGAGGCGGACGGGAGCATCACGGTCGACGTCCATCAGGTGGTCCACGACGCCAGGACCGGTGACCTGCTCTCCGATTCGCGCGTTCGCCACCGCTACCGGCTCAAAGATGGCCTCGTCGCCCGGATGGACCTTCTGGAGTCGCCGGACCTGTAGTAGAGGATCCGCTACCCGCGCTTCTCTTCCTCGCGCATTCCGATAGCGACTCACCGGCCGCGAAGTGCTCCCGGCTCGTCCGCAGCAGGCGCCTGAAGATCACGCCCGCTCTTGCGAGCGACCGATCATCTGCCTGGCCGGCTCGCTCGACCACGTCGACTACTCGTTTTGCCGTCGGAGCGGTCGTCTCGGGGGTAACTCGAGGACGCTCGAAGTCGTCCAACTCGGGAGCGGCCGCTCATTGGCGGTCGGTGCGGTGCCGGCCGACCCAGCTCAACGTTTCGCCTGGCAGCAGGTCCGCACCGGTCCGGCACCAGCGAGTCAGCGCCTCGACCAGCGGCGAGCGAGCATCGCTGTCGGCCGAACCCAAACCACGAAACGACCGCTGATCCTTGCGACGTGGCACGATCTCGCAGGTGACCAGCGGACTCGCCGCGGCGAAGCACCTGAGCGACCTCGCGTGGCTGCGCCGCGTCCGCGACCGGATCGACCGGGAGTACGCGCAGCCGCTGGACGTCGAGGCGCTCGCCCGCGGCGCGCACATGTCGGTCGGGCACCTCAGCCGCCAGTTCCGGCTCGCCTACGGGGAGTCGCCGTACGGCTACCTGATGACGCGGCGCATCGAGCGCGCCATGGCGCTGCTGCGCGCCGGCGACCTGAGCGTCACCGAGATCTGCTTCGAGGTCGGCTGCTCCTCGCTCGGCACCTTCAGCACTCGCTTCACCGAGCTGGTGGGCATGCCGCCCAGCCTACCGAGAGCAGGCGGCCGGCGCGATGGGGGGTGCCGCCGTGCGTGGTGAAGCAGGTGACGCGACCGATCAGGAATCGAGAAGCGCCGGTGGCGAGCCGCACCTAGCATGGCCGCCATGGACATCACCATCTACCAGACACCGCTCCCCCACGACGACCCCGACATGTCCGTGGCGTTCTATCGCGACACCCTCGGCTTCGAGGTCCGCAACGACGTCGACTACGGGGGGATGCACTGGATCACGGTCGGCCCCGCCGACCAGCCGGGCACCTCCATCGTCCTGTATCCGCCGCAGGCAACCCCCGGCATCACCGACGAGGAGCGCCGCACGATCGCCGAGATGATGGCCAAGGGCACCTTCGCCAGCATCAACCTGGCGACGCCCGACGTCGACGGCGTCTTCGAGCGGCTGCAGGCCGGCAAGGCCGAGGTCGTCCAGGAGCCGACCGACCAGCCATACGGCATCCGCGACTGCTCGGTCCGCGATCCCGCCGGCAACCTGATCCGCATCCAAGAGCTGCGCTGAGCCGTCCCAAGGAGGTACTCGCAATGGCAACTAAGAAGCCCGCTAAGAAGAGCACGCGAAAGTCCACGAGCACCGGCGCGACCGGCGAGACGTCGAAGGGACTCACGGCCGAGGAACGAGCCGCGATGAGGGAGCGCGTCAAGGAGCTGAAGGGCAAGGGGGAGGGGGAGAGCGCGGTGCGCGCGAAGATCGCGGAGATGTCCGGGTCGGACCGCGCGATGGCCAAGCGGATCCATGCGATCGTCACGGCCAGCGCCCCGGACCTCACGCCACGAACCTGGTACGGGATGCCCGCCTACGCCAACAAGGACGGCAAGGTCGTCTGTTTCTTCCAGGACGCGGAGAAGTTCAAGGCGCGGTACGCGACGTTCGGCTTCAACGACGCCGCCAACCTCGACCAGGGCGCGATGTGGCCGACCTCCTTCGCCCTGAAGGAGCTGACCGCCGCCGAAGAGAAAAGGATCCGCGCGCTCGTGAAGAAGGCCGCGCGCTGAGGACTGAGCTCGGCTCCGGTGACCACCGAGATCCGCCCTCCCCGAGGGCCATCGCTTGCTCGATTGGACTGGAAGCGTGGTTGACCCGACCCTGGCGGCGTGGCTGGGCCGACTGCAGGAGGCGTCCTTCAGCCGGGCCGGTCCGGCGATGCGCAAGGCGTACCCGCCGGAGCGGCGGATGACCGGACCCCAGCTGGCCGAGTACTTGGAGCGCCGGACGTACGCACTGGCGTCCTCGACCCGGCCCGACGGGCGTGCGCACGCCGCACCGACGCTGTTCTCCATCTACGAGGAGGCGTTCTGGCTCCCTACGCTCGGCGGCGCGGCCCGACTCCGCAACGTCCGGGTCCACCCGTGGCTGGCGCTGTCCGTCATCGAGGGTGAGCACGACACCCACGCTGCGGTGCTCACCGAGGGCCCCGCCGAGGTGCTGGCGACCGTTCCGGAGTACGCCCGGGAGATCAGCGAGCTGCGCAACGACGGCGTCAGCCTGGACTGGGCAGCGGCATGGCTGCGGGTGACCCCGGAGCGGCTGTTCAGCTTCGCCGAACTCGGCTGGCCGGGGGTGTCCCGTAGATCATGAGCTGTGGCGGCCGGGCACGGAGCTAGATGAAAATGCCGGCGATGCGGACGGTGGCTCGGTAGGCAGGCGCGGTTTGGTCGTAGCGGGTGGCTGCGGCCCGATGCCTCGTCGTCGGCGCGGCACGGCGACCATGCTGGTTGTCCGGACGGGAGCGAGCGTGCTGCTGCGGATCGCGACTCACCCCCTCTGGTTATGAAAGGAAGCATCCCGCCGGCCGGAAAATTAGCTCGTCGTCAGGACCGGCGCCCGGCACCAACTCTCGCAAACGGGAGGAGGTGAGTCCAGGGTCGACTTGACTTTCATGCGTCGTCCAATTCGGAAAGTGCTGATCCGGCTGGCGGGTCGCCTCAGACTCTCGCATGCTGGCACGGCGCGCGTCTCTCGGACTTCCACGATTTCGCGAAAGCGAGCGGCTCCCGGAGCCGCGAACCGACAGACCTCATCCTCGTCCAAGGCAGGCACACCGCTGAATCCGGCGCCGCTCGCGCCTCGCCTCGAAGGAGTAGTCGACCGGCGCCCAACCGGCGACTTCGCGTGCACGCGGCTGCTCTGCGACTGGCTAGCGACTGCGTTCCTGCGATCTCAGCCTTCGACGACCGTGGGGCTCGAGCGGCGGGATGTTCTGATTACGGCGCAGGACGTTGTTGGGGTCGTACCGTCGCTTCAGCGCTTGGAGGCGCGCGAAGGCTTCGTCGCCAAAGGCGGCGCGCACGCGCTCGATCGGCTCGTCTGCCTGCATGTAGTTTAGATAGCCGCCACTGACTGACGACGGCTCCACGGCGGCCGCGGTCTCCCGCGCCCACGCGATGGATTCCGCATCGAGGGCGGCGTCCCGCCAGCGCGCCATCGCGCTCACGTTGAAAGCCGCTTGGCGGAACCCGACCGCCGCATTGGTGCCGTCAGTGTCCTTAGGTGTGCCGTGGAGGGGCTCGATCAGCACCTGCCCGGGCTGCCGCCCAGAGCGACCATCCGCGCGAGCAGCTCACTCAGCAGCTCGTCCGGAAAGCTCGCCCACGAAGTGGCTCTTCCAGTAGTTGCGGTCCTCGCCGTAAGGCGGGTTGAACGTGGCCGTCTTCGAGTGTCTTCCACTCGACCTCGTTCTGATCGAGGTCCAGCTCGGCACCCGATCGGCGATCCGGTCAAGCAGCTCGAGTCTGTCGGCATCCGATTCGGTTTCGTCTTCTTCCTAAGGATTTGGTGTGGCGGAACGAAACTTGAAGGGGTCACCGCGCTTACCCGCACCTTCGCGGGCGGCGGCGTGGTCGGCGACGAGCTCTCCGAGCCGCCGCCTCGCTGTGGCCGCCGGTAAGTCCGCCTCCTCGGCGAGAAGCAGTCTTTCTCCGGAACACTGCCCCTCCCGGGTCGAAATCGGCCGCTTCCGTTCGTCGTAAGGGCGAAGCGGCTAACGGCGCCGCTCGGACCCGAGGAGGAACCAACATGACCACCAGCACCCTCAGCCGAACCGGGATCCCCACCGGTACCTGGAGGTTGACAAGGCCCTCAGCAGTGTCGGGTTCGCGGTCAAGCAGATGGGCATCTCTACCGTGCGCGGCACGTTCCGCCAGTTCGACGGCGCGCTCGAGATCGGCGAGGACCTCGCCGACTCCCGCGTCGACGCCGCCTCTGTCGACACCAACCAGTCCCGGCGAGACGAGCACCTGCGCTCGCCGGACTTCCTCTCAGCCGAGAGCCATCCCGAGCTCAGCTTCCGGTCGAAGGGGACCGAGCCGGTCGACGAGGACAGCTTCCGCGTCATCGGCGACCTCTCGATCAACGGCGTGACCAACGAGGCCGAGCTCACCGCTGAGCTCGGCGGGATCGAGACCGGTCCCGATGGCGAGAAGCGGATCGGCCTCGAGGTGACCGGCGAGATCTCTCGCAAGGCGTTAGTGGGATCTCGCCGTCCTGGGCGACGATGCGCTTGCCTTCGTCCCCGATGCCGATCGTGAGGTGATCTTGACTGTGGGCGACTTCGTCGTGCGGGCATCGCCAGCCGGACCCAGCCTTGGGACCCCGCGCGTCCGCTTTCCCGTGCCGGGGTGCGTGCAGGTGTCACAGCCGGGGCGGCCGTCTCGACTTATGGGGTGTAGATGCCCTCGGTCAAGGAGCCAGTGATGAGAGTGTTTGTGGCAGGCGCGACGGGAGCGATCGGACAGCAGTTGGTGCCGCGTCTGATTGCCGCGGGTCATGAGGTTCACGGCATGACGCGCAGCGAGTCAAAGCAGGCGATGCTCGATGAGCTGGGCGCGGTGCCGGTGGTCGCGGACGCGCTCGACCCCGATCAGGTCGCGGAGGCCGTGGGCAGGGCGCGGCCGGACGTGATCGTCCACCAGCTGACCGCGATCCCGGACACACTCGACATGCGCCACTTCGACCGCGACTTCGCGCTGACCAACCGCCTGCGGACCGAGGGCACGGACCATCTGC
>JBKPFQ010000018.1:0-6765 GCA_046728915.1 Actinomycetota bacterium | reverse complement strand
CCGCCGCTCTACTACTTGGTTCCCGGTGACCCAGAAGTAGCGCGCCTGGAGCGTATGGGGAACGCAGTGCTGACCCATGGCCTCGAGGCGGATGCGGCCACCCTGCGCGAGTTCCTTCGTCTCGCGGGAGCGCCCGAAGTGAATGACGGGCCGCTCCCGGACGAGATCGCCCGCGGAGTCCGTCGCGCCCACGGTGGCCGTCTGCCGGGCGAGGCCCGCCCGGCGCTGGAGCTAGTACGGGACGCGGGCATCCCCTCGCTGGTGGCTTCGGGCGGTCACGCTCCAGGGCTGGAGCGGATCTGCGACGCGCTCTCCGCAGTCCTCGATGCCCAACGGCTGGTCGCGCCCGGTGCCGGGCACTTCGTCGCTGCGGCGCCAGGCTTCGTCAACCGGCTCCACGAGTTCCTCGTCTCCGCAGCGTGAGCACCCCGCCACCGCGGATCCTGTGTCCCCGTGAATCGGACAGCCCACAACGCTTCCGCTTTCGCGTGAAAGCGGCAAGCGGCGAAAGGCCGGAGGCACGATTGACGCTTTGTTGCCGCTATGCGGCGATAAGGCGTCAAATGGCGTGCTTGGCAATCGCTATCCCTGCTCCACGAGGGGGGTGCCACCCGCCACCACGTTCACGAATCCCTCCAGGTGGCGCGTGGTCCAGCATTCGAAGGCCGCAGTGCAATACCGCTCGTACGCTGCCATCACCGAATCGCCGTAGTTCCAGTACAGGCGCGGCTCGGGATTGAGCCAGAAGGTGCGGCCCGCTCGCTCCGTGATCCTGGCGAAGACCTCCGCGTGGGGCTCGCGCCCGTTCGTGCGCGCGTCGCCCAGGACGATCACCGTCGAGCGTGGGTCGAGGTCGTCGACGATCTCCTCCAGGAACTCGAGCCAGACTCGCCCGTAGTCCGTGTAGCCCGAGACGTCGGCCACGCCGCCCTCGCGGCTGATCCGCTCCGAGATCGAGCGAAAGTCGCGCTCGCGCTCGAAGACGTCGGTGACCTCGGAGATCCGCTCGATGAAGACGAAGCTCCGGAGCTTGCGGAAGGAGTCATGCAGAGCGTGGAGCACGGAGAGGAAGAAGACGCTCGCAGACGTCACCGAGGTCGAGACGTCGCACAGCACGTAGATCTCCGGTCGCCGCGGGTGCTTGGGCCGGTACTTGAGCCGCAGTGGGACGCCCCCGGTGTCGAGCGAGGCGCGCATCGTTCGCCGCATGTCGACCACGGCGCCCCGGCGCCGGCCGCGCTGCTCGTGCCCGAGGGTCGCCAGGCGCCGCTTCAGCTGGGCGACGGCGCGGTGAACGGCCGCGAGGTCCTGGGACGGGCTGGTGGGAAGGGCCCGGTCGAGCTCCGCCAGCGGGCGCGAGGGGGGGAGCTTCTCGGTGCGCTCGATCAGCGTGCGCTCGAGCTCGCGGCGCAAGTGGCGCTCGAACCGGTTGATCTGCTCGCGGTCGAGCTCCACGTCGCTGCCCTCCGCGCCCCGACCCTGCGCTTGCAGGCCGAGCGTGCGGCGGATGCGCTGCACGTCGACGCCGATGACGCCCGAGCCCTCACCGCGGCGGCCGAACGCGGCGATGGCGAGTCGGGCGAGGTCGCGCATCTCGCCGTCGCTCCCGTCGGCGATCGCCTGGCGCACGGCCTCGCGCAGCTCACCGAGGTCCAGGCCCTCACCGCCGTCGTACCGCCGGTCCTCGCCGATGCCGCGCTCAAGCGCCTCGGACTCCGCGGCGCGGAAGAAAAAGCGGTCGAACAGGAGCTCGAAGACCCGCCGGTCCTCCTGGGACTTGGCCACCGTCGCCGCGAGGGCCTCCCTGAAGTCGTCCTCACGCGTCCACGGCACCGTCTCCAAGGCGGCGAACGCGTCGAGCAGCTCGGAGGTGCCGATGGCCACCCCCTCGCTGCGAAGCTCTTCGCAGAATGAGACGAGCCGCGGCGCGAGCCCGGGCGGGAGCGAGCTCATCCGGCCGCTTCGGCGCCCAGCCCCTCCACGCCGCCCAGCTTCATCCCGACCCGTTCGGCCACCAGGTCCATGTCCGTCCGGTGCTTGACGATGATGCTCATCGTGCGAGCGAAGAGCGAGGCGTCGATGTCGTCGGCGCCCAACAGCAGCAGGGCGCGCGCCCAGTCGATCGACTCGGCGATCGAGGGCGGCTTCTTCAGATCGAGCTGGCGGACCAGGTGAACCACCTCGACCAGGCGCCTGGCCAGGCGCTCGTCGAGCTCCGGCGCGTGCAGGCGGACGATCTCCATCTCGCGCTCGACCTCCGGATAATCGAGCCACAGGTACAGGCAGCGGCGCTTCAGCGCCTCGGTGAGCTCGCGGGAGTTGTTCGAGGTGAGCAGCACGATCGGGTGGGTGCGGGCCTCGATCACCCCCAGCTCCGGGATCGAGATCTGGAAGTCCGACAGCACCTCCAGCAGCATCGCCTCGAACTCCTGGTCGGTCTTGTCGATCTCGTCGATCAGCAGGACCACCGGCTCGGGCTCGGCGATCGCCTGCAGCAGCGGCCGCGTGAGCAGGAACTCCTCGCTGAAGATGTCCCCCATCACCTTTCCGGCCGCGTCCTCGGCTGCGCGTCCGGGCGCGGCCGGGTCTGAGGCAGGCTGCCCCCCCTCGGCGGCTTCCGCCTGGATCCGCAGGAGCTGCTTGCGGTAGTTCCACTCGTACAGGGCCTTCGCCTCGTCGAGGCCCTCGTAGCACTGGAGGCGGATCAGCTGACGCTCCGTCGCGCGCGATACCGCCTTCGCCAGCTCGGTTTTGCCCACCCCCGCCGGGCCCTCGACCAGCACCGGCTTGCCCAGGCGCTGAGCGAGGTAGGCGACCAGCGCCGCGGGCTCGTCGGCGAGGTATCCGACCTCGCCGAGGGCCCGCTTGACGTCGGCGACGGACCCGGGATCGGGGCTTTGAGGCATGCCGGCGATGATAATGAGCGGATGCCGGCCGCCGGGATCCTCCCGCACTCGATCGGCGCCTACGTGTCGTTGATGATCGCGGGCTTCGCGATCGGGATCGCGGGCCACCTGTTCCGCTCCCGGTGGCTGATCGGGATCGGGATCATCCTCATCTTCCTCGCCGCCCTCGCCCTGCCGCTGGCGTTGAACGTCACCACCGACAAGCCGGAGGCGCCCGGCCCGCTGCCCAACCCCTACTGAGCTGAGAGGATCGGCGCCTTGGGACGCCTCGACGACCTCGATCTGTCCAAGTCGCTCAGCCGCAAGGAGGAGGAGCGGGCGCTCGACCTCGGCTGGGAGCGCCTGACCCAGCTCCGGCTGACGCTTGGCGGGCTGATCGGCAACCAGCGGCTCGGGCCGCCGCTCTGCGTCGTGTTCGAGGGATGGGACGCGTCGGGCAAGGGGGGCGCGATCAAGCGCCTCGTGGCTCAGATCGACCCGCGTCACGTGCGGGTCGTCCAATTCGCGGCGCCGACGCCCGACGAGAAGCGGCACCACTTCCTGTGGCGCTTCTTTCCGGTGCTACCGGGATGGGGTGGGATGGCCGTGTTCGACCGCTCGTGGTACGGCAGGGTGCTGGCGGAGCGCGTCGAGGGGTTCGCGACGCGCGAGCAGTGGCTGCGGGCCTATGAGGAGATCAACACCTTCGAGCAGAGCCTCGCGAACGAGGGGATGATCCTCGTCAAGTTCTGGCTGCACATCTCCTCGGACGAGCAGCTGAAGCGGTTCCGCAAGCGCGAGACCGACCCCCTCAAGACGTGGAAGCTCACAGACGAGGACTGGCGCAACCGGGAGAAGCGGGAGCAGTACGCCGAGGCCGTCGAGGACATGCTGGCGCGTACCGACCAGCCGTACGCGCCGTGGGTTCTGGTGGAGGGCGACTCGAAGCGATACGCGCGGGTGAAGGTCGTGGAGTCTGTGATCGAGCGGATCGAGGCAGGCATGAGGCAGTGGGGCATGGAGCCGCCCAAGCCGCTTTGACGGCGGCCCGTCCGCGAGCTACGCCGACCGTCGACGCTTACAGGATCGGCAGGTACTTGTCGAGCTCCCACCTCGTGACCTGGACCCGGTACTCCTCCCATTCGCCGCGCTTCAGCTCGACGTAGCGCTCGAAGATGTGATCGCCGAGCGCCTGGCGGACGAGATCCGACTCGGCCAGCACCTCGATCGCCTCGCCGAGCGTCTCCGGGAGCTGCTCGATGCCGCGCTCGATTCGCTCGTCGTGCGAGAGCTCGTACAGGTTGCGCTCCATCGGCTCCGGGCACTCGTACCCGTGCTCAATCCCGTCCAGGCCCGCATGGAGCATCGCGGCGAACGTCAGGTACGGGTTGCAGGAGGGATCGGGGCAGCGCAGTTCGCATCGCGTCGCCTGCTCCTTGCCGGGGTGGTAGACCGGCACGCGTACGAGCGCCGAGCGGTTCCGCTGCGACCACGCGCAGTAGACGGGTGCCTCATAGCCGGGCACCAACCGCTTGTACGAGTTGACGTTGGGGGCGAACAGCGCCGCGATCTCGCGCGCGTGGCGCAGGAGACCGGCGATGTAGGACTTCGCGGCGTCCGAGAGGTGATGGTCGCCGTCGGCGTCGTAGAACGCGTTCTTCCCGTCCTAGAACTGGGACTGGTGGGTGTGCATCCCGGATCCGTTCTCGCCGAACAGAGGCTTCGGCATGAAGGTCGCGTAGACCCCGTGCTCCGCGGCGATCTCCTTGACCACGATCCGGTAGGTCATCGCGTTGTCCGACATCCGCAGCCCCTCGGCGTAGCGCATGTCGATCTCGTGCTGGGACGGGCCCACCTCGTGGTGCGTGTACTCGACCGGGATGCCGACCGCCTTCAGCGCGTTGACCGTGTCGCGCCGCAGGTCGGAGGCCGCATCCAGCGTCGTCAGGTCGAAGTAGCCGCCCTTGTCGAGGATGGCCGGCGCGTCGTCCTCGCCGAGCTCGTCCGAGGCAAAGTAGAAGAACTCGAGCTCCGGACCCAGGTTGAAGGTGTCGAACCCCATCTCGTTCGCCCGGGCAAGGGCCCGGCGCATGACGAACCTGGGGTCGCCCTCGTAGGGCTCACCGCCGGGCTTCAGCACGTCGCAGAACATCCGCGCGACGTTCCCCTTCTCGCCGTTGACCCGCCACGGCAGCAGCGTGTAGGTCTCGGGGTCAGGCATCGCGATCATGTCCGATTCCTCGATCGCGTTGAACCCGGTGATCGACGAGCCGTCGAAGCCCATGCCGTCGGCGAGCGCTCCCTCAAGTTCCTCGCGTCCGACCGAGAAGCTCTTCAGCTGGCCGTTGATGTCCGTGAACCAGAGGCGGATGAACTCGACCCCGTCCTCGTCGGCGCGGGCGATGATGTCCTTGTGGTTGGTGCTCGGGGTGGTGGCGGTTGCCATCTGGGTTACTTCCTCCGTTTCGAATCGAGTCTGCGGCGGTTGAGGCCCGCAGGCAGCAGGTAGAGCGCCCGAAACCGTAGCCTCTGCCCGCTGCCCGCTGCTTGCTCTAGGCCGGAATTTCCGCCTCTGAATGTGCCTGGAGCACCTTCTCGCCCTCTTCGCCGGTCCGGATGCGGATCGCCTCCTCGATGTTGGCGACGAAGATCTTCCCGTCGCCCACCTCACCCGTGCGGGCGTGCTTGAGGATGGTCTCCACCACCAGGGACTTGTCCACGTCGTCGACGACGATCATCAGCTGGAGCTTCGGTCGCACGTTGACGGTGAGGGTGGAGCCGCGATAGTGCTCGACGACTCCCTTCTGGCGCCCCGATCCCTTGACCTCGCTGATCGAGAGAGAGGGAAACCCCTTATCGAGCAACTCGGCGCGAATCGGCTCGAACGCCTCGTGGCGGATATATGCGTCGATTCTCTTCATCGATGGATCCTCCTATCCCTGGGTCTCCGGCTGGGTCGCCATCTGCGTGACGGCGGCCGGCGCCGGAGTGGCGGTCGGAACCGGACCGACACCTGGGGTCAGGCCGGTCGAGTACTCCGGCTGCGGAATGAACTGCTCGGGATAGCCGTACATGCCGTGCTCGGAGATGTCAAGGCCGGCGTCCTCCTGCTCGGCCGTGACCCGCAGACCGATCGTCTTCTTGATCAGCCAGAACGTGGCATAGGAGACGACGAACACGCATCCGAACGCCACCGCGATCCCGAGCGCCTGCGCGCCCAGCTGGCTGAAGCTGCCCGTGTACCAAATGCCGCCGTCACCGACGCCGTTGAGCTCGGCCAGACGCGGCGCCGTGAAGATGCCGCACGACAGCGTGCCCCAGACGCCGGCCAGGCCGTGCGCCGACAGGGCGCCCACCGGGTCGTCCAGCACCTTGTCGATCGCCAGCACGCCGACGACGACGATCACCCCGGCGACCGCGCCGATGATCGGGGCGGCCCAGTACTCCACGTAGCCGGAGGGAGCCGTGATCGCGACCAGCGCGGCGATGGCGCCGTTGCCGGCCATGCCGATGTCGATCGTCTTCGACTTCAGGTACATCACGCTCACCGCGGAGACCACGCCGGCCGCCGCCGCCAGGTTGGTGACGACCACGATCTCGGCGAACCGGTTGCCGACCGCGGCGAGCGTCGAGCCCGGGTTGAACCCGAACCAGCCGAGCCACAGGATCAGCACGCCGAGTCCCACGAGCGGCATCGAGTGCCCTGGGATCGCCCGGGGCTTCCCCTTCGACGTGTACGTCCCGATCCGCGGGCCAAGGAGCAGCAGCGCGGCGAGCGCGCCGGTTGCGCCGATCAAGTGGACGACTGTCGAGCCGGCGAAGTCCTGCATGCCGACGTTTGCCTGCAACCAGCCGCCGCCGAAGATCCAGTGGCTGATCA